>NZ_JARJBE010000005.1:0-424508 GCF_029269915.1 Rhodococcus sp. C3V
GGTTCATCCCACCACCGGGCATCGACCCCGACCGGAAACCCCGCCGCTCCACCACACGACTCTGAACCCGGAGGTCACCGAGCACACGCCTCGGTGACCCATTCCGGCGTGCTTCGATAGCCGGAAAGGGCGGCACGGTATCCCCTATTGCTAGCGTTGAGGGTGTGTTTGCACAGGGAACCAACGCGCTGACGGTAGACGGCCGACCGACGCTCGCGCATATCGATTTTGCCCTTATGGATTCCTATCGATTTCCCGACCGGCAGGGCTTCCCCGATTCATATCGCGCATTCATCAGGCACGCAGGTTGGGCGCGGACCTTCGGACTCTGGCTCATCTATCCGCCCGTCCTTCCCGGATTTGCGGACGGCTGGCAAGGGCGCGCCCGCAACCTCACCGCCCATCTTCATTCGGTCTACAGAGAAGGACAGGATGACGAGTTCGATTGGATGATCGAACCCGACGGCGATTGGTCACTCCCCGACTCGCTGCAGGTTTTCGGATGGAGCGAAAACGGTGACGCCCTCCTGTGGGACACAGCATCACGCGACACCGACGGAGAGTTTCCGGTTTGGGAATCACGCTCGTTCAACTCTCTCCACCGCCTCGGCGGGAGCATCCACGAAGCACTACCGCCCATTCGCACCCGGGCTATGGGCCTGTTCGGACCTCGCACCTCCGACATCGAGCCACTCCAGCCCACCCAACTCTGACGCGCGACCCAAATTATCGATAGGCCGCGGACACAGCCACGAATACGACACCTACGACGACGACCAGCGACAGATAACCGAGAACGAGTCCGGCCACTGCCAATCCTCGCCCACTTTCGCCGGAACGGCGAATCTGGTTCAACGACACATGGCCCACTGGAATAGCAAGAACTCCACCGAAGATTCCAAGTACAAGTGCGACGATGGCCAAGGCATTCGTGCCGACCGCTGGTCGCGCTGGATAACGCGCTTCAAGTTGATCTGCGAGTACCGGAATCCCGTCCGATGTGAAGCCCACTTGTGCAAAAACGGGTCGGCCATCGGCGGTGTAGCCGACCACCCCAGGGAGCGGTGCCGCCACCTGCCTGACAGGCCCGAACGTCGAACGAAGGCTCCTCCCTAACAGCAGCGCCGCGGCCATATACAGCAACAGCCCCGCCACAGATCCGGCTATCCAGGCTCCACGAAACGCCGGCCCGTCGACGTCGAGGATCCTCCCCGCCGCCCTCACACCGGATCCTGCTGCACCGACCGCGATACTCAAATTCACTGCGCCAGGAATAACGGCAAGCATGGCAATGGCACCGACACCAAGCGACAATGCCGGGCCACCGCGACGCCGCCACGCCAACGAACTCATCAGCGCTGCAAACAAAGTCACAGCGGCGCCTAGAAGCCCAGTCACAAATCCGACAACGACTCCCGTCTCGAAGTCCCCACCTAGATGACGAGCAACCCACTGTGCCCAGGCCCGCGCGAATGGCGGCCCGAGCGTCAGCGAGACAACGACCGTTGCAACCGCAACGCACGCCACGACACTGATGACCCGCAGAATCCACCCCAGATAACCGAAATGCGAATTATTTTGCGCAACAGTAGTTTCCGAGTCGATCACCAGGATTCCTTCGTTCAGAGTGTGAGAACAGAACGGCTCTAGCCGTCACTCCACACAGAACCGTGGCCGGACCGGCTCACTCATCTGATCAAGTTCTGGCGCCTGTGTCTGTAGTTCGTTCGCACGACCAAACCGGCGATAGCAACGATTACATAGTTGTGTTAGCGTTGTTTTTATGAGCTCGAGAGCAAAGATTCTGGCCGCGGCAACCGAGCTGCTCAACACCTCCCCCAACGGCGACATATCCACCCGCGCCGTGTGCGAGATGGCCGGCGTCGGCGCCCCCGCGCTCTACCGTCAGTTCGGCGACAAGGACGGTCTGCTCGCAGCCGTCGTCGAGGCGGGCTTCTTCGAATACCTCGAAGGTAAACGCGCTGCGACACCTTCCGATGACCCCGTTGCCGATCTACGGGCCGGCTGGGATGCGCACACCGCCTTCGCGCTCGCGCATCCCGCTCACTACCGCTTGATGCACTCACCTTCCGCCCAGAGCGCCGACACCGCCCTGCAGGCTCAGGCGCTACTTCGATCCGTTCTCCAACGATGCGCTGCGGCAGGTGTTCTGACCGTATCGGTCGACGTGGCTACGCAGATGGTGATGTCCGCCAATGCGGGCGTCGCTCTGATGCTCGTCGTCAGGCCGGAACAGTACCCCGATCCGACGCTGTCACAGCGAGTTCGCGACGGAATCTTCGCGTCCATCATCGACGAATCCGGCGTCCACCCGGAAACCTCACTCAACAGAGTTGCATCTACTCTCGACGCCCAACTGGCCGCCGCAGATTCAACTTCTCTCTCCGCCAACGAAGTCGGCCTACTACGAGAGTGGCTTCGCAAGCTGTCCGATGCAACCGAAACCAGTTCAGGAGTTACATCATGACTGACACCACCACCCGCGTCGCCATCGTCACTGGCGCTTCCGGCGGCATCGGGCGAGCGACTGCCGAGAAGCTCGCCGCCGACGGAATGGCTGTCGCCGTGCACTATTCAGGAAACATTCAACGCGCCCAGGAAACAGCTGACGCCATCGTCGCTGCGGGCGGTCGCGCCATAGCGGTGCATGCGGACGTCGCCGACGAAGGTGAAGTCGCGGCCCTGTTCGATACGGTCGAGGAGGAGTTCGGGGGCATCGACGTCGTCGTCCATGCGGCCGGAATCATGATTCTCTCCACCGTCGCAGAACTGAACTTCGACGATTTCGATCGGATGCATCGGACCAACGTCCGAGGGACCTTCGTGGTCGACCAGCAGGCAGCCAGACGTGTCCGGCGCGGTGGTGCGATCATCAATTTCTCCACCTCCGTGAAGAAGCTGGCATTTCCGACTTATGCCGCGTACGCCGCCACCAAAGGTGCTGTCGACGCGATCACTCTGGTTCTCGCGAAAGAGCTACGGGGACGCGATATCACGGTCAACGCCGTAGCCCCAGGCCCCACGGCCACCGATCTGTTCCTTGACGGGAAAGACGAAGCTACAGTGGAGAACCTGTCCAAGCTGGCTCCCCTGGAACGCCTCGGCACACCGGTGGACATCGCGGAGGCTGTCGCGTTTCTCGCCGGCCCAGCTCGTTGGGTCAATGGCCAGGTCATCTACGTCAACGGCGGCGTGATTTAGCGAAACAATCGCCTAAGGACCACACCTTGGCAATTCCGACAAAACAGTCAAACCAGTCGACTTTGGTTGTAATGTGCAAACAATGGATAACCAGGATCGAGGGTCCGCCCGGACGTCACGACGGCAGTTCATCAGCGTTGCAGGGCTGGCGGCAACCGCGGTCATAACCCTCGCGACCTCCTCGACCGCCGGCGCCGCCGGCCCCACGGCACCCAATCCAGGTTCGCGGGTCGGCGATCCTGCGGAAGCCCAAGCGGTGCAGCGCGTCGCAGAGACACTGCTGAACAGCGGCGTTCCCGGCCTTGCCTTCGCTATCGTCAAACCGGATGAGAAGAACCGCAAGGCGAGTGTCACCACTACGTACCACTACGGCCAGGCCGACGTCGAAAACGGCGTGAGAGTCACTCCACGAACGCAATTCGAGATCGCCTCGGAGACCAAGACCTTCACCGCTGCACTACTGGCGAAACTGATCGCTCGGGGAGAAGTCGGATTGGACGACCTGGCGAGCAAGTATTCGGATGGCAACCCGCTGCCGAAAGGCATCGGCGGCGAGGAGATCACGCTTCGCCAACTGGTCACCCACCGTTCCGGGCTGAGCGACGACCCGCCCAATCTTTCGGCGGGGTGTGCCGATCCCACACGATCGTGCACGGACGAGAAGGCGAAGTACACCAGAAATATGCTCTGGAAAGGACTCCAAGACGCCGGCGCCTTGGAGTTCTCCCCCGGTAGCCACTGGCTGTACTCGGACTTCGGGTTCGGACTGCTCGGCACACTCATGGCCGACAAAATCAGTCCGGGACAAGAGAAGCCGCCATTCGCGGCGGCAGTCGCCCGCGAAATCACCGACCCGCTCGGGATGATGGGTACCGTGATCGAGACCAAAGCAACCGACCTTGCCGTTCCGTACTACCTCGACGGCACACGAGCGCCTCTGTGGAACAACACGGGTGCGATCGCAGGAGGGGGTGGGCTGGTCAGCACCGCAGAGGACATGTCGATCTGGGCTGCAACAACTCTCGGCTACGGAAACAACCCGCTCAAACCAGTCCTGACCTCGATGCTCGAGCAGATCGACACGCAAGCTCCGGAGAATCCTGCATTCGGAATGGGAATGGCGTGGCAGCTCCAACCCCCGACGCCGAACTTCCCACAACGGTTCGCCAAGAAAAACGGAGACAGCTCGGGATCCAACTGCATCACCCTGCTGGTTCCCGACAGCGGCTGGTCGATCACGATTCTGGCGAACGGTGGAAATGCGGCGATGATCGACCCTGCAGCAGTGAACCTGATGCATGATCTGGTTCCGAGACGACCCATATTCGGTAGCTCGACGGGAACTTCGTCGGGCAGCGACGTCGGCTTCCAGACCGGGTCATTCGGATAGGCCCACTTGCCTACAGGCGCTACATCTTCGTCGAGCGCGCCATCACGAAGCAGTAGAGCCCGTAGGTGATGATGCCCAATCCGGCAAGGATCAGCAGCGCCACTCCGTACGGCTGCGCGCCCAGCGTCTTGAACGCTCCGTCGAGTCCGGAGGACTTGCCGGGTTCGGAACTGTTGACCGCAAGAAGAACCAGAATGCCGACTGCAGCGATGGCCAAGCCCTTGGCGACGTACCCGACGGTTCCGAGTCGGCGCACGAAGTTGCTGGGTGTGCCTTTCAGATCATCGAGGAAGTTCTGGCTCGCGCCCTTGTACACGTGGTACACACCAACGGCGATGATCGCGATCCCGCCGATCACCAATGCGATAGTTCCAAGCGTGTTCTCCATCAAACGCGCCGTGATCCCCGCACTCTGACCGCTGCTGGACTTCCCGCTACCGCGGGCGAATCCGAATGCAGTGAAAGCAAAACCGAAATAGACGAGCGAAATGCCCAGAGCCTTTGCGCGGTTGAAGAACTCTTTCTTCTTGTCGTCAGAGGACGGCGACGACGAGCTTCCCAACGCAGCTTCGGCCAATCTCCACAAGGCCATGGCAAGGAAGGCCACGACGCCGACCCACAGAGCGAAGACACCCCCTGGCTTTCCTGCCAACTCGGCCATCGCACCCGATTGGTCCGCAGACCCGGATCCACCGAGAGCAAGGCGGATCGCGATATATCCGATCAGCAGATGAACCACACCGCTGACGACGAATCCGGCACGGGCAAAGCGCTCGAAGACATTGTTCTGTGCGACGTCAGCCGCCGTGGACGCAACGCTCTTCTGGTCGTGCGGTGACGATTCTTTATTCATCATGATCGTCGAACCATATACGGGCAGACGCTTCCCTCGAACGCCTGCATCAAGTGTTTCGAGATCAAGGGTTTCGAGGGTTCTGATCCGGCGTCGACCGCGGTTCTTCGGGGTTGGGAACCTTGGGGTCGATCGTGTCTGCATGATCTCGTTGCTGGTTCAGTTCCTCGCGAGAACTCGTCGCCTCTTTCCGATGCTGCGCTGCATGATGTTGCAGCGCAGACGCTTCCGCCGCTTTGGCGTCGGCCTCTGCCTGCACCATGCGCGCTTTGGCTGCTGTCTCTTCTGCCCGCGCCTCGCGCTCGCCTACTTGCAGTGACTTGTCTGCGACGTCTTCGCGGATCTGTTCTGCCTCGATGTGACGACGCTCGTCACGCCTGTTTCGCGCCACCCACAGGAGTGCGGCCACGATCGCTATCACCACGACCACGGCAACAATTATCCAGATAATGCTGCTGGTACTCATACTGCGAGAGGTACCCACCTGCGACTTTCTCACACGCAGGCAAACAAATACGCTGAAATTACAGGTCGGTCGGATGTGTGTTGGCTCCGCATAAAACCACGCACAGTTCACCGTCGGACGGCGGCGACACCGTTCCGTTCAGAACCGGAGCCAATGCTGCTGCGGTTCCCAACTCCACCAGAATCCGGAACTCCCGCCACAGGAATGCCCGCGCCTGTCGGATCGAATCATCTTCGACCACAACACTGTCTACCGAACTCTCATGCAGTGTCTCCCAGGCGATGGCACCAATTCGTGTAGCCCCCAACGAGTCTC
The DNA here is from genome assembly GCF_029269915.1 of Rhodococcus sp. C3V. Classification (NCBI taxonomy): domain Bacteria; kingdom Bacillati; phylum Actinomycetota; class Actinomycetes; order Mycobacteriales; family Nocardiaceae; genus Rhodococcus; species Rhodococcus sp. C3V. The sequence goes on from NZ_JARJBE010000005.1 coordinate 6,247, forward strand.
CGGCGATACTGTTCACTTCGATATCCACCGGACGCCCCGCATCGAGCGAGGTGCGCAAGGTGGCAGCCCCGGTCGGCTCGACGGCTACCACGTGATCTTCGGGACGAGCCGCCGCGACGATTCCAGAGACCAATCCGCCGCCGCCGACTGCAACGCAATACGTGATCGGTCCGGATGCGTCGTCTTCGATCTCGAGAGCGATGGTGCCGGCCCCACTGACGATGTCCGGCAGGTCGTAGGCGTGCAGTTCGAGCGCACCGCTGGTGCGTGCGATGTCCGCCGCAGCGGCAGCAGCGAGTGCATACCGGTCGCCTACCTTGTGAACGGTTGCACCCAACTCTCCGAGAGCCTTCACCTTGGCATCAGGCGCTGTCTCCGGCACCACCACTGTGCAGGTGAGTCCTCGTCGCCGCGCTGCCCACGCGGCCCCGATTGCAGCGTTGCCGCCAGACGCGATCACCACGCCGGCATCGGGCATGGTGCCGTCGGCGACCGCTCGTTCCACTGCATTGAGACTGCCGCGCACTTTGAAGGAACCGCCGTGCTGGAGGTACTCGAGCTTGAACAGAACCGGTACCTCACCCTGTGGCGTCGGTAGCGCAGAGCGAAAGATCGGAGTACGCCGCGCCAGTCCTGCGATACCAGTCCGCGCAGCTTCGACGTCCGAGCGCTCGATTGCCACTGGACCTGCATTGTTGTCGGCGGTGAGAGTCATGTACCAACCCTACGGTTCGCAACGTCGACCCGAAGCAGTCGGCCCATCGTCATCATGATGTCTGTTTTTCACCAAGGAATGCCCGCATCTGACCGAGACAATGCACCTCGCTGTGAATAAATTTACTACTACAAGCACAACGACGACATCAAGGAAAGGCACACCCCATGTCGAAGATCGCAGTATTCGGTGGAAACGGTTTTGCAGGAAGCGCAATCGCGAAAGAAGCCGCTTCACGCGGCCACGAGGTAACCGTCGTCGCTCGCAGCGCGCAGTCCGGAACCGACACGAATGTCGTGCAGGGTTCTGTTCACGACAACACGATCGTGGAGCAGATCACGGCAGACAACGACGTCGTTGTCGTTGCCATCCCCGCTCGCGAGATCGACGGCAAGCGCCTGCTCGACGCCGTCACTCCCCTCGCAGATGCCGCCGCACGCAACGGTGCTCGCATTGCCGTAGTCGGTGGCGCCGGCAGCCTGTTGGTCTCCGAGGGTGGGCCACGCGTCGTCGACACCCCCGACTTCCCGGACGCATACAAGGGTGAGGCACTCGCTCACGCCGACGTCCTCGATGCGCTCCGCGCGACCGACAGCAATGTCGACTGGTTCTACGTGAGCCCGGCCGCGGCATTCGGCGCCCATGCCGGCATCGCTCCGAAGGGATCCTTCCAGGTGGGTGGCGACATCCTCCTGACGGACGCCGAGGGCAACTCCGCCATCGCGGGAGAAGACTACGCACACGCTTTTGTCGACGAGATCGAGACTCCGGCACACCGTCGCCAGCGTTTCACCGTCGCACACTGAATATGAGCAACCTTCGTAGGCGCGCAGCCTGGATGACTGTTCCCGCTGCCGCCGCACTCCTGCTCACCGCGTGCTCCAACGACGCGGAATCCGCAACGCCCAGCAGTTCTACGACGTCCACGAGCGTTGTTGCCGAAAAGGGCGATCAACTCGAATCCAACAAGACCATCGTCACGGATTTCTACGAACTGGCGTTCAACGGCCGTCAGGTTCAGCAAGCCGCCGACCGATACCTTGGCGACGTCTACATCCAACACAACCCCACCGCCGCCGATGGGGCAGCTGGATTTGTCAGCGGCATAGGCGGTTACGTCGAGGCCACACCCGGATTGCATGCCGAGATCACTCGCGTTTTCGCCGAGGGCGATCTGGTTGCCCTCCAGTCCCACACCACGTCTGCACCCGGCGACCGCGGCCAGGCCGTGTTCGACATCTTCCGCGTCGACAACGGCAAGATCGTCGAACACTGGGATGCCATTCAAGACGTGCCGGAAACGTCCGCGAATCCGAACACGATGTTCGACGGACCCACCTCGTCGCCGTCCAAGTCGTCAGAAGTCTTGGAGCGCAACACGGCCAACGCGTTGACGTTCCTGCAGCTCGCCTTCAACGAAGGCAAAGCCACCGAGGCTGCCGACCAGCTGGTCGGTCCGACCTACACCCAGCACAACCCCTCGTTCGCTGACGGCAAGGACGCATTTGTCACCGCACTGGCCGGGATCGAACCCGTTACCGGAGACAAGGCCACCAAGTTTCCACGGACGGTAGCCGAGGGCGACTTCGTCTTTGTTCAGACCTTCGCTTCGTCCGGTGGGGGAACGGCCGGCAGCGGCTCGATGGACATCTTCCGATTCGACGAGAACGGCAAAATCGTCGAGCATTGGGACGCCGTCCAGGACTACCCGTCGACGACTGCAAGCGGCAACACCGTGTGGGACGACGGTCGCTGAGACGACAACTCCGAACAGTTCAGAGAGGGCTACGTGATCAGCCGACGTTGATTCGTTCTGTGTCGCCGTCGTAGTAGTCCAACAATCTCTGATCCATCACCCGGCGCCACAGCGGTGGAATCCACGCGATCACGATCATCACTGCGTAGCCGGCCGGAAGTTGCGGCGCTTCGGCCGCGCTACGCAGACTTTGGTACCGCAGCTTCGGGTTGGCGTGGTGATCGCTGTGCCGCTGCAGTTGGTAGAGAAACAGATTGCTCACGACGTGATCGCTGTTCCAACTGTCAGCGGGGCTGCAGCGAACGTACGAGCCGTCGGCACGCTTGCCACGCAGCAGGCCGTAATGCTCGAGGTAGTTCGCGGCTTCGAGGAAGGTGAATCCGGCAACTGCCTGCAGCAGGAGCCAGGGCGCGACCTCCCAACCGAAGATACCGATCAGCGTCGCGAAGAGGACAACACTCATCGCCCAAGCGTTGAGAATATTGTTCTCGAAGCTCCAGGTTCGTTTGCCTTTCCTCTGGAGTCGAGCGCTCTCGATGCGCCATGCCGAACGCAGCCCGCCGAACACACTTCGTGGCAAGAACCTCCAGAAGCTCTCACCGAACCGTGAGCTGGCCGGGTCCTGCGGAGTAGCTACACGCACATGGTGGCCGAAATTGTGTTCCACGTAGAAGTGCCCGTAGAGAGATTGCGCAAGCGCCACTTTCGCGAGCCACTGTTCGATCTTCTCGCTCTTGTGGCCGAGCTCGTGGGCCGCGTTGATACCGACGCCGGCGACGACGCCCACCGTGAACGACATCGCGATCTTCTCCGCGATTCCCATCGGAGCGTTGATCCAGCACCAGCAGGCGAAGACCAGACCGGCGTATTGCAAGGGGAGGAACGCGTAAGTGCACCAGCGGTAGTAGCGGTCCTTCTGCAGTCGTGGGATCGCATCGTCCGGCGGACTTTCGCCGTCTTCACCGGCCAGCATGTCGATGATCGGGATGACGATGACCAGTAGCCACGCGCCGGTCGCCCAGAACAATCCGAGACGAAGGTTGTCGACGAGAAACCAGGAGATGAACGGGCTGAGTGGAATCAGCAATCCGAGCGGCCACAGGTACCTCTTGCGGTCGCGCCAGCGCGGATTTTCGCCGGACGGCGAGTCGGTGTTCTGGACAGCGTTCGATTCGGTACGCCGTGCGTCGGAAGTCGCTGTCATTCGCCGATCTCGCCTTTCGTCCCCTCGAACGATTCGCCCCACGCACCGTTCACGCTCAGCAAACCAGAACTAATGCCCGGACGGGTATGCTCTCGAAAGACGGCACGAGCGCTTGTACTCACCAGAAACTCCCCCGCACATCACTGCTCACCCCGACAGTAGATACGGACAAAATACCCCACGGATCTGCGGGGATGGCGACCACCTCCGCACGTCGCCGAGGATCGATGATCCCTGCCAAGGCAAGGTCGAACCGCGTCGCCCTCGTCGAAGTAACGGTAACCGGCAGTGACAGAAATCATAAGCAGAGGACAGGATTTCCGCTCGTAGTGGCGACCAAAAAGACTGCGCGCCCTCAACTGGTCAGTTGCGGGCACGCAGTGAAAAGGTGAGCAAGCGTCAGAGCGTTGCAAACACCTTCGTTTTCACTTCGTTCAGCCAACCGTTCGCAGTCACGAAGTCTGTGACGCTCGACTGCAATCCGAAGACGTGCCCGGCCTGCGCCGCCGGCAGCCTCGTGAAGAGGTTGTCGTCGAGGACCGCCTGAACCGCCGCACTGGTCGACCCGTCCGCGTTCAGCGGATACAGCACGACCGTCACGCCGTTCAGGATGTCGGCCAACTGCTCCATCGGATAGGACGCGTATCCGGCATCGGTGTAATTGGTCGGAACACCGGGCCCGTACGCCAATCCGAGTTCGTTGACCACCAAATTGCCGATCGCACCGGTGGGCTGCTGAACCGAGAAAGCGCCGGGCGCGTCTCCGAGTGAAATGTGAATCCACTTGTTGGTCGCGATCACGTCGGCGTACTCGCCACGGACACGTTCGAGATTCTCTTCGTAAGCAGTCCGCGTCGACTCGAGCACGTCGGTCTTGCCAATTGCCTCAGCAAGCTCGGTGGTGATCTTCTTCCAGTCGCCTCGGCTCTCTCCCTTGACGATGACGGTGGGTGCAATGCCGGACAGACGGTCGAACGCCGCTTGGTCCACCTCGTCGGCGTCGCCGACAATGATGTCGGGATCCGCCGCAGCGATCGCTTCGAAGTTCATTTCCCCGAAAGGCCCGATGGTCGGGAGCCCGTCGACGAAGGCCTGCTGCTCCGGCGTGAATTCACTGATCCACTTGCCGTAGTCCTGCACAGCAGCCGGTTTCACTCCGAGAGACATGAGCTGCCAAGGAGTGTCGTACGACGCGGCGACGACGCGCTCAGGTGAAACCGGCACCTCGATGTCCCCGTACGCCGACGCGACGGTCCGGACGTCCGTCTGCTCGGAGTCGGCCGACGACGAGGAACAGCCGGTCACCACCATCGCACCTACGACGGCAACCGCCGCCGCTGCGATGACTCTGGAACCGAAAGAAAATGATCGAATTGCGCGCACGCAGAACTCCTACAGGGTGATTGTTTAGCCAACCCTAAGTTCATTCTGCGGCACGGCACAAGTCCGATCGAGGCGCTTAGAGTCGCTGTTCGGACTAGTCCTGTAGCCAATCGGTCATTGGCGCGCGCGGATGATCGATCAGGCTTGCAAACTCCCCCGGTGTCACGCCCATCGTTCGACGAAAAGCCGCACCGAACGCGCTTTCGGAACGAAAACCCGTCTTCCGCGCCACAAACGAGATGCTTCGACCGAGTGCCAGAAGTTGCATCGCGTGATGAGCCCGCAATCGCATACGCCATTCCGAGAAGGTCAATCCGGTCTCGGCCGGAAACCTTCGTGTGAGTGTCCTCGTACTGACCTTCGCGTCGGTGGCCCACTCCTCGACCGATCGGGTGTCGGCCGGGCTGGCGACCAACTGATCTGCGATCTGCCGAAGCCACGGCGTCGTCGGCAGCGGTACATCGAAAATCAGTCGCGGAACAGGTTCGACGAGGTCGATGGCAAACGCCTCGGCTCGTCGACGAGCCGCGTCGGTCAGGTCGTCTCGGGTGAGGTGATCGAGTACTTGTTCGAGCAGCGGAGGGGTGGACAAGGCCACCACACGATCCAACCCGGTCGCATCGGATGCCACCAACCACGTGCACGACAATTCTGTGCCGCTACGCGCCGTCACCTCGTGGGGAACATAGGACGGGATCCACAGACTGACCCCGCTCGGCACCGTGTACACAGTCTCCGGAGTACGGACCTCGAGAACACCGTCGATCGCCCACAGCAATTCGTGATCGCTGTGGCGGTGCATCTCCCACGTGTAGTCGGAGTCGACTGACAGCCGATTGGTCGCCAAACGCAGATACCCGTCGGCACTGACGCGCAGCGGTCGCACTACGCGTTGCCACTCGGACAGTTCGTCGAGCGGACTGCTGAGCGGGTAGTCGATCTGCTCGCTCACCGCAGCGTCGACAGTTCGGGATGTCCGAACAGGCCAGGCAACCCACCGGTGTGCAGGAAGACCGTTTTTGATCCCGCCGTGATGGCTTTGTCCTTCACGAGTTGGATCAATCCCGCAAAGGCTCGGCCGGTGTACGTCGGGTCGAGGAAGATGCCCTCAGTACGAGCCAAACATCGGATCGCGCCGGCTGATGCTTCCGTGAGCGTCGAATATCCTTGTCCAACTTGGTTTCGCAGGATCTGAAGATCTGCGGCTCGCACGGTCGGACCAGGCATCTCGTCCAACAACCCAGCGACAGTCGACACCGGGTCGGCAACAGCCCCGACGTCGACGCCCACAACTCTGTCGACGCCCAGATGCGCGACAAGGCCTGCCATCGTTCCACCCGATCCGAGTGCAACCACGACGCGATCGACGCCGGCGAGTTGCTGTTCGATCTCGCGTGCGCAGTCCACGTATCCCTGCGCAGCCACCGCGCTGGTACCACCGAAGGGAATGACAAAAGGTACACCGCCCGAGTCCGCGACGGCCTGCACCGCGGCGTCGAGCGCGGATGCCGTGTCCCCACCGGCCCAGACGATCTCAGCGCCCGCGAGTGCATCCAGAACGAGATTTCCCTGCGCGGATTCCGGCTCGGCACCACCGAGCACCAGCACACAACGCAATCCCAAACGGGCTGCTGCCGACGCAGTCAAGCGAGCGTGATTGCTTTGCGGTGCACCGGTAGTGATCAGAGTCGTCGCGCCGACGGCCAAAGCCTGAGCGCAGGTGTACTGCAGCTTTCGGATCTTGTTGCCGCCGCCGCCCAGGCCGGTGACGTCGTCACGTTTGATCCACAGATCTTCCGGCCCCAATCCGAGTGCCTGCGCGCAACGCGCCAGAGGTTCGACGGGCGTCGGCCAACTGACCAAGCTGATCGGCGGAACGGCGGAACTCAACATTTGACGAGTCTAGTTCGACCGTGCACCTACAGGCTGGGCTCGCATACAGTCGGGACATGGGAACTTTCACGACGACCACACGTGATGTACCGCTGACCGTCAGCCGACCGGATTCGCCGAGTGAACCGAGACATGCGGTAGTAGTTCTCCAAGAAGCGTGGGGCGTGAACCAACACATCGAGAGCATCCTCGAACGCCTCGCCGATGCCGGCTACCTTGCCGTCGCCCCGCATCTCTACCACCGCGGCGCACAGACCTCCTTCACCGACTTCCCGTCCGCGAAGGATGCGCTCATGGCACTCGACAGCACAAGCATCGGCCACGACGTACGTGCCGCCGTCGACTACAGCCGATCCGAGGGAGCAGACAAAGTCGGCTCCCTCGGATTCTGCATGGGCGGCACCGCATCCCTGTGGTGTGCCGCCGTACCCCTCGTCGATTCCGCTGTCACGTACTACGGTGGCGGCGTTGCAGAAGCCCGATGGGATGGGATTGCCGCAGGCACCGAACTCGCTGCGCAACTGCAGGTCCCGTGGCTCGGTCACTACGGCGACCTCGATCCGAGTATCCCGCCGGAGAGCGTCGAGCAATTGCGCGCAACCGCGTCCGATCTCGCCCGGGTGTACCGCTATGCCGACGCCGGCCACGCGTTCAACAACGACACTTCGGCCAGCCACTACGCCCCGGATTCTGCTGCCCTCGCCTGGACCCGCACTATGGAGTTCTTCGCCGAAACCCTGTGATTGCCAATGTAAGTCAGGGAACCCGCTTGACCACCGTGCCGGTGATCTCGTCCTGAACCTGTTCAGCCGTTACCGCTCGACTCTGCGCCCGACGTGATCGGGTGAAGTAGTAGATGCCGATCACGGCAAGAACAAACGGCACCCCGAACACCAAGGTCATCTTGAAATCCTCGACCCACAATGTCGTGACGAGGATCGCGACCATGAGGACACCACCCAGTATCGTCCCCACCGGGAAGAACGGAATCGTGAACGAGAGGGTTCGTCCTTCGCTTGCCATCCGCTTGCGAAAGAACCAGTGCGTCACGAAGATCAGCAGCCACGTCGCCATTGCCCCGAACATCGACAGCGAGATCATCAAGGTGAATGCCTGCTCGGGAAAGAGAACGTAGACGATTGTTGCGACGGCGATACCCGACGTCGACAGCAGCAAGGCATTGACCGGTGAGCCGTTGGCCCTGACCTTGCCGAGAATGGCCGGCGCGTCACCAGCACGGGAGAGCGAGAACATCATTCGCGAAGACACGTACAGCTGACTGTTCATCGCGGACAGCGCGGCGATGATCACCACGAAGTTCAGCACGCTGTCTGCGCCCGGAATCTTCACGACCTGCATCACCGTGACGAAAGGGCTTCCGCCGCTCAATATCTTGTCCATCGGAGCGATTGCCAGAATCAAGGCAAGCGTTGCGATGTAGAAGACGAACAGTCGGACGATCGTCACACGGAATGCCTTCTTCACCGCCACCGTGGGGTTTTCCGCCTCACCGGCCGCAATGGCGATCATCTCGATGCTCAAGTAGCTGAAGATCGATACGATCACGGCAAACCACATGCCGGACAAACCATTCGGAAAGAATCCGCCACCGGCCGTGTAATTGTGAAATCCGTAGTCCGGGTTTCCGCTACCGAACACGACGTACGCTGCCATCACGATGAACGCCACGATCGCGAAGACCTTGATCGTCGAGAACCAGTACTCCATCGTTCCGAAGGCCTTGACGTTGAACATGTTCACGCCGATCAGCACTCCGGAGAACAACACGATCCACAGCCACGACGGTACGTCGGCGAACCAGAACTGCATGTATTCACCGATCGCGGTGACCTCGGTCCCGACCGCGAGGACGATGCATGACCAGTAGAGATAGCGAACGAGGAAGCCGATCAACGGTCCGACGTAGAATTCTGCGTACGCACCGAACGAACCTGATGTCGCATGTGCAACAGTCATTTCAGCGAGGGCACCCATCAGCAGGAGGGCGATCAACCCGCCGATCGCGTAACTGATGATGACGCTCGGGCCGGCAAATCCGATGGCGAACTTACTGCCGAGGAAGAGTCCGGTGCCGATTGCACCGCCGAGCGCGATCATGCTCATCTGCTTGGGGCCGAGTTCGCGTTTGAGACCTGATTCTCGCTGCTGAATGTTTTTGAAATCACTCATGAAAGCTCCTTGCGAAAGGCGGTACCTCCCGGTCCGCGGAAACTTGGAAGAAGAATCAGGTGACTGCGTCGCGCTCGCGGAATTCGGGGCGATCCCAGGACTTGTTCTCGAGGATGTCTCGCAACACGTCGACGGCGTTCCACACGTCGGCGTATCCGAGATAGAGCGGAGTGATACCGAACCTCAGCACTCCGGGTTCGCGGTAGTCGCCGATGACGCCCCGCGCGATGAGAGCCTTCATGATCGAATAGCCCTCGGGATGAACAAAACTCACGTGCGAGCCACGACGCTCGTGCTCGCGCGGCGTGATCAACTCCAAACCGTAAGCAGCGCAACGCTCCTCGACGAGGTCTATGAAGAGATCGGCCAGCGCGAGCGACTTGCTGCGGATGTCGGCCATGTCAGCTTTGAGCGCGACGTCAAGACCACATTCGACGAGAGACAACGACGTGATGGGCTGAGTACCACTCAGAAAGCGCCGTATTCCTGCGCCGGGTTCGTAGGCCGACTCCATCGCGAACGGTCGCGCGTGCCCCCACCACCCGGACAGCGGCTGGATTCCGGTGTTCTGATGGCGACGGTTGACCCAGATGAATGCAGGCGAACCCGGACCACCGTTGAGGTACTTGTACGTACACCCGACCGCGAAGTCGGCGTCGGCTCCGCTCAGATCGACAGTGACGGCGCCGGCCGAGTGTGCGAGATCCCAGATTATGAGGGCGCCACGTTCCTGCACTGCTGCAGTGACTTCCGTCATCGCATACAGGTTTCCGGTGCGGTAGTTGACGTGCGACAACATCACTACGGCGGTGTCCGGTCCTACTGCTTCGGTGACGTCGCCCGGTTGGTCGATCAGGCGTAGTTCGTATCCCTGATCGAGCAGCGAGATGATGCCCTCCGCAATGTAGAGGTCAGTGGGGAAATTGTCTCGCTCGGAGACGATCACCTTCCGGCTGGGATCCTGTGCAGCCGCGATGGACAGCGCGGAGGCCAATGCCTTGAACAGGTTGATCGACGTCGAATCCGTTACTACCACTTCGCCTTCACCTGCTCCCAGCAACGGGGCAAGTTTGTCACCGAGGCGGACCGGGAGGTCGAACCATCCAGCCTCGTTCCAACTGCGAACCAAGCCGTTGCCCCACTCGTCGCCGATCACTCTCGCGGCGCATTCCTGCGCGGCAATGGGACGCGCGCCGAGCGAGTTTCCGTCGAAGTAGAGAACGCCCTCCGGAATCGCGAACTCGCGGCGGAACTCCCTCAGGGGATCCACTGCGTCGGCCTTGACGCAGTCTTCCAACGAAAGTGTGGTTGTCGATGTCATGACGATTCTTCTCCTGCATGTGTCGGCGTTGAGGGTGATGAAGGCAGAGTCCGGAGCACGGCCCGTACCGGGCTGGCATCGAGGTCGAGGAACTTCAGCGGCAGTGCGATCAACTCGTAGTAGCCTTCGTCGACGTCGTCGAGGCAAAGTCCTTCGAGGATCGCGACGCTACGATCGCTTGCCGCGTGGTGCCCGTCCATGGTCTTGCTGTCCATCGGATCGAACGAGGCGCCGTCGATTCCGATCAGAACTCCACCGCGGTCGGCGAACCAGTGGGTCAGCTCCGGAGATACACCGGCGAAGTCGTTGTCCCACTCGCGCGGGTACTTCGGGTACGTCCTCAGAATCAGCCGCTGCGGCAGATGTCCGCCGAGTCGCTCCACCGTCTCTTCGACGGGCCTGATGCAGGCGGCACCGTCGACCCCCGTCATGTCGACCACCAGTGCTTCGCCGAGATAGGGCTCGAGGGGAACGGAACCAATGGTCGCGCCGTCGATGCGAGTGTGCGCCGGCGCATCGGCGTGAGCACCGATATGCGGAGTGGTGGTGATTCGGTTGATGGTGACGGCGTCACTGCCGCCGAGGTCGGACGTGACAGCGCGGGTGAAGGCGGTATCGCCTGGCCACACGGGCGTCGATTCGGAGATCGGCGGGCTGATGTCGATCAACCGCGCCCTCCAGTCGCCCGTGTGTCCGTCGCCCGCGTGTCGGCCGATCCTCGGAAGCATCCAGACCCCTTCGTCGCAACAGTCGACTGTGTAGATCTCGACCGTTTGATAATTCGATGTGTTTGGCAAAAGCTAGGATCATCGACGGGCGCGGTCAATAGATGCTGAATATTTTCGCGACGGCAGGGAGAAATCGGATGATAAATGCGATCGAACGGGCAGCTGCCGCAGCTCGGCCGAATCATGTTCGGCTCGACGACGTCGATACGGCGATTCTCCGCGAACTCGTCCGGGATGCACGCATCCCCAACAACGCACTCGCCGAGAAGGTCGGGATAGCGCCGTCGACCGCTCTGGCGCGGATGCGCGCTCTACGCGAATCGGGCGTCATCAAGGGGTTTCACGCAGACATAGACCTCGAGCTACTCGGCCTCGAGATCTCGGCGATGGTGTCGATTCTGATTCACTCCCACGCCAGAAGTCGGATGACGGAAATTGCCGAGCACCTGAGCGGATTGGATTCCGTTCAGCGAGTGTTCCTGATGAGTGGGGACCGTGATCTCCTGGTGCACGTGTCGTGTGAATCCCCCACTCGGCTTCGCGATTTCGTCAGCGCGCACCTCAACGATCCGACCATCGCCAATACCCAGACCAACCTGATCTTCAGCGAACTGAGTCAAGGCGGCTGAACTGCAGCTGTCGCCAAGGCGTCTTCGGGTGCTTCCGAGATCGACACCTCGATTCGAACTTCCCCCACTAGAGTCGAACGGCATGTTGCCACTCGGGTTGTCCATGCTCTGGGAGTCGGTGGAGTCGGAAGCCGCATTGAAGCAGCGATTCGGATTCAACAGCTTCGGCGCAGCCACCCATTGGGTCTCGGCGGTACTCGAGCAGACTTGGGGATTGACGGCCCTCGAATGCTCGCGAATGGCGATCAGTGACCAGAACGCGATTGTGTGGGCTGCGAGCGACCGCGGTGGGCTGGTGGTGAAGTGGTCGCGCGCCACAGAGCGCTTCGCGAACCTGGAGGCGTCGACGCGCCTACTGAGCGCACTCGCCGCGCAGGGCATGCCCGTTCCGTCACCAATCACGTCCCTGAACGGATTGGACCGGGAAACACTGTTGGACCGGAAAACACTGGAAGGGCCTTCGTGCGCAGTGTCATTCACCGTACTGCCGGAGTTGGCGGGAGATTGGTTGGACGTGCAGGACCGCGCGGCGGTCCGTTCGGCAGGAGCATGTCTGGCAGAAATACACCGAACGCTCGGCGCCACCCATGTCGACGGATCGGTGTTCTCGTCGCGCAGCACCGGGTTGAAGGAGCGCATCGGTGGTTGGCTGGAGAATTTCGACCGCGGGTTCGCGCCTGAGGCAACGCGTAGGCTCACGAACCTCTTGGCGCGGGCGTCCGAGCTCGATGACCGAACTCAACTGGTACACAACGACTTCCGTGCAGCCAACATCTTGACTCGAAACTCTCGAACCACCGGAGTACTCGACTTCGACGACGTGGTGATCGACCACCGGGTGAGCGACCTGGCCAAGGCAAGCGTCTATCTGGGCACCCTGTTCACCGATTGGCGACCGACACCGATCGCGGTACGGCAGAGCCTGCGCGCCGGCTACGAATCCGTCCGGCCCCTCAGCCGATCCGAGACAGAATGGTTTGAGATCCTCGAGCTGTGGCACGGCCTGATGGCAATCCCGGGTGAGAACGACACCGCCGGTTGGGCCTCCGCGTTGTGACGAAAGTGGGGACACCGATACCGGCGTCCCCACTTTCGTTCTGATCACGTCAGGATCCGGCGCGGATCCATTCTTCGAGGTGCGGTGCCTCGGTGCCGATCGTGGTGCCGTCGCCGTGCCCCGTGTGGACCTTGGTCTCGGCGGGGAGCGCGAACAGCTTGTCGCGAATGGACCCGATGATGGTCGGGAAGTCGGAGTACGACCGCCCGGTTGCCCCGGGACCACCGGAGAACAAGGTGTCGCCGCTGAACAGTTCGCCGGCCTCCGGTAGGTAGAGGCACGTCGACCCCGGAGAATGACCGGGGGTGTGGATGGCCAGAATATCCGTGCCCGCCACAGCAATACGCTGATCATCTTCCAAGCTCAGATGCTTCACCCCGGGGTGAGTCATCTCCCAGAGGACATCGTCGGCCGGGTTCAGGTAGATCGGAGCGTCGAGTTTCTCGGCCAGCTCCGGCGCAACGGTGACGTGGTCGTTGTGGCCGTGGGTGCAGACGATTCCGATCACCTTGCGTCCACCGACAGCGTCGATGATCGGCTGCGCGGTGTGAGCTGCGTCGACGATCACCACTTCGTTGTCGTCACCGATCAGCCAGATGTTGTTGTCGACGTCCCATGTTCCGCCGTCGAGGCTGAACGTGCCCGAGGTGACGACGCGATCGACTCGCAATGTCACAGGACCACCACCGAACGGAGAACCTCGCCGCGGTGCATCGTCTCGAATGCCTTCTCGACCTCGTCGAGCTTGATGCGCTCGCTGACGAACTTCTCGAGCGGCAGACGCCCCTGCTGGTACAGGTCGACCAGAACGGGGAAGTCACGCTCGGGCAGGCAATCGCCGTACCACGACGACTTGAGGGCTCCGCCGCGCGAGAAGAAGTCCACCAGCGGCATTTCCAGCTTCATGTCCGGCGTCGGAACTCCCACCAGCACTACGGTTCCCGCGAGGTCGCGGGCGTAGAACGCCTGCTTCCAGGTCTCGGGACGGCCGACTGCGTCGACAACCACGTCGGCACCGAAACCTCCGGTCAGCTCCTGGACTGCTTCGACGACGTCGTCGACCTCGGTGGCATTGATCGTGTGCGTGGCACCAAGTTCCGTGGCCCACTCCAGCTTTCGTGGATCCCGGTCGATGGCGATGATGGTATTGGCACCGGCCAGGCGTGAACCCATGATCGCTGCGTCGCCGACGCCGCCACACCCGATCACAGCCACCGAATCACCGCGTCCGACGTTGCCGGTGTTCATCGCGGCACCCATGCCGGCCATGACGCCGCAACCGAGCAGTCCGACGACAGCCGGATCGGCCGAGGCGTCGACCTTGGTGCACTGGCCTTCGTGAACGAGCGTCTTGTCTGCGAATGCGCCGATGCCGAGTGCCGGCGTCAGTTCGGTGCCGTCTTCGAGCGTCATCTTCTGCTCGGCGTTGAACGTGTCGAAGCAGTACTGCGGGCGGCCACGCTTACACGCACGACACTGCCCGCATACTGCACGCCAGTTGAGCACGACGAAGTCGCCCACCTCGACGTGAGTGACACCGGGGCCGACGCTCTCGACGATGCCCGACGCCTCGTGCCCGAGCAGGAACGGGTACTCGTCGTTGATTCCGCCGTCGCGGTAGGTCAGGTCGGTGTGGCACACACCGCACGCTGCAATGGCGACCACTACCTCGTTGGCGCCGGGATCGGGAATCGTGATGGGGACGATTTCGACGGGGGCACCCTTGGATCGGGCGATGACGCCGCGTACCTGCTGTGGCATGGCTTTGCTCCTGGCTTCGTGCGATTGAGGACGTGTCGTCACATGGCGCCGTGTTTTCGCATTGCGATATGTGCACTCGTTGAAAGGTTAGCCCGGAGCAGGTGCCCGCAACCCTGGTCGAACTGACTGACCGACCTGGCCGAAAGGACTAGGGTGCAGGCTTCACGCCGGCCTCCGCGCCCGCGGCGGCCGCCGCACCCCGACTCTCGACGCCCAATTTTCGCAGGACCCCGGCAACATGAAACTTGACTGTGCTCTCACTGACGCCGAGTCGCTCCGAGATTGCCTTGTTGCGCCGTCCGGCCACCAGATGCTCGAGTACCTCGAACTCCCGCGGAGCCAGTTCCGTCAGGACGTCGCGGTTCGGTAGGGCGACGGGCGCGTCGAGCGGGATGGTTGCGCTGATCCGGTTCCCCCACCCGGGCGTCGACTCGGATTCGACGGTTCCACCCAAAGTCTCTACCCTCGAACGTAATTGGCGTTCCACGTCGATCACGTCGGCTTCACCACCACCGTCGTCGCGGATGTCGATCGAGAGCGAAGCCGCGTCGAGGGTCCAGGCCACCCGGATTCGCGAGAGCGTCTGCTGATCCGTCAAGGCCAAGACCGCGCCGCGGACGACCGCGCGGGCGCCGTGCGCCACTTCACCGGGTAACCCACGCCCGTCGACGGGTGGCTCCACCAACTCCAACGCGATTTCCCGATGCTTGAGCAGCGAACGCAATTCCCCACGCATCCGCGCAAAAGCGGTGGTGGTCGACTCCTCGGCCAACTCGCGGTGCACGTCGACGGCCGAACGCAGGCCGATCAGGGCCGAAGCCGCAGTCTCCCTGGCCGAGGTTCGAGCACGCGTGTCGTCGAGATCCGCCGAGCGCAGCGTCGCCAGCATCGTCTCGAGGGTGGCCGCATGCACCTCCGTCATCTCTGCCACGGTGCGTGCACGCTCGGACGACGCTGCCCGCGACTCGGCGAGATATGCCGGACTCGCGTTCCGCACCTGGAGCTGAATTCCGGTTGCAGTCACCGCGAACAGTGCCTGGATCAATTCGAGGGATGCCGCCTTCACCGGTCCGGGGTGCGGCGTCAGCATGAGTAGGGTGTCTGTTCGATCGAGCATCGCGAGCACTTCACGGTCTCGGCCGGCGATAGCGCATTTTCCCCGAAATATCTGTCCGACAGTGAGATCCGTACGGATACGGTCGAGTTCGGCGATGGTCACACGATCGACGACAGCTGGATCCCCGGCAACCTTGCGCGGCCTACCGGTGCATTCACGGGTGAAGATCACCAGAGAGGTGTGCGGCGCCATGTCCGCGATCAGCGTCGAAAATCGTCGGCCGATTTCGGGTAGTGGTCCCACCAACACGTCTCGAAGGGCGGTGATCAGTAGCGCATTGTCGGTGGTGCTCACCGTTCAACGATAACCATCCGGTTCACTGGTGCAGCGTGGTCTTCATGAGCATCACGTTGTAGTCGGACCACGTGGTGGCGAGAAAGTAGAGGTCCTGCCCCTGCGACCAGGGGTGCATGTACGCGCCGTAGAGGCCCGGAACCTCGTCGGTGCCGATCACTACGTCGGGTGCACTCCACGGACCGGTCAGGTCCGACGCCGTCCGCAGCACCAGCGCTCCCCACTCGTTGGAGTACATCGCGACGAACTTGCCGAGATAGTTGTTGTACTGCACCGACAGTTCGCTGACATCCCCGTCGAGAACTACCGCCGCGGCAGCGGGATTGTTGGGGACCCATGCCTTTCCGTCCCAGTATTCGTACGCCGCGACGTCCGCGATGGAGGCTTCCTTGACCCGCGAAAGGCGCCCCTCGCCGAAACGTCCCGCGGGGGTACCGAAGTTGTAGACGTAACCACCGTCTTTGACGAAGGAACCCATCTGGAAGTTGTCGTTACCCGTCAACGGCAGATTGGGCCGGGACGAGGCCGGTTCGACCTGCCAGGTCTCACCGTTATCGTGTGAGGACGCGATCTGCGAGAAGTTGGTGACCCACTCGCCCGACCCTCCCCACGAGCGGATCGACATGTAATTGACGTATTGAACGCCACCCACCGAGATACCCGTCGTCGGAATGCTGCTGGTTTCGACGCCGGTGACTTTCAGACTTCCGATGATCTCGCGCGAGTGATTCGGTCGGTCGGTCGGTGAGGAGTCGATGTTCATGCCGTCGGACAGATTTCCGTCGGAGCTACGGAACAGGACGTTGCTGCGCCAGTCGCCGACCACCCCGGAGCACAGAGGATCAGATCCGATACCGACGGTGTCACCGAAAGCTGTCAGGACCTGACCTGCGCCGTTGTCCCACATGATGCCGAGATCCGTGCCGAGAACGTTGAACCGCTCGACGGTTTGGTTGGGGCTGAGCGCGCCCGTGATGTACTCGACCGCCGAGGTGCTGCCTTGCAATTCCGGCAGTTTGCCATCCGTGCCGTTGAGCCAGGGAATCGGATTGGTCGGCCCACCTGATTGATCCAAGCTCCCGGTGACATTGCAATCCCACGGGGATGCATTGGCCTGGGTCGCCCCCAAGACCGCGGTCGACGCGAGTACACACGTCACTGCTGCTGTCGATATCTTCCGCATCCGGCGCATCGCTCCCCTTTCGCGGGGGGGGAGATCCGGACTCTACGAGGTGTGTTGCTCGACCGGATCGGTTCATCCACCCACGAGAACACAAGGTAACAGGTAAATCGGTCAATCAGGACAAAACTGGCTTATTCGGTGGAGATGGATTTCAACCATTTCTCCATCACGGCTGCGGCAATCTCGAGCCCCTGCGACTCGGCTGCACCCAACTGATCCATGAAGATGCGCGGACCGTCCACTCCCAACGAAGCATGCAGCGAATCGCGGTACTCGGCCAGTTCCATCCACTCGCGCGCCACCGCGGAGGACGCTTCGAGGTGAAACTGAACGGCGTAACTCTGCTTGTATCGGAAGAGTTGATTCGGATACTTGGCTGAACCAGCGAGCCTCACCGCGCCGTTCGGTATGTCGAAGGTATCCGAATGCCATTGCATTGCAGGAAATGCGGAGGGCAGATCTCCCCACACGGGATCTTGCCGGCCCTCGACAGTCAAGGTGATCTCCTCAACTCCGACTTCGGGTACCGCTCCCGTGTAGACGCGAGCACCCAGCGCTGCGGCGAGCAACTGCGAACCCAGACACACTCCCCACACCGGGACGTCGCTCTCGACCAGATCGCGAATGTATTCGATCTCGGATGCCAACCACTCGACCTCGCCCTGATCGCCGACGCCCATCGGCCCGCCCATCACGATCACGGCGTCGAACCGTCGATGTGCTGGAAGCGGGTCGGTGCCCAGAAGAACAGTCTGCACGTCTCCGTAGCTCTCCAGGACAGGCGAATACGCCGCTGGGGGTTCACACTGCGCGTGTCGTAGTTCCAGAAAATGCATGTAGGCAATTCCTCTCGAATCCGGTGCCGAAAGCCTATGGTTCTATTCGACATAAGGCACATCGACGGCGTCGGATGTGCTCTGCGCTCGAATCTCCGCTTTCATCGCCCCTTTACCGACAAGGAACGTCTGTGCGCGCACCACACCTCTTTTCGACATCGATTCGCCCGCCCTCAACTGCCGTTCGCATCGGACTCAGCGCATTCGCCTTGGCGTCACTTGCCGCGTGCTCAGGAACAAGCACCGACAGCGAGGCCGAATCAACATCCACCGCGACCACCACTGCAACCTCGACAACTCAACCCACGACGACTCGGGCTCCATTGACCACCTCGGTGATCGGTACGACGAATTCTCCACTGGCCACGACCCCAGTCGCCGCGGAAGTGACGCCCGCTGCAGCTCCCGCGATCATGCCCAACGTCGTGTGCATGAATCTTCAAGACGCGCAGGACACCATTCAGTCGGCCGGAGTCTTCTTCTCCAGAAGTGCTGACGCAACCGGCGCGGGTCGACGCCAACTGGTCGATTCCAACTGGATTGTCGTCGATCAGACACCCTCTGCCGGAAGTCCTTTCGGGGAAATCGAAGCCGTGCTCTCGGCCGTGAAGATCGGCGAACCGAACCCTTGCTGATCGACTGAGTTTTCGAACTTCGCAATTCCGGGAACGCTGCGCCTTACTTGACAACCACCTCCGATCTCCTTCACTGTAGTCAACATTACGAGTATCCAATATATTGGATGCGAAAGGTTGGATTGCAATATGAAGGTGCAACGAATACGGCAGAGCGTCAACTCTCCGGCGGCCATGAGCGACCCCGTCATCGGAATACTCGGAGGCATGGGGCCCGCCGCTACTGCCGACTTCTACTCCAAACTCGTTGCGCTGACACCAGGTTCGACGGATCAGGAGCACCCCAAAGTTGTCATCTGGGCCGATCCCACCGTTCCCGACCGGACATTGGCACTCACCGAGAACGGCCCTGACCCCACCCCCTGGCTGATCCGCGGTGCGCGCGTTCTCCGAGAGTCGGGCGCGACGACGCTCGCCATCCCATGCAATACCGCCCACGCCTTCCTGCCCGCCATCTCGTCCCAACTGGGACTTCCCGTCGTCCACATGATCGACGAAGTCGCTCGGCACATCCGGACGCTCTCACCCGCCGTCACATCCGTCGGACTATTGGCCACCACGGGGACGGTCCGCACCGGGTTGTATCAACAATGGCTGTCGGAATACTCGATTGACGTCCTGGTGCCCGGACCTGCGATCCAGGACGAACTGGTGATGCCGGCGATCCGAGCAATCAAGAGCGGCAACGTCGGAGACGAGACCACCGACAAGCTCGTCAGGGCCGCTGATCTTCTCGTCGAATCGGGCGCGCAGGTCGTCGTGGCCGGATGCACCGAGATTCCGCTCGGACTGCCCGCCGACGCCACAACCTGTCAGATCATCGATCCGGCAACAATTCTCGCCCGCGCTCTGCTCCGGCGGGTTGCAGATGCCCGGAGACACCCTTCGATGGTCGTTTCGGGCTGACCTGCAGCAGGGAGGCTGCAGAGTACGATATCCAGTATGTTGCGTGGCGGTAAACCGGTTGAGCGAGCACGAATGAGCGACATCGCTCTCGAACGCATTCGCGAAGCGATCGTCACGGGTGAACTGGCGCCGGGCTCGAAGATCAAGGACAGCGAACTCGCCGAGTATCTGGGCTTGAGCAGAACTCCGGTCCGCGAAGCGCTCGCAAGGCTGGTCGACACCGGACTCGTGGAAGCGAAACCCGGTGCGTACACACGCATCACCACCCTCGACCGCGGCGACGTCGAGGCAACACTCGCAGTCATCGAAGCTCTCGACCAACTGGCCGTCGTCACCGCTGTACCGAATCTCACCGACGAGATGATCGGGGCGATGCGTTCGGCCAACAAGGACTTCGCTGCCGCCGTCAAGCGAAACGACATAGGCCGAGCCCTGACCGCTGACGATCGCCTACACAGCGTCATCATCGATGCTGCGGCGAATCCGCTGTTGAAGAAGCTGATTCACCAGGTTCACCCACAAATTCACCGCATCTACTACCGCAAGTTCTCGAGCCTCCTCGGGAGCCAGGACTCCGTCGATCATCACAACAGACTGATCAAGCTGTGCGCAGACCACGATGCCGAGGCGGCAGCGACGCTGTCAGCCGAACATCGACGCCATCTCGGCGGGCTGATCGGCGAACTTTTCGACGCCGACGAGTTCGCGCTCTCGGACTGACCGAGTCCGGGTACAAGTTTCGGCGCTTGCCTATATTGGTCATTGCCGATATAAATGACTGGTGCATGCATTCGACGTTCTCGGAGACCCAGTGCGGCGACGAATCATGGAACTCCTGTCCGGCGGCGAGCGCTCGGCGGGTCAGATCGCCGAAGTCGTGGCAGCGGAGTTCGGAATCTCGCAACCGACCGCGTCCGGACACCTGCGAGTACTCCGAGAAAACGGATTCGCCACCGTCCGCAGCGAAGGCACCAGGCGTCTCTATGCCGTCGAGCCCGCGCCATTGCAAGAAGTGGACCAATGGCTCGACGGATTCCGGCAGTTCTGGAGCGGCCCTCTCGACGCATTGGCCACAGAACTCGCACGCGGGAAACGACGCGGCTCGAAGCGGAGCAGATCTTCACAATCGAATTCTTCCGACGAAGGAGACTCACAATGACCGAGATCGCGAACCAGGACACCAGCCTCACCGCGGTGGAGCGGAGCATGGGTAACCGCGACATCGCAGAAGGTTCGGCTCGAACTGCCGTACTCAAGCGCCGCTACAACGCGTCGGTCGACGACGTCTGGGATGCCATCACGACCCCTGACCGCATCAACCGTTTCTTCCTTCCGGTGAGCGGAGACTTCCAGGTGGGCGGCTCGTACGCCTTCGAAGGCCAGGCGAGTGGCGAGATCCTGGCCTGCGACGCCCCACACCTGCTGCGACTGCAGTGGACACCGCCCGGCGATCGCGGATACAGCGATCAGGTCGAGATCCGGCTGACTGCCGACGGCCCCGACGCCACCTGGCTCGAGTTGGAGCACGCCTCCGTCGCCGATGTCTTCCGCAACGACCCGGACACCGGCTGCTACGGCGTCGGAACCGGCTGGGAAGGCCCACTTCACTACCTGGGCGAATACTTGCGCGGCACTCTCCCTGATGCGCCGAGCACCGAGTGGTACACCTTCGACGAAGCAGAGGAGCTTCGTCTGGCCAACTTCCGAGGGTGGGAGTGGGCAAAGATCGAGGCAGAGCACGGCGGCCGATAACGCCCAATTCTTCGAAAACGGTCACAGGATGGCCGTTAGCTTTGTATCGTGACCGAGCTGGACGTATGTCCAGCAGTTTTGGTGGCTTCCTTTCGTGCCACACCTGCTTCGGTCCACGAGAAGAGAGCTCCACATGGCGCCACAACCCGTAGTCGACAACGCGGCCACGACGCGACGCACGCACATCATCCGGACAGTTCTCGCTGTCCTCGTCATCGCACCGCTGTCGATTGCGGCGTTCTACATGTGGGCACTGTGGGATCCGGGCGACACGGTCAACCGCTTGCCCGTCGCCATCGTCAACGCCGATGCGGGCACAGAACTCGACGGAACACGTCTGCAAGCCGGCGATGAAGTTGTTGCCGCGCTCGTCGAGAGCGGAGACGTTGCATGGAAGATCGTCTCGGAACAGGAAGCCGCCGACGGCGTCAACGACGGCACCTATTACTTCTCGGTCGTCATTCCGAAAACTTTCAGCGCGGATGTGGCCAGTGCCGCATCGGGTTCGGGCCGCAAGGCCGAACTCGACGTCTTGTACAACGACTACAACAGTCTGGTCGCCGGCCCGGTCGGTGAAAGCATCATCGCTCAGGTGCGCTCGGCGGTCTCCGAGTCGATCGGCGAGCAGTCCATCGACCAGGTGCTGGTCGGGTTGGGTGAACTCGGAACAGGATTCGGTGAAGCAGCAGCAGGAGCGCAACAGCTGTCCGACGGATCCTCCGAAGCGCTTGCCGGAACCAACGAGCTCTACGCTGGAAGCAAGGAACTCGCCACCGGCATGGGCGAAGCAAATCAGGGCGGCAAGGAGCTGGCCGCCGGAGCCGGCGAGCTGGCTGCCGGAGCTGGCGAAGCTGCTGCAGGCTCGGGCGAGCTGAGCAGCGGACTCAACCAGTTGGTCGGGGGCACCGACGAACTCGGCGCAGGCGCCCGACAGATCAGCGAAGTGGTCGACATGGTCACCACCCCGGTACTCGACCTCGCGGGGTCCTCGGACGCCGTCGTCGGTCAGATCGACGCCCTCACGTCGATGCTTCGAAACTCGGCCGATCCGGTCTCCGCCGGACTCGTCGAAGCCCTGGCTGGACTGCGGGCTTCCCTGACTGCACAACCGTCGGACGACGACGTGATCGGTCAGCTCGGCCAGCTTCGCGACGGCGCGCGGGAAATCTCCCGGCAGCTCACTGATCCGAGCAGCGACTACCGTGGTGGGCTCCTTGCCGCCGCGGCCGGTGCAGGTGAACTCAACACCGGCCTGGGCCAACTGTCCGACGGCGCAGGCCAACTCGCTACCGGTGCACAGGAACTCTCCACCGGGCTGGGGCAGTTGGACACTGGAAGTATTGCGCTCCGTGACGGTCTCGGGCAGCTATCGGCCGGCGTCGGCGAGCTCGACGCGGGCAGCGCGGAACTCGCCACCGGTTTGTCCGACGGTGCCGCCCAGGTACCGCAGTTCACGGACGACGAGCGCGCCACCACGGCCAATCTCCTCTCCTCCCCGGTTGCCGTCGACGCGCGGAACAACTATCCCGCAGCCGGTTTCGGGCCGGGAGCCGTACCTGCCGTGATCTCGGTGGCACTGTTCCTGTGCGGAATTCTCACGTGGTTCGTCGTCCGCCCACGACGCGGACGTTCACTGAACTCGCACACCAGCGTGGTACGTGAGGGGCTGCGCCGCTACCGCATTCCCGCCCTGGTCACCTTGGTCGCGGCGCTCGTGTTGTCGGTGGTGTCACTGACCGTGGCAAACGTCGAACCACCTAGTGTCCTGGCGATGATCGCAGTGATGATCCTGGTGGGTGCCGCCGCGGTCAGCTCGGGCAGGCTCTTCACCGTTGTGTTCGGTGCCGTCAACGGAACCTTCATCGCTTTGGGCGCCTTGATGATTCAGATCTTCGCCTTCGGCGCGGTGTACCCCATCGAACAGATGCCGACGGTTCTGCAGTGGCTGCACGCCCTGATGCCACTCACGTGGGCGCGCAACGCCATGCGCATGGTCCTTGTCGGATACTACGGCCCGAAATTCTGGGTGGCGGTAATCGCTCTGGCTGCCTTGGTGATCGGAGCCGTCCTATTCACCATCTGGTGGCGCCGCCGACAAGAACCGCCGACCGAAGCCGATGACGACGCGCCGATCACCGAGGAGATCGTGTACCTCCAGCAAACGCAAGCGTGAGTCGGATCAGCGAACGAGCGTCGTACGCATCAACATGACGTTGTAGTCGGCCCACGTGGTGGCAAGGAAGTACAGATCCGAACCGCTCGACCACGGGTGGATGTATGCGGCGTAGATACCGGGAACCTCGACCAGATTGACCAATGTTTCCGGTGCCGTCCACGGACCGACCGGACTGGGAGCGGTTCGCATCACGATCGAACTGAACGCGTCGGCGTACATCGCCACGAACTTGCCGAGGAACTCGTTGTACTGAACGGAGACCTCCCCGATGCGGCCGTCCATGACGGGTACGGCCGCAGCGGGATCGGCAAGGATCCAGCCGTTTCCGTTCCAGTACTCGTAGGCGGAAAGATCGAGGATCGCCCCCTCGGGCACGCGAGAAAGTCGAACCTCGCCGGATCGTCCCGCGGGGGTTCCGTAGTTGTAGACGAACCCGCCGTCCTTCACCATCGAGCTCATCTGGAAGTTCTCGCTACCGGCGACGGGGGCGACACCCGCGGGAAGAACCCCACCGATGTTGGGGCGCAGAGTTTCCGGACGAGTGGTCCACGTTTCGCCGTTGTCCGAGGAGGTGGCAATCTGCGAGTAGTTCGTGCTCCACTGCCCGGCCTCGCCCCAGTTACGCACCGACATGTAGCTCAGATACTGCACACCGTTCACTGCGATGCCGCTCGTGGGGATGCTGGAGGCCTCGACACCCGGAATCTTCAGACCGGAAATGATCTCACGCGCCTGAGCTGTGCCGTCCATCGGCGCACTGTCGATGCGCATACCGTCGGCCAGTACCCGATCCGAGCTGCGGAAGAGTACATTGCTTCGCCACTCGCCCACCAAACCGTCGCAGCCGGGGTTACGACTGAGCCCGGTGGTATCGCCGAAAGCGGTCAGAATCTGCCCCGCACCGTTGTCCCACATGATGCCCAGGTCGGTACCCAGGACATTGAAGCGATCAACTGTCTTGTTGGGACTGTATGTGCCGGTGACCTTTTCGATCGCGGTAGTACGACCGGATAGACCTGGCAACCCTCCGGTGTTGCCGTTGAGCCACGGCGCCGCATTGGCCGGACCACCGCTACTACCGACGCCACTGACTCCGACGCAGCCCGGCGCAGCCATCGCCGGCGAAGCCACCGCCGTGACGGCAGCAGCTGCCAGAGCAGCAACTACCCCGAACACCCCCAACGATCTCCCCGCGCGAAACATGACTCCCCCATGGCCGGGATTGTTGGTGTTGTCGTCGTCGTTCCCCCCGAACCTCGGACAATCTAGCAACTGCAGTCACAGATAACCCAATCAGACAAAGACGCGAAAAGGCCTGAAAGTCATAGTAGTTCAGACTTTCAGGCCTTTTCGGACAGAGAAGATCAGTCAGTAGGTCAGCGCGCTCCGCTCGCACCGCCGTCGAGTGGAATCACCGCGCCGGTCAGATAAGCCCCGGCACGTGAAGCCAGGAAGATGGCAAGACCTGCGGCATCCTGGGGAGTTCCGACCCGGCCCAACGGGACCGAGTCCGCCACAGCCTTTGCACTCTGTTCGTCCTCGAGGAGGAATGCCATCATCTTCGACGGGAACGGGCCCGGCGCAATGGCATTGACCGTGATCTGTTCCCCCGCAAGCGTTGCCGCGAGCTTGCGCGTCAACATGTGCACCGCAGCCTTACTGGCTCCGTACGAGAAGTTCTCCGAACCCGACACCACGAGTCCGTCGATCGATCCGATATTGATCACGCGCGCGGGATCTTCCGCCGTGGCTGCAGACCGCAACTGCGGCAACAGCTTCTGCGTCAGGAGGAAGATTGCCTTGACATTGATGTCGAAAATCTTGTCGAAGCCTGCGGCCGGAAAATCGTCGACGGGAGCTCCCCACGTGGCACCGGCGTTGTTGACCAGTACGTCGAGCGTCGGCGAAATCTCGGCGACCTTCGCAGCGAGGCTCTCGACCCCCTCGTCCGTGGACAGATCGGCCGGATGCGAAATGCAGGTGCCGAACTCCGAAAGCTCTCGCGCGGCTTCGTCACAGGCTTCGGCCTTTCGGGCCGAAATGACGACCGTCGCTCCGCCTTCGACAAACCCGCGAGCGATCATGTATCCGATGCCGCGTGATCCACCGGTGACCACAACGGTCTTGCCACTGACGTCGAACAGTCCCTCGATCAAGCTCATGCGACCTCGAAAAGCCCGGCAGCGCCCATACCGCCGCCGATGCACATGGTCACCACCACGAGCTTGGCTCCGCGCCGTTTTCCTTCAAGAAGAGCATGGCCGACCAGACGAGCGCCCGTCATTCCGTACGGATGGCCGACAGAGATACCGCCGCCGTCGACGTTGTACTTCTCGGGATCGATCCCGAGCTTGTCGCGGCAGTACAGGGCCTGAGAGGCGAAGGCCTCGTTGAGTTCCCAGAGATCGATGTCGTCGACCTTCAGGCCGTGAAGATCCAGCAGACGCGGAATCGCGAACACCGGTCCGATGCCCATCTCGTCGGGAGCGCAACCCGCGACAGCCATGCCACGGTAGATACCGAGAGGAGCCAACCCGCGGCGTTGCGCCTCGCCTGCCTCCATCAGCACCGACGCCGAAGCGCCGTCGGAGAGCTGAGACGAGTTGCCCGCAGTGATGGACGAATGAGCACTGACAGTCCCGTCGGCCAGAACCGGTCGCAGACTCGACAGCCCTTCCAACGTGGTGGAAGCGCGGTTGCCTTCGTCGCGGGTCAGCGTCACGGACTCGCTGCGGATCTCACCCGTCTCCTTGTCCTGCACCTGCTTGATCGAGGGCAGCGGGACGATCTCGAGATCGAACCGACCTGCGTCCTGGGCCGCTGCGGTCCGCTGCTGGGAGACGAGCGCGAACTCGTCCTGCTGCTCGCGGGTGACTCCGTAGCGCTCGGCGACGATCTCGGCCGTGTGCAGCATCGGCATGTAGATCGACGGCTTGTTTTCCTTCAGCCACGGATCAGCCGCGCGGAAGTTGTTCATGTGATCGTTCTGGACCAACGAGATCGATTCGACTCCGCCGCCGACCGCGATCTGCATTCCGTCGTCCACGATCTGCTTGGCTGCGGTCGCGATGGCCATGAGACCGGACGAGCACTGACGGTCGATCGTCATTCCGGAAACCGAATCCGGAAGCCCGGCCCGCAGCACCGCTTGCCGTGCGACGTTGCCGCCGGAAGATCCCTGCTGCAGCGCAGCGCCGAGGATGACGTCCTCGACCTCGCCGCCCTCGAGGCCCGCGCGCTGAACTGCATTCGAAATGGCATGTGCAGCAAGCTCTTGAGCCTGAGTGTTGTTGAACGCGCCGCGGTGCGCCTTACCGATCGGGGTACGGGCGGTGGAAACGATGACAGCTTGCCTCATCGGGGAAACCTTTCGTCGAACACGAAGTGCTGTGCGCCTTTATTAACCGCCGGGGGTTAATAAAGGCGCACAGCAAGAATCAGGGCTGGAACACGACGCGACCGACCGTGGTGCCGTCGCCGAGGCGACCGATACCGTCGGCAACGTCCGTCAACGACAGCCGCTCACTGATCAGTGGTTTGACCAAGCCGGCATCGGCGAGCCTGGTGAGCTCGACGTGGCAGTCGTCGATGGCCTGCTGGTTGTAGGCCTTGTACAGCCCCCAGTGCAGTCCGATGATCGAATAGTTCTTGATGAGAGCGTGATTGAGTGCCGGCTGCGGGATCGTGCCACCGGCGAAGCCGATGATGACGATCCGTCCCTCGAAGGCGATGCACTTGGTGGACTTCGCGTATGCGTCGCCGCCGACCGGATCGAAGACCACGTCGGCGCCCTTGCCGCCGGTGAACTCCTTGACCGCTGCCACGAAGTCCTCACTGTGACGGTCTACGACGAGGTCGGCGCCGAGCTTGCGCGCGTACTCGGCCTTGTCCGGGCCGCCGACGACACCGATCACCTTGGCGCCTGCCGCCTTGCCGAGTTGCACTGCCGCACTACCGACACCACCCGCAGCAGCGTGGACCAACAACGTCTCACCCTCGAGCAGTTGGGTGCGGCGATGCAGAGCGAACCACGCTGTCTGATAGCCGATGCTCAGAGCGGATGCTTCCGCGTCGTCGAGAGCCGACGGCGCCGGGAACGTGTTGTTCTGATCCAGTACCGAGTACTCGGCGAATCCGCCGGACGGCAGACTCGGATTACCGATCACCCGGTCCCCCACTGCGAATTTGGTCACCGATTCACCGACCGAGACCACTTCACCACACAGTTCGACACCGGGTGTGAAGGGCAGCGGCGGCTTGATCTGGTACTCACCCCGGCACATGAGGACGTCGGGGAAGTTGGCCGGAGCCGCCAGCACCTTGACCAACATCTCCGTCGCATTCGGGGTGGGATCCGCGGTCTCCTCCAACGCGAGCACATCGCGGGGTTGACCGAGTTCGTTGACGCGCCAAGCCTTCACAGCAATTCTCCAGACAGATAGTGGGTGAGTTTCAGGACGAGATCGGGAGGTCGACCAACTCGGCGAGACGTGCCCGATGCTGATACGCGGTTCCCAGCGACAGCTGATCGCTCTTCGCCCGTTTGAGGTACAGGTGCGCCGGATACTCCCACGTCATTCCGATACCACCATGAAGTTGGACGCACTCCTCCGCAGCATGAACCGCGACGCCGCTGCAGAATGCCTGGGCCACCGTCGCTGCGATCGCCGCATCGACGTCGCCGCGTGCATAGGTGTCCGCCGCATATCGTGCTGCCGCTCCCGAAGAGCTGACTTCGAGCCAGAGATCGGCGAGGCGGTGCTTGATCGCCTGGTACGAACCGATCGCCCGGCCGAACTGCTTGCGCTCCTTCACATACGCGAGAGTCGTTTCGAGGCACCACTGAGCTACAGCGAACTGTTCGGACGCCAGCAGTGCGCTTCCGCAGAGCAACGCTTCCTCAACCGCTTGCGCCGCGTTGCCGCTGTCGACACGGACCGACGACGACCCCGAGAACTCGACGTCCGCCAATCGGCGCGTCATGTCCAGGGACAGAACCGGCGTGACGGTGGCGTCGGCGATCCGAACGGTGTGCAGCTCCAGACCGCTCTCACCGGCAACCGGAACAACAAGAACATCGGACTCGGCGACGCCGGCAACCGTCGTGACGCTGCCGACAAGTCCACTCGCCGTTGCCTTGACAGTGGGTGTGAAAGTTCCTGGTGCAGTGGACAACGGGACGATCAGAGCAGCCGTCGAATCCCCCGCTGCCAATTGACCGAGCACCTCGGTCTCGCCGGCCTTCAGCAACGCCGTCGTCGCCAGCACCGCGCTGGTGAAGAACGGAACGGGAGCGACCGCACGTCCGATCTCCTCCATCACGACCGCCGCCTCACGCGTCGACGCACCTGCCCCGCCCAGTTCCTCGGGTACCAGCAGTCCCGCCAAACCGAGTTCCGACGCCAGCGACTTCCACAGCCCGGTGAAGTCGGCGGACACGTCGTCGTACGCCGTGACCACGGTGTCGGCGCCGGCCCGCTCGCTCAGCAGTCGTCTGACGCTGGCTCGCAGATCTTGTTCGGTCTCGGAGTACAGCAGATCGGCGCTCATCGGGGTAGGTCCTTCCAGGCGATGTCCTTGTCGACGCGATGCTCGGGCGGCAACCCGAGTACACGTTCTGCGATGACGTTGCGCAGGATCTCCGACGTTCCGCCCTCGATCGAATTGCCCTTGGCTCGCAGGTACCGGTATCCGGGTTCACGCCCGGTGAAGTCGACGGAATCCGGTCGACGCAGTGTCCAGTCGTCGTAGCGCAGACCGGCTTCGCCGTGCAGTTCGAGGTCGAATCCAGAAATCTGCTGGGCCAAACCGGCAAACGCGAGCTTCATTCCCGAGCCTTCGGGGCCGGGCTGGCCGGCGGCGAGCTGCTGGCGCAGTCGCTCCCCGGTCAGACGCGCAACTTCGGATTCGGTCCAGAGTCGCATCAACTCGTCGTGCATCGCCGGGTTACGCAGCTCGGGCTCGTCACGCCAGGCCTGAGCGACCTTTCCGATCATGCCGCCCTCACGCGGTGCGCCCGAACCGATGGCAACACGCTCGTTGTTCAGGGTGGTGGTCGCAACCTTCCACCCCTGGCCTTCGGCTCCGAGGCGATTGGCGTCCGGAATCCTGACGTCCGTGAGGAATACCTCGTTGAATTCGGCCTCGCCGGTGATCTGACGCAGCGGCCGGACATCGACGCCCGGATCGGTCATGTCGCAGATGAAGTAGCTCAGACCCGCATGCTTGGAACGTGACGGATCGGTCCTGGCCACGAGAATCGCCAGCTGCGCATTCTGCGCGCCCGACGTCCATACCTTCTGCCCGTTGACTATCCAGTCGTCGCCGTCGCGGACGGCGCGGGTAGCGACGGCCGCGAGGTCCGAACCTGCGCCCGGTTCACTGAACAGCTGGCAGTAGACCGTCTCCGCAGTCCACAACGGGCGCAGGAACTTCTGCTTCTGCTCCTCGGTGCCGAAGGCAGCGATGGTCGGTGCCGCCATGCCCAGTCCGATCCCGTTCTTGCCGGTGGCCGGGCCCGGTGCACCGGCGGCCTCCAGCTGAGCGTTCACCTGACGCTGAAAGCTCTGCGGTACACCGAGTCCCCCATGACCTTCGGGGAAATGAACCCACGCCAGTCCGGCGTCGAATCGTGCGCCGAGGAAATCCGATACCGACACGCTGTTCGGATCGTTCTCCGCGAGAAGCGTGTTCACCTTTTCGGTGAGATCACGCGATACTGCCTCTTCGTCGAAAGCCATGCCCATTCCTTCGGTTCGAGCGGTGAGCGGACGGTCAGTCCTTCGGTCCACCGGCGACGTAGACGACCTGACCGGAAACGAAGCCCGCGCCTTCGCTGACGAAGAACGACGCGGTGTGCGCGATGTCCTCGGGCTGACCGACACGGTTGACCGGGATCTGCGAAGCGGCAGCGGTCTTGAAGTCGTCGAAGCCGACGCCCATGCGCTCTGCCGTTGCGGCGGTCATCTCGGTTTCGATGAATCCGGGTGCAATGGCGTTGGCGGTGACGCCGAACTTGCCCAGCTCGAAGGCCAATGTCTTGGTGAATCCCTGCATGCCGGCCTTGGCTGCGGAGTAGTTGACCTGTCCGCGGTTGCCGAGAGCCGACGTGCTCGAGAGGTTCACGATGCGGCCGAACTTCGCTTCCACCATGTACTTCTGCACCGCACGCGACATGAGGAACGCTCCGCGCAGGTGGACGTTCATCACCGAATCCCACTCGGCAACGCTCATCTTGAACAGAAGGTTGTCGCGAGTGATGCCGGCATTGTTGATCAGTACGGTGGGTGCACCCAGTTCTGCGGCCACACGATCCACTGCTGCAGCAACCGAATCCTCGTCGGAGACGTCAGCGCCGACGGCCAGCGCCTGGCCGCCGGCGGCCTTGATCGCGTCGACGGTTCCGGCACACGCCGCTTCGTCGAGGTCGAGCACGGCGACGGCAAAACCGTCTTCCGACAGTCGCTTCGCTACTGCCGCACCGATTCCGCGTGCGGCACCCGTGACAATTGCGGTTCTACGTTCCTGGCTCACTGGCCCTCCATACTTTCGTGATTCGACGGACACCGGACGATCTCGTCAGATCCCGGCCTGATCTGCAATTTCCCTGGCTTTGGCGACCAAGGCGTCAATACGTTCCACGGTGGGAGTTCCGCTCTCGGCGGCATTCTGCGGTTCGTCGCGGGCGCGACGCATCACGCCCTCGGCGATCACGGCAATCTTCCACAGTCCCAACGTGTGCCAGAACTTCAGCGCAGCAGGATCCCGTCCGGTGGCCTCGAGATAGATCCGGGAGATCTCCTCTCGCGAGGGGAATCCCGGGAGTGCCGACGCCGGGAAATCGCCGCCGGTATTCTCACCAGCCGCCGGCCAGTACGCCAACAAGCTTCCGACGTCCGCCAACGGATCACCGAGTGTGCACAGTTCCCAGTCGAGGGCCGCGACAACTTCGCCGTTGCTCGCTGAGGTGATCACATTGCGTAGGTGAAAGTCGCCGTGCACCAACGTGGTTTCAGTGTGATCCGGCTGGGCTGCAATCAGGCGTCGGGTGAGATCGTCGAGATCAGGGCATTCCCGCGTCTTCGACTGTTCCCATTGACCTCCCCAACGCTTCAACTGCCGTGCAGCGTAGGGCTTGTGGCTCGCCAGGTCGTCGAGACCGGCCTGCTCGAGGTCGACGGCGTGTATCTTCGCCAGCGTCTGAGCGAGCGAGATTCCGATTGCCCGGCGACGATCATCCGACAACGCCTCCGCAAGAGGCATTCGGTCCACCACTTCGCCGTCCACGAATTCCATGAGGAGCAGCGGAACTTCGGTGACGGCAGGATCCTCGGTCAACCCGAATACTCTCGGCGAAGGCACGTCGGTGGATTCGAGAGCGCTCAGGATTCGAGCCTCACGCGCCACGTCGTGAGCCGAGGCCAGCAGATGCCCCAGCGGTGGGCGTCGTAGCACCCAGCGATTGCCGTCCTGATCGCGAACCAGGTACGTGAGATTCGACTGCCCCAAGCCGATTCGATCGAAGGACAACGGCCCGGAAAAGTCGATCCCCAGGCCTGCGATCCACCCGGTGACCGCTTCGGTATCGAGTCCCACTACTCCGACGCTAGCCACCGACGGACGCTCCCTGCCGGAACGGGAGTGCGTCACCCAACAACTGGCCACCGTCGATGGTCATGATCTCACCGGTGATCCACTGGGCTGCATCCGAAACCAGGAAGGCAATGGCAGCGGCCACGTCCTCGGGTTCACCGATGCGTCCGAGAGCAGTCGACGCGGACACCGCTTCTTCGTGTTCTTTCCACAGAGCTTCGGCGAGTTTGGTTCTCACCACTCCCGGCGCAACGGCATTGACACGAATCTTCGGTGACAACTCGAGCGCCAACTGCTTGGTGATGTGGATCAGAGCAGCCTTCGACGCGTTGTACGTACCGATTCCCGCCTCGAACGCCATGCCGCCGATCGAAGCGGTGTTGACCACGGAACCACCGTGCTCGCCCATCCAGGCCCGCGCTGCGAGGCCGGTCCACAGGACTGGAGCCCACACGTTGACGTCGAAAGTCTTGGCGAAGCGCGAGTGATCCTGGTTGATGATCGGCCCGAACGACGGGTTGGTGCCCGCGTTGTTCACCAAGATGTCGAGACTGCCGAAACGCTCGATCGTCTGCTCGACGCACTTGCGTGCAGCATCCTCGTCCGTCGCGTGAGCGCCGACGCCGATCGCGTTGCCGTTCACCTGCGCGGCAGCCGCATCTGCGGATTCCTGTGAGCGCGAAGTCAGTACGACGTTTCCGCCCGCCGCCGCAATCGCCTGCGCGGTCGCGAGGCCGATGCCCCGCGATGCGCCTGTGACGATTGCCGTCTTACCGGTGAGATCCAGTCCTGCCATGTCAGTTCGCCTTGACTTCGCGGTACTTGCGCAGTTCCTGCTTGGCGATGGCGCGCTTGTGCACCTCGTCCGGGCCGTCGGCCAGGCGAAGGGTGCGCATGTGGGCGTAAGCCATCGCGAGCGGGAAGTCGTCGGTGACGCCGCCACCGCCGTGAACCTGGATGGCGCGGTCGATGATCTTGAGCGCGATGTTCGGTGCCGCAACCTTGATGGCTGCGATCTCGGTGCGCGCTTCCTTGTTGCCCACCGTGTCCATCATGTGTGCGGCCTTGAGCGTGAGCAGTCGAACCATCTCGATGTCGATACGAGCCTCGGCGATCCAGTCCTGGATATTCGCGTTGTCACTGACGGGCTTCCCGAAGGTGATGCGGGTGGATGCGCGCTTGCACATCAGTTCCAGTGCGCGCTCGGCCATTCCGATTGCACGCATGCAGTGGTGGATGCGGCCGGGGCCGAGGCGGGCCTGGCTGATCGCGAATCCTTCACCCTCACCGGCGAGAATGTCCTTGGCCGGGACGCGCACGTCCTCGAAAGTGATCTCGCCGTGTCCTTCGCGGTCCTGGTAGCCGAAAACCGGCAGGTTGCGCAGGATCGTGACGCCGGGAGCATCGATCGGCACGACCATCATCGACTGCTGACGGTGGGTGGCGGCATTGAAGTCGGTCTTACCCATGACGATCAGAACCTTGCAGTTCTGGTGCAAGGCGTTGGAAGCGA
Source organism: Rhodococcus sp. C3V (assembly GCF_029269915.1). Taxonomy (NCBI): domain Bacteria; kingdom Bacillati; phylum Actinomycetota; class Actinomycetes; order Mycobacteriales; family Nocardiaceae; genus Rhodococcus; species Rhodococcus sp. C3V. The sequence continues at coordinate 39,888 of NZ_JARJBE010000005.1, forward strand.
ACCACTTACGGCCGTTCAGCACGTACTCGTCGCCGTCACGGTCCATACGGAGCTGGATGTTGGTGGCGTCGGAGCTGGCAACCTCGGGCTCGGTCATCGCGAAAGCGGAACGAATTTCGCCTTCGAGAAGCGGCTTGAGGTACTTCTCCTTGTGCTCGTCGGTGCCGAAGAGCGTGAGCACCTCCATGTTTCCCGTGTCCGGAGCGGCGCAGTTGGTGGCCTCTGAGGCCAGGTGGCTGCGGCCCATGATCTCCGCGAGCGGTGCGTATTCCAGGTTGGTCAGGCCGGGGCCCCATTCGGGATGGGGATGGAAGAGGTTCCACAGCCCGCGGGCCTTGGCTTCCTTCTTCAAGTCGTCGATGATCGGCGGCTGAAAGTGCGGGTTACCGGACTCACGCATCTGCTCTTCGTAGACCGCTTCGGCCGGGTAAACGTGCTTGTCCATGAAATCGAGCAGTTCGGCCTGGTACTTCTTGGTGCGATCCGAGAACTCAAACACTGACATGTGAACTCCTGACAGAGAGGGAAGGAAAATTGGGGGCTCGATGTTCGAGATGGCTGTTGACACCCTCGACGACATCCGGGCCGTGAAATGCGTTCAGCATCAGCGATTCCGCATGCCTGGCGGAATCAGTGAAGGTCGAGTGCGCGTCGGCACTCATCTGAGATTTGATGACGGAGAGGGACGTCGGCGAGCAGTTCGCCGCGATGTCCTCGGCGTAAGCAATCGCCGCATCCAGAACGTCACCGCCGGTGACCAGGTGGTCGATCAGACCGATGCGGTACGCCTCGTCGGCGTCCACCATCCGGCTGGAAAGCAGAAGATCGACTGCTCGACTGTGCCCGACCAAGCGGGGCAACATCCAGGAGATGCCGTACTCCGCAATCAGGCCTCGACGCGCGAACGCGGTAGTGAATCGTGTTGCGCTCGAACCGAAACGAACGTCGCAGTACAGAGCCTCGACCATTCCGAGCCCGGCAGCGACGCCGTTGACGGCGGCGATCAGCGGCTTGCGGATGGTGGTCGGGAAATGACGGTCTCGCGGCCGGACAAGATCACTTTCGGAGACTTCGCCGACGTTCTTCAAATTGCCGAGGTCAGCCCCCGAGCAGAATCCTCGGCCGGAGCCGGTGACAACAATTGCTCGGACACTGGGATCTTCGTCTGCCACGGCCAGAAAGTCGTAGTACTGATCTTCGAGCTCGTTGGTCCACGCGTTGAGAACGCGGGGCCGATTGAATGTCAGAACCAGCACCGCTCCTCTCTGCTCGGAGAGGACGAGTTCCTCGGTCATCGTGTTCCCGCGAGGAGCGACGCCTGGTACCGGCGCATCCCGCGCAGCCAACGGTCGTAGTCGGCGCCCTTCTGCCGGTACATGTCCAGCACGTTCTTGTGCGGAAGGATGAGAAATTCTTCGGCATCCACTGCCGCAAGAACGATTTCGGCGCATTCGGCAGGCTCGAGAACATTGCCTGCCGCAAGCACGGCTCCGGTTGCGGCCTTGCCGACCGGATCGCCGGAGTTCTCACCTTCGTAGAGAAGCTTGGTGTTGACGCCCATCGGGCACAAGCAACTGACGCGAACACCCTGATCTCCGTAGGTGATCGAGAGCCACTCGGCAAACGCGACCGCGGCATGTTTGGTCACCGAGTACGCGGCGGACCCGACCTGACTGAGCAAGCCGGCCGCAGAGGCCGTGCTGATGAAGTAGCCCTCCCCGCGCTCCGTCCAGCCGGGGACGAGGAGCCTGGCAGCGCGAATGTGGGCGCGAACGTTGACGTCGATCGTCGTGTCCCAGACGTCTTCACTGATGTCGAGGCCCATGCCACCGGTAACGCCGGCATTGGCGAAGTAGAGGTCGACCGGGCCGAATTCCTTTTCCGCCTGCGCGATCAGGCCCGCAATGACCGTCTCGTCGGAGACGTCGCCACCGGCAGACACGGCCGCTCCGGGACGCTCCGCGTTGATCGCCTCTGCTACTGCCGAAGCTGCTGCCCCGTCCAGGTCAGCCACTACGACGCGAGCACCCTCGGCAGCCAGTCGCTCGGCCAGTGCACCGCCGATTCCCCCGCCGCCACCGGTGACAATTGCTACCTTCTGGGCAACCTTCATGAGCGATTCCTCTCGCTTGCGTCATACCTACGCGCTGACAGTGATCCACGTCTCCCCTCATGTATAGTTGAATCCGGCGTCAGTTTCAACCGTCGAATCGCGACGGTCACCCGAACGGCCCGTTCCGTCCTCCTGAACTGCGAGTAAAGGGATAACGATGACTGAAAACCAATTGCCCGTCCGCCCGTCCACCTTCGCCGAGCTCGAGAAGCTCATCGGCCAGGAACTTGGCCCGACGGAGTGGTACGACATCACCCAGGAGCGCATCAACGCGTTCGCCGAAGCCACAAACGATCATCAGTGGATTCATGTCGACCCGGAACGAGCCGCATCGAGCCCGCTCGGCAGCACGATCGCGCACGGACTCTTCAGCCTCTCACTGGGACCCCAGTTCTCCTACCAACTCATCCACTTCGACGGCTTCGCCCACAGCCTCAATTACGGCTACGACAAGGTTCGCTTCCCCGCTCCCGTTCCCGTGGGATCCCGGGTCCGCATGCGCGCAACCGTCGTGTCCGCGGAGCAGTTGCCCGGCGGAATCCAAGTGAAGATGAGCCAGGTGGTCGAGCGCGAGGGTTCCGACAAGCCCGTCGTGGTCGCCGAATCCGTCGCTCGCGTCGTCGAAAAGAGCTGAACCGAAAAAGAGCTGAACCGAGACTGGGACGCCCGGCCGCTCGAACATCGATGCAGCCGGGGCGGCCCACCTCGTCAGAGACGGTCGGGGAACTTCAGAGCGTTCGCCCACAGATCGGTCACAGTGGCGACAATCTGATCGAACTCCGGTGAACGCCCGTCCACCTCACCCTCACGAAGGGTGAACAGACTGTAGGCGAGTCGACTCACCATGCCGGACAGAGCAATCGACGCCGTCATCGGATCCAGCGCCGTGTCCGCGATGCCGCGGGACTGCAGATCTGCGATCCCGCGGGCATTACGGCGTATGAACGCATTGGCACGCTCGCTGCGGAACTTCCGGAACTCCGGGTCGATGTGAGCAACCTGCTCCATGAGCCCCATCAACTTCGCATTGCGTTGATACGCGGCCAGATACGCTCGATTACTTGCCTCGAGCACGGCGTACGGATCGTCCGCGCTCGCAACGCGTCCCATGCCCGGGTGCATCATGTCGTCTCGCGCGACCTCGAGGACGGCGGCGAACACCTCTTCCTTGTTCGCGAAGTACGTGTAGAACGATCCCGTCGCGCAACCGGCTTCTTTTGCGATGTCGATCAAACGTGCATCGAGATAGCCACTGCGCTCGAAAACCTTACGGGCAGCAGCAACCAATGCCGCACGCGTGCGTGTCCCCCGCTCGGTGGTCGGTCGATCCCGGAGCAGCGCGGGCGGAGCCACCGGTAAGGCGGCAATTCGCGATTCGTCGTCGAGCACGGTGCGCTCCTCATCCTTCCGATCAACATCATTTTCGGGACAATCCCAGCAGACTCGATGTTGACGCCGGATTCAAGTGTACGCTCTGGTGAGACCCAGGACACACAATTGGTCGATTCCTCCCGAAAGGCAGAACCATGGTTAGCGTTCTCGACCCGGTGACCCGTCACGCGGAAGCCACTCCGGAAAATATTGCAATTCGCGGCACGGATAGTCATTGGACATACCGACAGCTTCACGACGCGTCTCTGGCGTTTGCCGGCCGCATTCGCGACGAAGGGTTGAGCATCGGCGACCGGGTTCTGCTCGCGGCGCCGTCGGTGCCTGAATTCATCGTGGCGTACATGGGGATTCAGGCTGCAGGTTGTGTCGTGGTGCCCATCAACACGATGTCGGCGCAACCCGAAGTCGAGTACGTACTGGACGACGCCGAGATTTCGCTGGCGATCGCCTGGCACCAGCTCGGTCCCGCAGTTCAGGATGCAGGGAGTGCGCGCGGCGTCCCGGTGTGGACGCTCACCGAAGAATCGGCGAAGGCCGACCATCCACCGGCAACGGTGGTCGACCGCGACGCAGCGGACACCACGGCGATTCTCTACACCTCCGGTACCACCGGACGTCCGAAGGGCGCTCAGCTGACAGTCGGGAATCTGTTGTCTGCCGGTGAGATCGGCGCCGAGAGCAGCCGCGGAAATCCCTCGGACCGCACCGGTACCGGGCTGCCGCTCTTTCACATCTTCGGCCAGGGTTCGGTCATGATGGCAACCTTCACCGGCGGCGGATCGCTGTCCCTGCTCGCCCGGTTCGACCCGGCCGCCATGCTCGATCTGGTGCGTCGGGACAAGCTCACCATCATGGCGGGCGTCCCCACCATGTGGAATGCCATGCTGCACGCCGCAGCCGACGTGGACAGCTCCGACTTCGAACAACTGCGGATCGCAATCTCCGGTGGCGCATCACTTCCCGGTGAAGTCGCTCGCGCCTTCGAAGCACGGTTCAACTGCACAATCCTCGAGGGCTACGGCCTGACCGAGACGAGCGCATTCGGAACTTTCAACAGCATCGACCGCGTCGCAAAGATCGGATACACCGGCCGCGCCGTACCGCGCACCGAGGTCGAGGTCCGTGATCACGACGGAAATGTCTGCCAGGCAGGCACAGTGGGCGAGGTATTCATCAAAGGACCGACGGTCATGAAGGGCTACTGGAGGCGCCCGGCCGACACGGCCGCCGTCCTGTCCGACGACGGATGGTTCCGCACCGGAGACCTCGGCGAGACCGACGCCGACGGTGACCTTCGCATCGTCGACCGCGTCAAGGACCTCATCATCCGCGGTGGATACAACGTCTATCCAGGCGAGGTCGAAGAGGTGCTCTACCAGCACCCCGACATCATCGAGGCCGCGGTGATCGGTATACCCGACGACTACTACGGCGAGGAGGTTGCGGCGGTGGTGGCCGTGCGCCCAGGCTCCGACCTCGAAGCAGATGACGTCACCTCGTGGGCTCGGGAACGTCTGTCCGCCTACAAGATTCCGCGGGTGGTCCAGTTCATCGACGCGCTCCCGAAGGGTTCGACGGGAAAGATCCTCAAGCGATCGATCGACCGCACCGAACTCCTCGCCCAGAAGCAGAACTGAAAACACAGGTGAACCCCGGCGAGATTTCGCCGGGGTTCACCTGTCCATGCGCTCAGAGTGCGTCGAAGTACTCGATCTGCGGGGCGCCTGCGAGGAAGGGCGCCATCGCCTTTCCCGCGGCCTGGAAATGCTCGGACGATCCATGGGCCTTGATCGCAGCACTGTCTTGATACAGCTCCATGAACTTGTACGAATTCGTATCCGTCTTCGAGCGGATCAGTTGATACAGAACCGTTCCGGGCTCTTCCGTGCGCACCTTCTCGGCAAGTTCGGCGACTACGGCTTCGAACTGTTCGCCGCTTCCGTCTTTGACGGTGATATCCGCGATGACAGCAATCATTCATTCCTCCAAAAGTGTTCCAGCAGTATTCGAGTGTTACCGAGAACCTACAGTTTCACTGCATGGGCAGTAGTCCGAACGTCGATTCCAACTGACTGCGAGTGCTTTCCGCATCGGTGTGGAGAATGCCGGCGATCCCCAATCGTGCCGCGCCGTCGAGGTTCTGTTGCAGGTCGTCGATCATCACGGCGCCTTCGGGCGCTACACCCAGCCGCTCACACGCGATGGTGTAGATCTGACGAGAGGGCTTACGAATCCCTACTTCCGAGGAGATCACCACTTCGTCGGCGAGGTCCTCGAGCACAAAACCCGCGTAGCAATCACGCCCGAAAGCATTGGACACGAGCGCAACAGGGTGACCCGCCGCTCGGACGTCCGCAATCAGTCGCACCATCTCTTCGTCTCGGACAAGCCCGGCCTGCATACGGTCGACCAATCCTTCGCTGTCCACGACGGCGCCGTGCGCTCGTAGCCGTTCCCCGAATCCTGCTTCGAAGGCCTCCTGGTCGATCTTTCCGGATTCGTGATCGGAGAGCAGTTTCTTCGAGACGTCGTCGCGGGAGAGCAGGGTCAACGGAAGTCGTGGGTCGCCCCCAAGTGAGGCCCCGAAATCTTCGAAGGCCCGCAGCACACTGGAGGTGAGAACTCCACCGAAATCGACGAGCACTGCCGTACGCGTGGGTGTCATTGCTCCATCAGACACCAAACATGAACCCGGCGTCAACATCAATTTTGGCGTAGCGAGAATTGCAAAGTGTTGATCCACAACCGGTTGACCGTATCGAGCAGACCATCGAAGGTCACTCCGGCGGCGCCGTCCTCGCCGCCGCGGGATACGAAGTACCCGAACGCAAGTCGACTGATCATCCCGGAGAGTGCCCGAGACGTCAGTAGCGGATCCAGATTCGCGTCCGCCAGTCCGGCCTTCTGCAGCTTCTCGATACTGCGCGCGTTGCGTCGAACAAACGCGTCAGCACGCTCGAGGCGGAGAACCCGGAACTCCGGATCGATGCTTGCTACCTGCTCGAGCAGTCCCATCAGCTTCGCGTTCCGTCGGTATGCCTCGAGGTACGCGCGGTTACTCGCCGCGATGACCTCAGCAGGATCCGCGCCTTTCGGAGTGTGCGGCATACCCGGATGCATCATGTCTTCGCGCGCCAACTCCATCACTGCCGCGAAGATCTCTTCCTTGCTCGCGAAGTAGGTGTAGAAGGTACCGGCCGAGCACTGCGCCTCCACAGTGATGTCGATCAGCCTCGAGTCCAGATAGCCGGACCGTTCGAAAACGGTGCGGGCCGCATCGATCAACGCTCGACGCGTACGCAAACCACGCTGAGTGGAGGGGAGTTCCCGTGACACTGTCGACGAAGCATCTTCGGAGCCTGTGCGTGCTGCAGCCATGCTCCAGTTATACGTCAGACGCCCGCTACCGGTGACCGATAGCGGGCGTCTACTCGAAACCGAAAGAGTTACTTGGCGTACAGGTGCGCGCCCGGAATTGCGTTCGGATCGTCCCGAACTTCCTTCGGGTTGGTCTCTTTCAGCACCCAGGCACTGAAGAAGGTCACCAGACCCATGAGGGCTACGAACACGGCAACCCATGTAGTGGTCCCGGTCTTCGCGATGAGTGCCGTCATGATGAACGGAGTACCACCGCTGACCGTGATCGCCGCCAGCTGGTACGCCAACGATGCTGCCGAGTAACGCACGTTGGGCGCGAACAGCTCACCCATGTACGCAGCGATCGGCCCGTAGGTCATCGACTGGAACACGCTGCCGACTGTCACCGCGATGAAGAACAGCGGCAGGGACTTGGTGTTGATCAACCAGAAGTACGGGAATGCCCAGACCACGATCGCCGCGGCGCCGATCAGGATCATCGGACGACGACCGATCTTGTCGGACATCTTCCCGGACCACAGCACCACACCGACTGTCAGCAACGCACTCAGGAGCGAGATGATGAGCAGTGAGTTCCGCTTCAACCCCAGTTCGGTTGTGCCGTAGCTGAGCACGCCGGCGATGCTGATGTAGAACAGTGCATTGGTGGCGGCCAGAAGTCCGCAGCCAAGCAGGATCTTGCGCCAGTGATCCTTGAGCGCCTGCGCCAGTGGAGCCTGAACGACCACGTCCTTTTGGTTCTTCTTGGCGTCTTCCTGCAACTCGAGGAATTCCGGCGTGTCCTCGACCTTCGTCTGGATGTACAGAACCACGGGGAAGAGCAGCGCGCTGGCGAAGAACGGAACCCGCCAACCCCAGCTCAGGAATGCTTCGTTGGAAATGGTCGCGGTCGCGACGAGGAAGACCAAGTTGCCCAGCACTACACCGAACGAAACACCCATCTGACCGAAAGTGCCTGAGAATCCGCGCTTCTTGGGACTCGCTGATTCGGTGAGGAGAAGGACGATTCCGCCCCACTGGCCACCGCAGGCGAGACCTTGGATGAATCGCAGTGTCACGAGGAGAATCGGAGCGACTACGCCGATTGCCGAAGCACTCGGAATCGCGCCGATCAGGAACGTCGCGACAGCCATCAGCAACAGGCAGGTGACGACGGCGGGCTTACGTCCGTACTTGTCGCCGAAGTGTCCGGCGACCAAACCGCCGATGGGGCGGGCAACGAAGCCGGCCCAGAACGTACTGAACGAGAGCAGTGTACCCATCAGTGCGGATGAATCGGGGAAGAACACATGCGGAAAGACCAGTGCCGCAGCCGTTCCGTACAGGAAGAAGTCGTACCACTCGATGGAACTGCCGAGCAGTCCCGCGCCTAGAAGTTTGCGGTGCGCCTTCTTCTTCTTCCGTTCCTGATCGGACAGGCCCCCTGCCTGCGTGCTCGAATCCACTGCCGATCTCGTCATGGGTTACTCCTCGATGGGTCGGACGCTCGTCGCGCCGGGAGTTGAGAAGCGGAACCGGGCCAGAAGTAGAAACTGACACCAACTTCAACTCTGTGGCGTTGCGATCAGTCTGCGATACAAAAAGAGTGATGTCAATCACTGAAATGCATTGCCGCATAGGGGACTAAATCCCCTACCGATGCTCGTCAGCCACCACGACGAATGGCCGGCTCACCTTGTCGGCGGCCGGCAATTCGTTTGTCAGGTAGATCTAGTTCGGTACCCGCAGTTCACGACGAAGAATCTTGCCGCTCACTGTTTTCGGCAGGTCGTTCATGACCTCGACGATGCGTGGATACTTGTATGCTGCAAGCCTTTCCTTGCAAAACTCGACCAGATCCTCGGTGGTCGCCTCGAAACCGTCCTTGAAAGACACGAAGGCCTTCACGGTTTCGCCCCGATACGGATCCATGACACCGACGACGGCAGCTTCTCGTACGGCGGGGTGTTCGTAGAGAACATCTTCCACTTCGCGTGGCCACACTTTGAAGCCCGACGCATTGATCTGATCCTTCATCCGGTCGACGATGTAGAACCAACCGTCGCCGTCCATGAATCCGATGTCGCCGGTGTGAAAACGCCCGTCCGGCATGGCATGTGCGGTCTCGTCCGGCTTGTTCCAGTATCCGAGTGCAACCTGGGGACCGGAGACCACGATCTCGCCGTACTCCCCGACCTGTACCGGCTTGTCGTTCTCGTCCACCACCTCGGCGTACGTATTCGATACCGGTACGCCGACAGCAACGGCCCCCGACGCCGGATCTACCGGCGCTTCACGCGAATTCGGCACCACGATTGCCGGGCTGTTCGTCTCGGTCAGCCCGTAGCCGTTGTGAATGTAGTGACCGAACTTCGACCGGAACGCTTCCAACGCCGCGTGCGGGATCGGCGCTCCACCCGAATACACCGATTCGAGACTGCTCAGCGATTCCTTCGAGACTGCCGCGCTGTCCGTCCACGCGATGAATACGGTGATCGCTCCGATGATCGCGGTAGCCCGATGCTCCGAAATCGACTCCGCTGCAACGATGGGATGGAATCGGCAGGTCAGAATCGTGGGCGCGCCGGCCAGGAGTGGAGCCGCGACGTGCCCGATCAACCCGGTGATATGGAACAGTGGCGCCACCGCGAACATCGCGCCGCCGGGGCGCAACCCCAGCCAGTCCCGATAGATCTGCGCTGCGAACACGACATTTGAGTGCGTGTTCATCGACCCCTTCGGCGGGCCGGTCGTCCCCGACGTATAAGGAAGGTAGGCAAGGTCTTCCGGGGACAGATCGACCTTCTCGGGCTTCTGCCCTCGATGAGCCTCGATCAATTCCAGTAGATCCGGAAATCCATCGTGCCGAATCCTGGACGCCGAACCGAAGATCCGTTCATCGTCGCGCGACTGAAAATCCAGTTCCGACGTGGTGATCACCCGTCTCACTGCGGTGCCCTCGGACGCAGTCGCCACGGTCTCGGCCGAGGACTCGAGACAGATGACTGCTACCGCTCCGCTGTCCGCGAGTACGGTGGACAGCTCACGGTCCCGGTACATCGGATTGACCGGAACGACGACAGCGCCGAGTTTCCAGACCGCGACTGTCGCGATGACGAACTGCGGAACATTCTGCAGGACAAAGGAAACTCTGTCGCCGAACCCGATTCCGTCCACGGCGAGGGCTACGGCAAGCGCATCCGACATCTCGTCGAGCTCGGCAAAGCTGACGGTCCTGTCGAAGTACCTGATGATCGGGGCGGTGCGATCGCGCTCCAGCGACGCACGGAACATCGTGAGGGCGTCGACGTGCTCGATGTCTACGTTCGGCGGAGTGTCGGCGTCGTAATTGGCGAGCCAGGGCTTGCTCTCGTACACGTTGGTCATATCTCAGCTCTCGAAGTACCGACGTGGGTTGTCCACCAGCATCGCCTTGACCTGGTCTTCGGTGACACCACGTTCGAGCAGCGCCGGAATGACATCATCACTGATGTGGGTGTAGTTCCAGTTCGGAAGTGCCGCTTCTCTTGCAGCACTGGGGAAGTAGTCGATGAAACACGACGCGTCATGTGCCAGAACCATCTTCTCCGCGTAACCGCGACGGGCCATCTCCACCACCGTGTTGACACGATCCTCGAACGACAGGAACGGTTCGAGACCGAAACGGTCCATCCCCAGTAGCGAACCGGCATCGGCCAGCGCACACAGGTAGTCGAGATCGGTGGTGTCGCCGGAGTGACCGATGACCACCTTGGTCAGATCCGCACCCTCTTCGGCCAGAACCTTCTGCGCGACCAGCCCGGATTCAGTGTGCGGATTGGTGTGCACGGTGATCGGCACTCCCGTTTCCACCTGCGACTGTCCGACCGCGCGCATGACCCGCTCGACGCCGGGGGTAAGGCCCGGCTCCTCGATGGCGCACTTCAGGAAGGAGGCTCGGACACCGGTTCCGGCGATTCCTTCCCTGATGTCCTTGACGAACAGTTCGACCATCGGCTCGGGGCCGTCGAACAGCAATCCCGGTCCGGTGTAATGGAATTGGAAGGGAATGTCGTTGTAGGTGTAGATGCCGGTAGCAACGATGATGTTGAGATCGACCTGCTCGTTGATCCGGACGATTCGCGGAATGTACCGGCCGAGGCCGATCACCGTGGGATCGACGATCGTGCTGATTCCGCGGGACTTCACCTCGGTCAGCTTTGCCACCGCGTCCGCTACCCGTACTTCCTCGTCCCAGGGTTCGGGGTAGTCGGGGTAGTTCTGGCGCAACTCCTCACCCAGAACGAAGACATGCTCGTGCATCAACACCTTTCCCAGATCGGCTGTGTCCACCGGCCCACGAACGGTTTGTACTGAACTCATCGATCGAACCCCTGACTGTGATCGCCATCACTAACATGAGACAATGAGCTAGTGTGTCTCACGCGGCCAGGTTCGTCAATAGGCTCGATCCCCCGAGGCTCACCATTTTTCAACGGCCGAAATTGTGCAGTACCGGACAACCGGAGAGAATGTCCCGATGCCTACCGACCTCGAACGCCGACGCGCGATCGACACCGCCGCGAGCATGTACCTCGCGGAGGAACCACTCGACATGTCACTGCTCGCCGAACGTCTCGGCGTAGGCCGCGCGACGCTGTACCGCTGGGTCGGCAACCGCGACGAACTGCTCGGAACAGTGCTGGCCGAGGCCACCGAACGGACATACCGAAAGGCGATGTCACAGGCGTCGGGGCAAGGTCCGGAGTACATTCTCGACGTCTTCGGCCGCGTTATGCGATCGGTGGAATCGTCGACAGAACTGCGCGCGCTGACCAAACGCGAACCGATGGTGTTCATCAAACTCGCGATGATGCCCGGCTCCATCGAATCGATCTCCGCCTCCATTACCGCCGAAATCTTGCAGTCCCAGGTCGACGCCGGCCAACTGACGATCACGCTCTCGCCGCAAGTGCTGGGCGAAGCCCTCGTTCGCATCTGCGACGTACACCTCTACGCCCCCCTGCTCGGCCGAGAAAAGGCCGAGATCGAGACGGCCCTCGACCTGATCGCACTGCTCCTCGGCGTCACCCGCAACTGACTCGCTTCGACCGCGTGAACACTACGGCGACACACCGGCCACCCGAGTCCTCAGACGTCTGATGAGTTGTTACTCTTTCGGTACCCACCCGAGAGGCGAGCCGTGTCCGACGACCACACAGGATTCACACTTCGCAGTGGTCCGCTGGTACCGCAACTCGAACAGTTGCTTCGCGGGCGAATCAGGCAAGGAACGTGGGCGCCGTCCGAGCGCATACCGAGCGAGGCGGCCCTCGCCGTCGAACTCGGCGTCGGGCGTTCCTCGATTCGCGAGGCAATCCGCCTCCTCGCTCGCGACGGACTACTCGAAGTCCGACACGGCGTCGGAACCTTCGTGGCTGCCGCGTCCGAACTCGAGCACGTCGACGAATTCACCAAACTTCTTCGACGCTCGAGGATCCTCGAGGTCTTCGAAGTCCGTCGCGCACTCGAGATCGAGGCCGCCAGACTGGCCGCGGAGCGGGTACAACCCGAGGACCTCGACGGCCTGCGGCGGCGACTGACCATGCGACACAGTCATTTCGAGGGTGATGTCGAGAAGTTCGTCGACGTCGACCTCGACTTCCACACCGAAGTCGTTCGACTGTCAGGAAACGCAGTTCTGCTCTCGCTTTTCACGTCGGTGCGTCCACTCCTTCGTGAATCCCTCGTCGAGATGATGGCCCACGAGGCCGGCGTCCCCGATACCTCACATGCCCATGATCAGTTGGTCGAGGCCCTTCAAGACGCCGACCCAGAAGCCGCGGTAGCGGCAACTCGAGCAAACATCGACACCGTCCTACGACGACTGCGTGTGCTCGACGCCTAAGAGAGGTTAGTTCTCGTGCAACACCCCACCGGCACAGTTCTGTCGACCGAACACGTGGATCTCGTCCGCGACGGCCGATACTTGTTGAAAGACATCAACATTTCGATCGAACCCGGACAACACTGGGTCCTCCTCGGCGCGAACGGCGCGGGCAAGAGCACGCTTCTGAGCCTGCTCGGAGCAACCGCCCACCCGACTCGCGGTTCCGTTTACGTCCTCGGCCACAAGTTGGGCCGCGTCGACATGAGGGAACTGCGGATGGACATCGGGCACGTGAACCCTCGTCACACGATCGGAATTCCGATCACCGTCCGCAACGTCGTGATCACCGGCCTCACCAACACCACCGAGGTGATGCCGCGCTGGTCACCGACGCCGGAGCAAGAGGCTCACGCCGACGCACTGATCGATCTACTCGGAATGAGTCCGCGTTCGGACGCACTGTGGCCCAACTTGTCCCAAGGCGAACGGGGACGAGCCCTGATCGCCCGCGCACTCATGGTCGAACCGCGCCTGCTTCTGCTCGACGAACCGGCGACCGGGCTCGATCTTGCTGCACGCGAACAACTCTTGACGGCACTGGACGACCTCCGCAATCAGAACCCGTCACTTGCCAGCATCCTCGTGACGCACCACATCGAGGAGATTCCGAGCACCACCACACATGCTCTTCTGATCAAGGACGGCGTCGTGACCGCCAGCGGCCTCGCCGAGGATGTGATCACCACCCAGAACATCAGCGAGTGCTTCGCGCATCCCATCGAGATCGAGCGTCGTGGTGGTCGGTGGAATGCTCAGTCGCGGCCACGCGAAAGAGTGTGACCGACAGTAGTTTCAGAGACGTCTGGCGCCGGGTCCCTCCCGGCCCAGTTCGTCTCCAGGGTTGAGCAGGTTGCATGTTTTCAGTGACAGACACCCGCAGCCGATACAGCCCGTCAGTTCGTCCTGCATCCGGTTGATGGCCTGCTTGCGATCCTCGAGGCGCTGATTCCACTCCGTGGAAATCTTGCGCCAGTCCTTCTTCGTCGGAGTTCGCCCCTGCGGCAACGATCCGAATACTTCGGCAACTTCGGCCAGGGGTATCCCGAATCTGACTGCCAACTGGATCAGCGACACCCGCCGGATCGAATGCCGCGGGAACTTCCTCATATTTCCTGCCGTCCGCTCCGCAGGAACCAGACCGAGTGTTTCGTAGTAGCGCACAGCCGACACGGCGACGCCAGTGCGCTCCGATACCTCGCCGATCGAGAGAAGTTCGTCACTCTTACGGATCATTCTGCCTCCCAATGGCTGCGCGACATTGACCTGAAGCGCACTCGAGATTCTACCTTCGACAACATGCACTCCCCCACCGATGCTCCCGCCGGAACCTGGCGGCAACTCCTGAGCGGTCGATACCTCGGCACCGCTACCGTCCTCGCAGGCGGCGTTGCGCTCTACGCGACCAACGTCTACCTGACGACCAGCCTGCTTCCGACTGCCATCGACGACATCGGCGGTCAGCAGTACTACGCCTGGACCGCGACGGTCTTCCTCATTGCTTCCGTCATCTCTTCGATGTTGGTCACCAACGTCCTCGCCGCCAGGGGACCGCGCGGGGCCTACCTGATCGGCCTCGCGATCTTCGCGCTCGGCACCGTTGTCTGTGCGGTCAGCCCGACGATGGAATTGCTGTTGGTCGGCCGCACGATCCAGGGTTCGGGCGGTGGCCTGCTGGCCGGTCTCGGTTACGCCGTCATCAATGCCGCGCTCCCCAGACATCTGTGGACTCGCGGGGCCGCGCTGGTTTCGGCGATGTGGGGAGTCGGCACCTTCGCCGGCCCTGCAATCGGCGGTGTCTTTGCTCAGTTCGGAGCCTGGCGATGGGCTTTCGGCGTCCTGGTCATCGCGACGATCGCAATCGCCGCTCTCGTCCCCAGCGCGCTACCGGCACATGAACCGGGCAGCACCACCAGTAACCCGGTGCCGGTCCTCTCGCTGGCATTGCTGACTGCGGCAGCTTTGCTGGTCAGCGTTGCCGGAATTCTGTCCAACCTCGCCGTGACCGCCGCAATGGTTCTCGCCGCTGTGCTGCTACTGATCGCTTTTGTCGCCGCAGACCGTCGCTCGCGCCACGGCGTACTACCGCCGTCGACGTTCAACGCGTCGTCCCTCAAATGGGTGTACCTGACCATCGTCGTCCTCGCTGTCGCGTCGACCGTCGAGACGTTCATTCCACTCTTCGGGCAACGACTTGCCGGCCTGGCGCCTCTCGCGGCCGGATTCCTCGGGGCCGCACTCGCTCTCGGCTGGACTCTCGGCGAAATCCCGAGCGCCTCGGCAACAGCCCCTCGTATCGTGCGACGAATCGTTGTCAGCGGTCCGATCCTCGTCGCGATCGGGTTGGGCATCATGGCAGCATTTCTCACCGAGCACGCCGGCGCCGGTGCGATGGTCGCGTGGGTGATCGGACTGCTGTTCGCCGGCGTCGGAATCGGCATCGCCTGGCCTCATCTTGCAGTCGGCGCGATGACTTCGGTCGCCGATCCCGGGGAAGGTGCGCGTGCCTCGGCTGCCATCAACACCGTGCAGTTGATCGCCAATGCATTCGGCGCAGCCCTGGCCGGAGTGCTGGTCAACATCGGCGAACCGTCGACGCTTCGTTCTGCGCAATTGCTTCTCTTCACCTTCGCCGCTGTCTCGATCATCGGCATTGCCGTGGCAGCTCGCGCACTTCCGCGAACGCCCGACAAAATCGGCAGCCCCGAAATCGTTCACGACGCTCGCTAAACTGTGAGAAACCCACACGGAGGAGTTGGCCAGTGACAGAACCGGATCCGGGCACAGCGGAAACCGACTTCCCGAAGACGGGAGCTCCCGCACAGCGCGCGCTGATCGCAGCGGGTTACACCCATCTCGCGCAGCTGACGTCCGTGTCCGAGAAGGAACTCGGCGCTTTGCACGGGATGGGACCGAAGGCCTTGAGGATTCTGCGCGAAGCACTCGCCGAACGTGGTCTGAGCTTCGCCGACTGAGCTCTCACATCAGACCAGGCTCGCCCGCACCTGGTTGCCACCTTCGCGCTTCGCTTCGTACATCACCGAGTCCGCGACGCGGAAGAGTTCGGCAAAAGCAGCGTCGACGGACTCACCCGGATTCCGGGGCGCGGTGCGGACCGCCATTCCGATGCTCGCGCTCGTCGGAGGATCATCGGTCGCTCCGTCCATGGCGGAGCGGATCTGTCCTTCCAGCCTGGAGATCACGCTGACCGGTACCCGTTCGACCACGACGAACTCGTCACCGCCCATACGAGCAGTCAAGGCGGACTGGGTTGTCCACAAACGGATGCGCAGTGCAGTTCGCATGATCGTGCTGTCTCCTACGTCATGGCCGTGAACGTCGTTGATCGTCTTGAAGCGATCGAGGTCGATCACCACCACGAGAACCGCATCGGCCTCGGTCACCGGAGGTCCCATCAGATCCTTCACACGACGCGAAAGTCCGCGACGGTTGAGCAGACCAGTCAACGGGTCTATGTCGGAAGTAGTGGCGTCGGATCCCAGAACTGCCAGAACCATTTGGGACACCACGGGAATCACAATGATGGTGGCCATCACGACCGCGATTTTCGCCAGTCCCAAGCCGACGTCCGCTACTGGCCCGAACAACAAAGTCCACCCCGAAAGCACTGTGACCGTCGAGGCGAAGACCAAGTGACCGACTTGCAGTTTCGGATTGTGGAAGAACGCGATGTAGCCGCCGATCGACGCGAAAACGACGCACGCGATGAGCCGTCCCAGCGGTTCCGAGTCGGTTGCGGCCGCCGCCGCAATCGCGACGTCGGAACCCACGACAAAGGTGTACGACCACAGCGGCGTCGGCGGAAACAGCCACCAGATCAGGGCCGCGCCGAGGCACAGTGCGATGACCGCCAGATTGACCGTTCGCCAGAACGTACCTTGCGGACCGACGTCACTGAATCGCGCCGACAGCAACACCAACCCCATCCAGAATGCCGTTCCGCCGACCAGCGCCCGACAGGAAGTCAAGAACCCGCGGTCCTCGAGGTACCTGCTGAAACTGTGGAACTGGTCCGGCAACTGCCACCAGCGCATGACAACGTCGACCAAACCGTTCATCGCCGGTCAGCCGATGCTGCTCCGCAACTTTTGGGCATACTTCGACGTAACGGACTCGCTGATTTCCCCCCGAAGCGCACTGGCATATCCGGCAGCATAGTCAGCGGCGACAGACAAACAAACCGTTCTGCCGGATTTGAATCGGTCGATCAACTCAAAGCGTCGTAGGCCGCCGATACGTACTGCGCCGATCTCTCGGAACCGAGCAGACCCGGCCCCATCTTGTTCATCACGTACGAGAACGTCATGCGCTTCTCGGTGTCGATGATGATCTGCGAGCCACCCCAACCTCCCCAGAAGCAGATTCGCCCCTCCGGAATGAACGGGACGGACTCGGGCGTCGGCAATCCGAATCCGACGCCGAAGCGGACCGGCACGCCGAGGACGAGGTCGACCCCGTACGACTGCTCCTCGAAGATCTTGTCGATCGTTTCCTCCGACAGCAAGCGAACGTCACCGACCTTGCCACCGCACGCGATCACCGATTGGATCCTTGCGAGTGCCCTCGCATTCGAATGACCGTTGGCCGCACCGATCTCGGCGGCGCGCCACCCGTCGGTCCACGAACCTGTAGCGTCAGCGGGCGGCGCGGTGAATGTCTTCACCATGATGTTGTCCATCCCGAGTGCCGCGATGTCGATCGGCAAAGGCGGTGGCGCAATCACATTCGAGACTCGCCCGTATTCCGACTTCGGCAAGCCCAGGCGGAAATCAGCATCGAGCGGGCCGGCGATTTCCTCGTCGATGAAGCTACCGAGGGTTCGTCCGTCGATGCGCCTCACGACCTCGCCGATCAGGTGGCCGTAGTTGAGGGCGTGATATCCGGATGCCGTACCCGGTTCCCACCACGGAGCCTGTGTCGCCAACCGGGCGGTGGCATATTCGTCGTCGCAGATGTTCTCGAGGGTGAACGGTTGATCCCACCCCGACACGCCCGAGGTGTGCGACAACAGTTGCCGGACCTGAATTCGGTCCTTGCCCGCTGCTGCGAATTCCGGCCAGTACTGCGCGACCGGGGCGTCGAGATCAAGCAACCCGCGGTCGACGAGCATGAGCGCGGCCAGTGCGGTCACGGTCTTGCTGCAGGACCAGACATTGGTGACGGTGTCGCGAGACCAAGGAGCAGTGTGCTCGAGGTCGACCCAACCGCCCCACATGTCGACGACGGATTCGCCGTCGATCGTCAGTGCGATCGCTGCCCCGACGTCCTCGCCGGAATCGAGATTGCGTGCCAGCGCCTCCTTCAAGCCAGAGAATCGCTGGTCACAAACGCCTTCGATGTTCGCCACTGACAGCCTCCACAGGAATGATGAAACTTGACGTCAACTTCAACTACGTTGAGTATGTGTCCGATTCACCTGTGGTGTCAATCACTTCAAGTGCCAGAGTCGGCTCAGACCAACGGGATTCCCTTGGCGATGCGCCGACGCAGATCCCAGAGATAGAAGTTGTAGGGAAACATCCGCAGAATCTTCGGACTGAACCGATTGACCAGCGCGGCGACGCGCATGGATCGGTCGAAGTTACGCTGCTGACGCACTGACCACGGGAGCCGCATTTCGTCACGAAAGGCTTGGGGCAGGAACCCGGTGGTGACAAATCGGTTGAGCGGACCGACCACGGGATGCAACAGCTTCGGAGTGAAGGTCGCCGACGCGATCCCGTAGAGATGCTCACGAATCGTCTCGTCGATCGCCACCTTGTCGAGGTTCTCGTTCCAGTAGACCTCGAACGCATCCCGGTCCGCCGGCCACATGTCGCGTCGCATCTGAAGGGTAGTACCGAACGTGGCGCTGCGCTGATAGAACGCATCCCGGGTTACCGGATCGAGATCCCCGTACAAGATTTTGTAGACGTCCTCGAAGCCTCGGTACAGGCAGGCGGCCACCCACAACTGCAGTTCCGGATCGAACGCGTTGTACTCGACCGCACTGTTCTCATCGGAGCGAACGTGCTTGTGCGAGCCATTGACTGCGCGCCGGTACAGCTTCTTTTCTTCGTCCGTCGCCAGGCTTGCGACGGCGAGATACGTCAGCGTCGTCCGGGTTCGCTTCACCGGATGCCGATCCAACCGACCCGTCTCGACCTTGCTCTCGTACACGCCGTACCCCACCGCCGGGCGCGCCAACTGCATGATGACGTTGGCGCCGGCGGCCAACAGTCCGAGCCCGGACATCGCCTTTTCAACCTCGGCGTCGATGTCGACCGCCTGGACGCCGACCGCTCCGATGCCGCCTGCCACCGCTTCCCCGCGCCCGCCCGTCGAATCCCTACTCACCGTCATGGCAGAACCCCTTCGAAGTCATATCTGCGAACGCATGTTCTCAGATGAGTGAAACGCTGAAATGCCGAGATGTCAAGCAATCTCGGGATGCAAAGATGGTCTTCATGAATGACCAACCGCGTTCGTACGGTGGCGTCGACGGCGCGCTCCGCGTAGCCCAACGACGGGAGGCACTGATCGAGGCCGGTCTGGAACTCATGGGGTCGGCCGAACCTGAACTGACGGTCCGCGGAGTGTGCAAGAAGGCCGGTGTCGCGGCGCGGTACTTCTACGAGAGCTTCACCGATCGTGATGCTCTGATGTCGGCCGTCTACGACACCGTCATCACGAACATCGCCGTTTCAACCCAGGCTGCAGTGGACGCCGCCGAGACCGAACGCGGCAAGGCGCTCGCTGGAATCGCGAACATCGTCCGCACTATCGCGAACGATCCCCGTCGCGGACGTCTACTGTTCTCCAACGCCCTGACGAGCCCTGTCCTGGCCGAGAAACGCCAAGCGTCGACGACGATATTCATCGGTCTCCTGGCCGCCAACGCGAAGACCTTCTACCGATTGAACGACAGCGGTCATCTGACCCTGACGGCCACGTTCCTGGTCGGAGGCCTGGCGCAGACCCTCAGTGCATGGCTCGACGGGTACATCGACGTGACGGAAGAAGAACTGGTCGCCGAATGTGCGGCGATCCTGCTCGCACCCGCCCTGCCGCCGTCTTGAGCTCCTGCATTCAGTCCCAGATCCCGATGTTGTCGAGGTGAGCGAGAAGTCGAGCAGCGCCGTCGGAGAACTGCAGACTCATCTGCGCGTCCACCTGTTCTCGATCGTGCTTCTCGAACGCCGCGATCAAAGCATCGTGGCTCGATACCGCAAGCTCACCCCAGCCTGGATCCGTCGCGTAGAGACGAGCCGGGGTGTACCGAATCGCGCCGAACAGGAACCATGCCAACTTCGCACCACCCGCAGCGCGATTGATCAGGCGATGGAACTCGAATTCGCACTGCTGGATCGCAGCTGCATCCGAAGCGTCGACCGCCGCTCGCAAATCGGCATTGAGTTCCGTGAGTTCCGCGAGTTGATCAGCGGTGATGCTGTCCATCGCCCGCAACGCCAGCTTGACCGCGATCTGCCCCTGCAACCAGAAGATGTCTTCGATGTCCTGGCGACTGAGGGGCGAGACGAGATAGCCGCGATGCGGAACCAACTCGACCATCCCCTCGCCGCGTAATGCGACGAGGGCTTCTCGCACCGGCGTGACGCTGACCCCGAGGTCGGCCGCGGTTTCGTCCAGCCTGACGAACTCGCCCGGACGGACCGAGCCGGACATGATCAGGTTGCGAACGTGGTTGGCCACGTCCTCCGACAACTGTGGACGTCTCCTCAGCTCAGATGTCGCTCTCCGAGTGCGTGCAGACGTTGCCACAACCGATCCTCACAGTCCGTACGTTTTGCCGATGATGTCTCGCTGAATCTCGTTGGTACCACCATAAATGGAGGACACAAGAGTCTTTCGCACATGGTGCTCCATGTCGAACTCAGTCGCGTAACCGTACCCACCCATCATCTGCATCCCCTCGAGCGCGACCTTCTTGGCAGTCTCGGTCAGCTTGAGCTTGGCCATCGACGCTTCCCGCGGGAACATCTTGGTCGGGTTGGCGTCGACCATTCGGGCCACGCTGTAGACCAGCAGACGGCCGCATTCGATCTCCGTGGCGAGATCCGCGATCCGGTGGCGAAGCGCCTGAAACGATCCGACCGGACGGCCGAACTGCTTACGCGTGGTGACGAATTCGAGGGTGTCGTCGAAAGCGCGCTGCGCGGTCCCGAGCATCATCGCCGCGAGGATGAGGCGTTCGATGTTGAGTCCGGCCATGAGTTGACGCCAGCCGTTGCCGACTTCCCCAACCACCGCGTCCTCGGGCAGGAATGTGTCGGTGAAGTAGAGATCGTTGACCTCCTTGCCGCCCATGGTGTCGATTCCACTGATCTTCAATCCGGCGATGTCGGCCGGGACATGGAACATGGTCAAGCCCTCGTGCTTGCCTTCACCTCGGGACGTGCGAGCCACCAGAAGGATGTTCTCGGCGAAGTGCGCGTTGGAACACCACGTCTTCTGGCCGTTGATCAGCCACCCACCGTCGACCTTCTCGGCGCGGCAACTCAGATTTCCCACGTCGGAGCCCGCTTCGGGTTCGGACATCGAGATCGACTGAGACGCGCCACGGACGATCCCGCCGAGCACTGCCTCCTTCTGGGCCGGACTGCCGAACTTCTCGTATGCAGCCCCGGTGATGACGGTCGGGCCGAGTCCACCGATCGGCGCCATGCCCTTGGCGGCTTCCTCCAGGAAGATGCACAGGTCGACCGTGCTTCCGGCGGATCCGCCGTATTCCTCCGGGACAGTCAGCCCGAGCCATCCCAATTCCGCCATCTTCTCGTAGAACGCCTGGTTGTGGTTATGGGCGCCATGATCGGTCAGCAGGTCTCGCTGCTCACGGGTACCACTTTCCTTCTTGCAGAACGACGCTACCGACTTGGCGAAATCAGACTGCTCCTGCGTGAAATCCATGTACATCGAAAACTCCCGAGTGAGATGAGGCTGGAGGCTTGTCGGAGCTCGGTCCGACGCATACTGTGACTACCAGCACAGTAAATCACATCACATATATGTGATGCACCGACATGTGGAGGATCTGAAGAACATGACAGAACAGCTCGGCCGCCAGAGCACGTCCACGTCGACAGATCCGAGATCGGACGATCACACTTTCGCGAGCCTCGACCCTCGCAACGATTCCGTGGTCGCGCAGCACCCCATTGCAGACCAGCAGGAGATCGAGAAAGCGGTCGCCGCAGCACGCACGGCGTCGAAGTGGTGGGATCAACTCGGATTCCAAGGCCGCCGGAAGGTGCTCGGCAATTTCCGCGCCGCGATCGCCACTCACGCCGAATCGATGGCGGCGATCATTTCCGCCGAGACCGGAAAACCCAGCGACGACGCCCTTCTCGAAGTCATGCTGGCCGTCGAACATCTCGACTGGGCGGCACGCAACGCACAGAAAGTGTTGCGCCGCAGACGCGTCGGTGCAGGACTGATCAGCGCCAACCAGTCTGCATCCGTTGGCTACCGGCCGATGGGCGTCGTCGGCGTGATCGGCCCCTGGAACTATCCGCTGTACACACCGATGGGGTCGATCGGCTACGCACTGGCCGCCGGCAACGCCGTAGTCTTCAAACCGAGCGAACTCTCACCAGGCGTCGGCGTCGAATTGGCCCGGCTGTGGAACATCGCCGCACCCGGACACCCTGTCCTGCAGACCATTACCGGTGACGGAAAAACCGGTGCACTTCTGTGTTCGTCCGGTGTCGACAAGATCGCATTCACCGGTTCGACCGCTACCGCAAAGCGCGTAATGGCCGCCTGCGCGGACACCCTCACCCCCCTGGTCGCCGAATGCGGCGGCAAGGACGCCATGCTGGTGGACTCCGACGCCAACCTCGATGCGGCCGTGAGCTTCGCGGCATTCGGGGCAGTGGGCAACGGCGGACAAACCTGTGCCGGCGTCGAACGAATCTACGTCGCAGCGCCCGTGTACGACGCCTTCCTGTCCAAGCTCACCGCCGCGCTACGAGACGCCCACGCCGGCGCCACCGACAGCTCGACCTACGGGCCGATGACGCTGGGAAAGCAGACTGGGATAGTCCGGGGCCAGATCGAAGACGCTCTCAGTCGCGGCGCGAAAGCTGTACTCGGCGGACTTGATTCGTTCAACGGTCCGTTCATCGATCCGATCATCCTGACGGATGTTCCGGAGGATTCCACGGCGATCACCGAGGAGACGTTCGGCCCGAGCGTCGTGGTGAACAAGGTCGCCGACATGAACGAGGGGATCGAGCGCGCCAATGCATCGAAGTACGGCTTGGGCGCCTCGGTGTTCACCAAGAGTTCGTCGAAGGGCCGAGCGATCGCCGAAAAGCTCGAATGCGGTGTCGTCACGGTCAATTCGGTTCTCGGATTCGCCGGAATCGCCGCCCTGCCGTTCGGCGGGGTCGGCGATTCCGGATTCGGCCGTATCCACGGAGCCGATGGGCTGCGTGAGTTCAGCAGTGTGAAATCACTGGCCGTTCAGAAGTTCAACGCTCCGCTGGACCTGCTGACCATCGAGCGAAAAGCCAGGGACATGAAGATCTCACGTTGGATGCTGGCGAAACGCCACGCGAAGTCCTGAGGGATCAGGCGATCAGCCGGCGGTGACGAGCACCTGCTCGTCGCTGTCGGCTGCTTCGAGTTCACGAACCAGCGGAAGCACCTTGGCCCCGAAGTATTCGATCTCCTCCTGGAAATGCAGGAATCCGCCGAGAATCAGATCGACACCGCGACGGCGATATTCGACGATCCGATGCGCGATTTGTTCCGGCGTGCCGATCAGTTGTGAGCGGAAACCGTCGTTGTACTGAACCAAGTCCTCGAACGTCGAATCCGCCCACATCCCGTCCTTGGACGCGGTCGATGCGCCGGCCTGTTGGACTGCATTCTTGAATCCCTCGACCGCAGGGCGGTTGGCCTTGGCGATGATCTCGCGCAGTGTGTCCTTTGCTTCCGCCTCGGTGTCGCGGGCGATGATGAATCCGTTGAGCCCGAACTTGACCTCCCGATCGTTCTCACGAGCAACACGGCGAACGTCGACCAACTGTTCGGTGACGCCGTCGTAGTCCTTGCCGTTACTGAAGTACCAATCCGAATACCGGCCCGCGTTCTCACGGGCTGCCGCCGAGTTACCACCTTGGAACAGTTCGGGATTGGGGCGCTCCGGAGTGTTGAGAGGCTTCGGCTTCAACGTGAAGTCGTGGATGCGGTAGAAGTCGCCGCGGAAATCGACGTCGTCCTCCGTCCAGATCTTACGAAGAACCTGAAGGAACTCGGCGCTACGCCGATAACGCTCGTCGTGCTCGAGCCACGGCTCGCCTAGATGTGTGAACTCGTCCTTGAACCAACCACTGACGACGTTGACGGCAAATCGACCGTTCGACAGGTGGTCAGCGGTAGCGCCCAGTTTCGCCAACACTGCCGGCTGCCAGAGTCCCGGATGCACCGCGGCGATCACCTTGAGCTTCTCAGTGGCCAGGAGAAGCGCAAGGCTGAAGCTCGTGGATTCGTGCTGGAATTCGGCCCCATAGCTCGCCTCGTAACGTACCTGGCTCAGGGCGTACTCGAAGCCGTTGTTCTCGGCGGTCTGTGCCAGCTTCTTGTTGTACTCGTAGTCCCAGCTGGTCCGCTGCTCGATGTCGGAGGTGACCAGACCACCACTGACATTGGGCACCCAGTAGGCGAACTTGATCTCGTCGGCGATACGTTCAGTAGACATGAAACCCAGCAAACATGCAGTTCCCAGTGGTTTCCAGGGTAGCGATCACACAGGTTGTAAGTGTTGGGTGGGTGCTGCGACTGTGAAACGGTGGCAGCATGACTGCTGTGGACATTCAGGAGATCGCGCACCGCATCACCAGCGAGGACGAGGCGCTCTCGGTGGCGTCACAGCTGTCCGACGAGTTCGCGGCAGGTGCCGGAGTCCGCGATGCGCAGCGCCTCCTTCCCCACGACGAGGTTCGCACCCTGGCGCGGTCCGGCTTGCTCGGACTCTCGGTGCCGAAGGAGTTCGGTGGCATCGACGCAAGCACCGAGACGTTGGCCGAGGTCTTCCGCCTACTCGCCGAGGGCGATCCCAGCATCGCGCAGATTCCGCACAGCCACTTCACTTTCCTGGAAGCGCTCCGGTACCAGGGGTCTAACGAGCAGAAGCAGTTCTTCTACGCCGAAGCGTTGTCGGGCAAGCAGTTCGCCAACGCCCAGAGCGAGCGCGGCAACAAGACCATCGACATCGACGGCACCACTCTCACCCCCGACGGGGAAGACTTTGTGCTCGAAGGTCAAAAATTCTATTGCACAGGAGCGCTTTTCGCAGATTGGATCGTGGTGCGTGCCGCCAATGCGGATCAATTCACCGAGACCGGCGCACAGGTGAAATCCGCGGTCTACCTACCCCGGAATACTCCCGGACTGTCGATCGTCGACGACTGGGACGGCATGGGACAGAAGACAACTGCAAGCGGAACCGTGACCCTGGAATCCGTTTCGGTGCCGCAGTTCAATGTCGTACCCTTCACGTCGCTCTTCACTCACCCGACCACCTACGGAGCACAGGCCCAGATCCTGCACGCCGCGATCGACACCGGCATCGCGTCGGCTGCACTGCGTGAATCCGTGAAACTCGCGGCAAAGGCGCGTCCCTTCTTCGAGGCGAAAGTCGATACAGCGGTGGAGGATCCACTGCTCGTTCAACTCGCCGGCGAAGCGGCCATCGAGGTTCGCGCTGCCAGATCCCTCTTGGCGGAAGCAGCGCGATCGATCGACGTGGCGCGTCGTGATCCCACCGAGGACTCCACGGCTCGAGCATCCATCGACGCTGCAACTGCCAAAGTGGTCGGCGCCAGGGCGTCATTGGCGGCCACGAGCACTTTGTTCGAGATCGGTGGCACCAGAAGCGCGGGCGAATCGGCGAACCTCTCCCGATTCTGGCGTGACGCGCGCACGCACACCCTGCACGATCCGACGAGGTGGAAGGTCCAGCACATCGGCCGGTGGACACTGTCCGGGACAATCCCACCGCGGCACGGGCTGCTGTGAACACATCAGTCGGAGTTCATATATCCGCTGATCAAGACTTCCAGTCCTTCCAAGTAGCTCTCAGTCGTCGTCCCTCCCGGCCAGTCCTCGAGCACCTCACTGAGCACCGGCAGTTTCTCGGGCCCGATTTCTCGGATCTTGACCGCGAGAGGTGACACGCTGCCTTCCGGTCGCGTAGTGGTGTCGTAGATGTTGAGCAATGCGCCGAGTGTGTAGTTCCACAGCGCTCGATAGACCAACAGTGCGCGACGAGGTGACATACCGAGTTCGACACACGCAGCCATCGCCCGATCGACCAAGACCACAGCGCCGCTCCCACCACGGCCACCGCGCTGAAGCAACTCGATGATCCAGCGCTCCGACGCCAGCTTTTCGAAGATCGCAGTGAAGATCGTGCGAAGCCGTTCGACCTGATCCTGCGGCAGGACCAGCGCGCCGAGATCTTGTGAGTACACATCGAGCACCGCGCTGATCAGCTGTTCCTTGTCGCCCACGTGCCGGTACAGCGCCATCGGCGTGGTGCCGAGCGACTTCGCCAACGCGCGCATGCTCAACGCGTCGGCACCGCCGGTCTGAAGCTGCCGTTTCGCCTCGTCGACTATCTGCTCCGACGTGATCGTCGGGGGACGTCCGAGCCGCGGTGATCTCGGTTCCATCTTTTCGGCCATCCGTCGATTGTGCGCGCCCTTGCTACGACGCCCTCGCCCGGGGAACCCCTTGCATCTCAGTCGCCAGCAAGGTAAACCTAACTACTTATGAGAACGCGTATACAAATTAGGTACCTGTAATGACAACAACAACTCGAGCGGTAGCCGCACCGGCTCTGGTCCTCACAGCCGCCGCGGCAGCGCAATTCCTGGTGGCCTTCGACATGTCGGTCATCAACGTCGCACTGCCCGACATCCAGGAATCGCTGAACTTTTCCGACGCCGGGTTGTCCTGGGTCGTCAACGCGTACGCCCTCGCCTTCGGCGGACTGCTGCTTCTCGGCGGTCGTCTGTGCGACGTGATGGGCACTCGGCGAGTTCTGGTTTCCGGGCTTCTGCTGTTCGCCCTCGTCAGCATCGTCGGCACCTTCTCCGTGTCCGCCGAAATGCTTGTCGGAGCTCGGGCGCTTCAAGGCGTCGGCGCTGCACTGATCGCGCCGGCCGGGCTCGCCGCACTCAGTCAGGCCTTTCCCACCGGACGCGCCAGGGCCAAGGCATTCGGCATCGGCGCAATGTCGTCAGCACTGGGCGGCGCACTCGGTGTCGTCCTGAGCGGCATTTTGACCGAAGGGCTCAGTTGGCGATGGGTGATGTTCGCCGGCGCACCAGTGGCCCTGATCGCCGCAGTTGCCGGTGCCCGTGGCCTGCCGGCCGGCCAAGCCGCCAGAGGCGGCTCTCTCGATCTCCCCGGAGCCATCTTGGCGACGGCCGGAATCACCGCCCTTGTCGGCACAGTGATCGCCACGGAATCACATTCCTGGACTTCGGGTTACGTGCTGGGTGGATTCGCGCTCACGATCGCGCTGCTCACTGCTTTCGTTGTGGTCGAAAGCCGCTGCGCCACACCACTGGTACGACTGTCCACCCTGCTTCGACCCCGAATCGGACTGGCCAACGCCATCATGTGCCTGGTGTGCGCGGCACAGTTCAGCGCGTTCTTCTTCGTCTCACTCTTCCTGCAACGCGGGCTGGGCTATTCACCGACCACCACCGGTCTGGCTTTCCTGCCCTTCTGCTTCGGCCTGGTGATCGGCATCCTCGCGTCCACCAAACTCCTTCCGCGCTACGGAGTTCGACCGCTGCTCGTAGTCGGGACAGCAGTCGCCGCAATCGGAACTTTCATGTTTTCGACCATGAACCTCGACAGTCCCTTCTGGGCCGTCATCCTGGTGCCTTCGCTTCTGGCGAGCATCGGCATCGGTCTGTCGTTCATGCCGCTCAGTAACGTCGCCACCGCCGACGCTCCCCCCGAAGAAGTCGGCATGGCATCCGGGCTACTGAGTACATCGCGTCAGATCGGCGGTTCACTCGGACTAGCCGTTCTCGTGAGCGTCGCCGCTTCCTCGACGGCACGTTCGGACAGCGCGCCGACCGAAGCACTGGTTTCCGGATACTCCCAAGCCCTCTTCGTCTGCTCCGGCCTACTGCTGGCCGGTACCCTCCTGTCCTTCTTCTTCCCACGAATGGATCGTTGACCTCAGATGTTCACCACCCGAACCGCATTCGGCATCGTCTCGGCGCTTCTCCTGACCGTCGCCGGCGCAAGCGCGTGCAGCAGCTCCGCCGAGTCCGACACCGCCTCTGCAACTCGCTCCGTCACCCACGAACTCGGCACCGTCGAAGTTCCGGCCTCACCGCAGCGCATTCTCGCGCTCGACGAGTACGCGGGGTTGAGTGCACTCGCACTCGGCGTGAAGCCCACCGTCGTCTACAGCACCCTGCGATCGGACGTCGCCAAGTCGATTCTGCGCGAGCAGGGCGTCGAAGTTCTCGACAAGCCGACTTTCTTCGCCAACCCCGCCGTCGAGGAGATCGCGTCCGTCGAACCCGACGAGATCTTGATGAGCAATGCCGGTCCACTACCGAGCCTGTTCGCGCAGATCAATTCCGTGGCGCCAACCTTGGTCCTCCCGTACTCGGCGCCGTGGCGTGATGTGCTCGAACAAGCTGGGGCACAGCTCGATCGAGGCAGCGAAGCTACCGCCATGATCGGAAAGCTGGAATCCGGCCTCGAAGGCGTCAAGTCCGCGGCTGCCGGCCAGAGCCTTGCGATCCTTCTCGGCTACAGCGGAAACCTGTTCACCGTGCCACCGACCACTCCCATCTCCACACTGGTCACCGAGGCCGGATTCACCAGGCCGGCATCGGAAGTCAACGCGACCAACAATCAAGACACCGGCACGATTTCCCCCGTCTCGCCGGAACTCCTACCCGAGCATGCGGCGCAGACCGTCGCCGTACTTTCCGGGCAGCAGTACGACGCATCCATCGTGCGAAACACTCCACTGTTCGACAACCTGACACCCGATCCGGCGCACGCTCTGGACGTCAGCGGTGATCTCTGGTTCGGCAGCCATCCTTTTGCCATCTACTGGATCATCCAGGATCTGGACGGCATCGCACATGGCAAGGGGCAGAACAGCATCGGAACCCTCGACAGTGCCGACGCGCGATGGGCGGCATTCAGCGCGCTCTGACGTCCTGACGGAAGGTCAGCGGAGAAACGCCCACCCGGGTGGCGAAGAATTTTGTGAAGTTCGCAGAATCGTCGAATCCCAACTTCGACGCCACCTGGGTGACCGTGTCCGTACCGAAAGACAGCAGACGTTTCGCTTCGAGAATCACACGCTGATCGATGTACTGCTTTGCCGTCATTCCCGCAGCGGCTCGGGTGGCCCGCAGTACAGTCTTCTCGGAGTACCCGATCTTGTTGGCGTACTCCGAAACCGAACGGACCGTGGCGAAGTCACGTTCGACAACGGCATGAAACCTTTCGAACACGTCATTGTGTGCCAGCACGGAACTCTGTTCCTGTCCACCGAGATGAGTCAGTTTCAACAGAATTGCTGTCAGCGTGTGCCGCAGAATGGCCGCGCGAACGACCGGCGCGGAAGTATCCGGGCAGCCGTAGTTCAGGTTCAGGTGTTTCATACCCGTGCTGATGGTCTCGAGGTTCTCGCCGGACAACTGCCACGCTGCCTGCCGACTGCGAGCGTTCCCGTCCAACAACTGCTGGCTGACGGCATCGAGCGACGAGGGCGTGAACAGAACAACCGTCGCCTCGAAGTCCTGGATTCGCCCCCACTGTTGCACCTGCCCCGGTCTGACCCAGAACACGGTCCCCGGGCTCACCGCGTAGTTCACGAAGTCGATGGTGTGTAGCGCCGAGCCCTCGGTCACCAGCGCGAGCAAGTGAAATTGCGGACGTTGGGGGCCGACGAACTCTGCGCTTCCCCCGTTGATGCGAATGGTGTCCAGGCTGAGTACTTCGATCTCGGTCGCGTCAGCCACCGAAGATGC
Source organism: Rhodococcus sp. C3V (assembly GCF_029269915.1). Lineage (NCBI taxonomy): Bacteria > Bacillati > Actinomycetota > Actinomycetes > Mycobacteriales > Nocardiaceae > Rhodococcus > Rhodococcus sp. C3V. The sequence goes on from NZ_JARJBE010000005.1 coordinate 69,727, forward strand.
GTACCCGACGTCCCGGACGGGTACTTGTCTGTTTTTCACTAGTTCGGGACTCATCTTCACCGTGACCGAATACCCGAATGCGACATATCGTCAGGGTATCAATCAGTTCACGCTCGGATAGGAATCTTCCAGTGCAGACATCACGCTCGGAAACAGCAGGCAAGACGCAACTCACCTACGTCTTCGACGCCTATTGCGGGTGGTGTTTCGGCTTCGGCCCTGCGTTGACGGAGTTCGTCCGTCAAAATGCCGATTCCATCGACTTGTCCGTGGTCAGCGGCGGACTGTTCACCGGTGAGCGCGTCGCGCCCATGTCTTCGGCTCCGTACCTGAAATCAGCCAACGCCACCATCGCCGCCCAGACCGGCGCTGTCTTCGGTGACGGATATTCACAACTGGTGACTGATGGGCGGTTCGTCATGGATTCGACGGATGCAGCGATCGGACTCGCCGCACTGCGCGCGCAAGATCCGACACGCGCCCTCGACATCGCGGAGGCCATGCAGATCGCGTTCTACCGAGACGGGCGCAGCCTTTCCGATCCCGAGACATACCGATCCATCGCGGAATCCCTCGAACTCGACCCATCTGCCGCGGTGTCTTCCCTGTTCACCGCCGCCTCGAAGGATGCCGCCCGCGCTGATTTCGTCCGAGCACGCAGGCTCGACGCCACTTCGTTTCCGACGCTGTTGTTCCACGGGAGCGACGGGTCCGTCGTGAAATTCGGTTCTCCGACCAGTACCGCGGCCGATCTCACCCGCGACCTGAACACGTGCGTGCGGGCGTATGCGGTGGCTTGACCCACCCACCTTGCGAGCGAAAGGTACGCCCGACGCCTTCAGTACGCCGAACGTACCTTTCGCTCAGCGTGACTTCACCCAAATCACTTCGGCCCCCCTTCTGGTTTGATGAACACCGAACGAATCGCACCAAAGGGGAAACGACAGTGGTTTCAGATCCGATCACGGGCCTGGAGATGGAACTTGCCGACATGTGGCAACGAGGACGCGCCCAGGCGCGCACCTATGCGCGCGCAATTCATCCCAAACTCGATCCGGCGCTCTACCCGGTTCTGGTCATCCTGAACCGTTCGGATGCGGTGCGGATGTCCGACCTGATCTGCACCCTCGATATCGAGAAGTCCACCTTGACCAGGCAAATCGACGCCGCAGCTCGACTCGGCCTGGTGGAACGGATCCCCGATCCCGACGACGCTCGCGCCAAGTTGGTAGCTCTGACCCCTGAGGCGCGAACGAAGCTCACGACCATCCGCAATCACCAGATAGATCGCTGGCGCGCCCGACTCGCGAAATGGGATACGGACGACATCACCACGCTGACAGCGCTGCTTCACCGACTGGGCAGTTCCGAGGACTGACGACAAAGTAATCGTGATGGGCAGCCCACTCGAACAGCCGGACGATTTACGCCGTCACGACAATTCTGCAGCAGCACGCAGAATCAACTGGGTGACCTCGTGCGGGTGGGACGCCAAGGATGCATGGCCTGCGTCGAGTTCCTCGATCTCGCGGGCACCGATACGCTCTGCCATCCATCGCTCGGTTTCCGGCGGAATCATTCGGTCCTGCCCTGAAACCTGATACCAACTGGGCTTCCCACGCCATGCCGGCGGCCCTGACGGGTCCGAGAAGCACTGACCCGCAATGGGTTTCTGCGTCAGCGCCATGACCAATGCTTCGGTGTCGTCGAGATCCTGACTGAAACTCTCCTGAAACTTGTCCGGGGCGATCCACAAGAAGCCCTCGGCGTCCGGCGCGATGTTCGCCGCGCCCGCCGGCTGATCCGTGCGGGCGAAGATACTTCCCAGGCTGTCACCCTCGTCCGGCGCAAAGGCAGCGATATATACCAGTCCCACAACATTTTCCGCATGACCCGCGCCTGTGATCACCGCGCCGCCGTACGAGTGTCCGACCAGCAAGGTCGGGCCGTCCATCGATTCGGCCACCTTCCTGGTCCGGTCCACGTCGTCGGCGAGCGAAGTAAGTGGATTCTGGACCGCAACCACTCGATGCCCGGCGTTGTGCAGGGTGGGTATGACGTGACGCCAATGAGAACCGTCTCCCCAGGCTCCATGCACCAGAACGATGTTTACCTTCTCTGCCATGACCAACTCCTCCAGATACGCAGTGCGACGAATAATCCGACGATCGGCAAGCCTTCGAAACCCAGACCTTGTCTGTTACCCACGTTAAGGGGATCCTGGATCAATAACCATGACCAGATTGCCAAGTTTTTGTGCAGAAACGCCGAATGCTCGAGACCATCGGAGTGATCGATCCATGAGGACAACATCATCACAGCGGTACGTACCCACCACCGACGAGACTCGAACCCGGGACACCCTCTCGCACGTTCTCGAAGTCGTCCACCTTCGCGGTGATCGGATTCATCGCTGCGTCCACGGCGAGAACTTCACCGTGGAGGTACCCACTGGGGTGCGAGCACTTCACATTGCCGAGCACGGTGACATCGTGATCAGAACGCAGGGCAAAGCCCCGATCGAACTCGGCCCCGGGGAACTCGTACTGTTACCCCATGGGCATGCTCATACGATCGAGAATGCGATGCCGATGCACGCGAAAAGCGAAACACGTTGGCTTTTCGGTACTTTCACACTCGACGACGTCGCAGCGCAGCGACTGCTGTCCGTTCTGCCGGACTTCGTCGAACTGCGCGCGACACAAGGGACCCCGGTCGAGTGGCTCGAGGTGAGCAGCCGACTGTTGGGCGCCGAGGTGGACGATCCGAAACCTGGTTCCTCCGTGATGGTTTCCCGGATTCTCGACCTTCTCTTCGTCCAGATCCTCAGAGCGTGGGCTCGAGCGGACGGATCGAACGGCGGATGGTTGACCGCAGCAATGGATCCACGAATCGGGCAGGCCCTCGAGGCCGTCCACAACGACCCGTCACGCAACTGGACCATCGACGAACTGGCGACGCTGTCCACCCTGTCGAGATCGTCTTTTGCGGAGCGCTTCTCGCGACTGGTCGGCCAGACGCCCGGCGCTTACATCACCGAGCGCCGACTCGACCGTGCCGCCGAACTACTCGTGCAAACCACCGAGCCGGTCGGGACCATTGCGATAACTGTCGGCTACGAATCCGATGCCGCGTTCAGCCGCGCCTTCCGTCGACGATTCGACGCCTCGCCGTTGAACTGGCGAAAGTCCAACTCCCACAATCACTGACGTCAGGTCGCAGCGATTACGCCTGCGACCGGGATCCGGCCGAGAACTGCAACGCGGAAGTCCACCATCGCGCGCTCCACGTGATTGGCGCTCGAGACCACAACCACGCCGGTCGCGCCTCGATCGGCGAGAATCCGCGCAGAGTTGATCGCATTCTCGACCGTCGACCACGAAGTTCCCTCTTCGGTGATCCGGCCCGGGTTGACGCCGTTGGCAACGAGCCATTCGCGCATCGCCCTGGCTTCCGTTACTCCGGCCTTCGGAGCCCCACCGCTTGTGATGATCGGAGACTGCGGGTACTGACGGGCCAGCTGGAGCGCCGCCTGAAGCCGGTCGACCAACATCGGACGCATCGTGCCGTCGTCGAAGAGGCCGGCACCCAAGACGACGATGTTCGTGCCCACGGGGTTGAGGTCGAGCAGCACGGGCGACTGGCGTGTCAGCGTCTCAGCACTCGTGCACGCAAGAATGAGAGACCGCACCGGTGTTTGGCAGCCGCCCACCGTCGACAGGATGCCGTTGACGACCGTCGTCGGAGTGATGTCGGCACTCGCTGTCGCCGGCGACAATCCCACTCCGGCTGCGGCGATTACCGAAGCAGTAATCAATCCCTTCGTCAGAGACCTACGAACATTTGCCATGTAGCCGAACCCCCATGAGTTGTCGGTTGTCCAGCACACGGTAACGAACGTTTTGTCTGAATTGTGTGATTTAAGCGACTTTTACTGTTGACTTACCGTCACACAGACTAAACATGAAGGTTTCACAACGATTTGGCTTCGAAACCGTCATCTACCAGCATCTCGAATCGACGCGCCTGCCGCGTTACCGATCTGAGCTGCAGCATCCCCGAGCAGGTCGGCGACACTGAACGGCAACAATTCGTTGTTGCAGATCACGATGTTGCATCCGGGTGTTCCTGCTCGCCCCGTCCCGACCATCGTGTCGAAGATCAATTCGGGGTTCGCGAAGCCGACGAGTTGTGACGGATCGTCGATGAGCGGACCACCCGACCCATGCACGGGAGGCCCGACGTACGGCGGCGGTGGAACGTCCACGATCGAAGCGACGACAAGCCGCAAGAACTCCTGGAGATAGAGATCCCGAGGCGCGTTCTGCCACACCGGATGCGAAACATACTTGCTCACCGGCGCATTCACGGAGTAGAAGTCCTCGCCCGCGTTCACCCAGGTCAAGAAGCCGTACCCCCATTGGACGGAGAGGGCGCGGACAACTCGTCGAGGTAGGCGGAGTCGATCAACGTCTGATCACGCCACGCGCCTCGTTGCACCATCAGCTGACCCAGTCTGGCCATGTCTCCCGGCCGCATTGCCAATCCGAGAATCAGACACGTTCACAGAGAACCACAGACGCATCACGTTTGGGAAGAGTCAGCCTCCATTCCGAGCGCGCGACGCGCTCCCAGCGCCATGGTGACCTGTACAAGATCTTTCGGTGACGACAGGTCAAGTCCCGTCAGGGAACTCGCTTTACGCAGGCGGTACACGACCGTGTTCGGGTGTACGTGCAACTGCCGAGCCGTGGTAGCTCGATCGAATCCGGAGTCGATGAAAGATTCGAGCGTCTCGAGCACGGCAGGATCGGACTCCAACCGCGACAACACATCTGCGAGGATCGGCAGCGCAGCGCTCGGGCGGGTCAGTTGATACTCGACTGCAAGATCCTCGAGACGCACGACCCCACTTGTACGGCCGTACTTTCGGGCAACGTTCAGCACCTCGCGCGCCTGCGACACCGCTGCGGGAATTGCCGGCGGTGCCGCGACATGTACGGCGGCAACCGTCGATGCACCGATGACCTTCTCGAGATCACCCAATCGTCGACACAATGAAAGATACTGCGGACTCGACGCCCAGTTCCCCTCAGCGGGTTCCGATTCCACAATAGGAATCAGTACGGCTCCGCCACTGCTCCCGAGCACCCCGAGCGCTTTGTCACGCCCCACCTGATCAAGCTCTCGTTGCAGGTGGCGCACCTTTCTCCGCTCGGCGACGGCAGTGTCCACCTCGGTCGAGGACTCGTCGTCATTCCGTTCGACGTGCAGCGCCACCACCCAGTACAGGCGCGCCAACCTGATGCCCACATCGTCGGAGACCCGATCAACATCGACACCCGTCGAAAGTGCTACGAACAATGACCTTCGCGCAGAATCCTCGTCCGTCTGGGTGGCATGGTCGGAACCGTAGCCGGCAAGAACCGCCGACGCGGAGGCCGCGGTGTATGCATTCAGGAGTCGTCCGGTGCGGGCAAGTGCGACACCGTCTTCCGGGACCGCCCATTCGCTGATGGTCTCCCACCACAGCCCGGCTGCCAAGTGATATGCCCGCAGCACCTCACCGAGCGGAACCAATTCCTGAGCCCGTTGGCGAGCCGATTCGCTGATGTCGGCGAGCAGCTCGGGCGCCAGATCGGCGCCGGTCCGCAGCATCGAAATGAACAGTTCCAGATTGCGCCTCACGATGGTGGTGACGTCGTTACGCAATGCCTCGTCAGGGAGCAACCGGTAGAAGGTGACGTCGCGGTGGACCAGATCGACTGTCTCAATGACCAGTGGATGGGTGCGTTGCGCCAGTCGGTCGGCCAGAGATCTGCCACCAACCAGGATCGGCTCGAACGGCAGATCTTTGTTTCCTGACACAAAACCCTCCACAGAATTGAATTGCCACCACAAGGCCGACCTGCCTTTTTCCTATCACTATGTAACCCACGCCACTCAGGAATTCACAATCGGCGGCGTAACTGGAAGTACCACCTTCGACCAATAGGAGCCTCGAGTGACGTGGAAAACGCGCAGCGCAGCCATTCTGGCAGGCGTCGTGGCTGCCGGTTCGATCGCGGCTCTCGGGACCGGTGTGTCGAGTGCCGAGACAGCGGTCAGCACTATCCAGTACGTCGCGCTCGGCGATTCCGCGGCGGCCGGCCCACTGGTCACCGCGCAGGACTCGTCGTCACCGGGCTGTCTACGATCACTCGACAACTACCCGTCCGTGGTGGCGCGAGAACTCGGCGCTCAACTCACGGATATGACCTGCTCGTCGGCGCGATCCGCCAACGTCACGGACACCGCACAATCGACGTTCTCCGGTCAAGTATCACCGCAGGCAACAGCATTGGGGCCTGATACCGACCTCGTCACCATCACCATCGGTGCCAACGACATCTCGTTGTTCCCGACAGTTCTGAGCTGCGTCAATCCACTCCCCGAACCCACCGGAACGTCCTGCCGTGACAAGTTCACCTCCGGTGGCGTCGATCAACAGCGACAGATGATCGAAAATGCGTCCACAGGTTGGAGTTCCATGATCGAAGTCGCGCAGGATCGAGCACCGTCGGCGCGCATCGTCGTGGTCGGATACGGAACATACATCCGTGGTGGCGGCTGCCCCGGCACTCAGCCGTTCTGGCCGCGCGACGCCGACTATCTCCAGAGTGTGATCGACTACGGCAACACGGTCATGGCAGCAACTGCGGCCCGTCACGGCGTCGAGTACATCGACATCACCGAAACCACTGCCGGGCATGACATCTGCACGGACCCTGCCACTGCTTACTACACGGGAATCGTCCCTACCCAGCCGGCGGTTCCACTGCATCCCACTGCGGCCGGGATGCAGGCGATCGGGAAAACGGTCGCCGACGCTCTGTCCTGAGCTTCTCCCCCAGCACAATTCATTCAGCACTCGCGAAAAGGGTGGAACAATCATGTCAATTCAACGAGACGCTCCGCCGCTGCCGTCCGTGGACGGCGCCCCTGTCGGAACACGTGACAAACTTCTCGGCGGCACACTCGTCGCCCTGTTTCTCGCGAACATGCTCAACTTCTTCGACCGGGCGATCCCCTCGGTCGTTGCCGAGCCGATCAAGAACGAGTTTTCGCTCAGTGACTTGCAATTGGGATTGATCACCTCTGCATTCACCCTCGTCTACGCAGTCGCAGGACTGCCTCTGGGCCGGTTGGCCGACACGAAGAACCGTCCCAAGATCATCGGGATCGGACTCCTGGTGTGGAGCGGACTGACGGCAGCAACCGGTGCCGCCGGCAGCTACGTGCTGTTCATCCTCGCGCGTCTCGGCGTCGGTGTGGGCGAAGCGACCTTCACACCCGCAGCAAACTCGATGATCGGCGATATCTACCCGGCGGAACGACGCTCACGCGCACTTGGTGTCTTCATGCTCGGTTTGCCGATTGGCCTCATGCTCGCCTACTTCACCGTCGGCAAGATCGCCGAGGCATTCGACAGCTGGCGTGCACCGTTCTTCCTCGCGGCGATTCCCGGTGTCCTGCTTGCAGTCGTGCTCTACCGCATGGCAGATCCGGTTCGTGGTGGTTCCGAAAGTCCGGAGGCCCGCGCAGCCGCTGTTTCACAGGCACCGATCACCCGCCCGATCCGTCGCCTGCTCGCAATTCCCACGCTTCGTTGGCTCATCCTTGCCGGGCTGACGTTCAACTTCGCCGCCTACGCAGTGAATTCGTTTGTCGTCCCGCTGCTCATGCGCCAGTACCACCTGAAACTGACTGCGGCGGCATCGGTCACGGGCATCATCGTCGGAATCACGGGCCTGATCGGATTGCTTCTCGGCGCTCGCTACGCTGACAAGGCCAGCGCACGCTCACCGCGCGCACGGTTGATGATCGGTGTCGGAACCTCGGCATTGGCGGCACCTTTGACGGCGCTGGCACTGTTGCAACACGGCGGAAACGTCGTGATGTTCACGCTCTTGTTCTCGGCCGGGTGGCTTCTGGCCTACGGCTTCTACATCAGCGTCTACCCTGCCATTCACGACGTCGTGGTTCCCAGGCTCCGCGGCACTGCGACTGCGTTGTTCTTCGCTGCCATGTACCTTCTCGGCGGATTCTCCGGACCGGTTGCCGTTGGAGCGATCTCGGACTGGTTCGCCAAGCGTGCACTTGCAGATGCCGGTACCGGGAAGTTGGCTCAGTACGCCGGCGACGGGTTGAACTCGGCCATGTATCTCGTGCCGATCATGTTGGCACTCACCGCGGTATTCATCTACCTGGCTACCCGCACTGTCGGCAAGGACTCCGCGCGCATGCAAGCGGAGCTGAGCCAGGCCTGACCGACAAGTTCACGGGCGGTGGCGGGACCCTGAGGCCCCGCCACCGCCGAGTTCAGTTGACCGTAATCGCCAGAGTCGACAACATGGACCGCAACATGTCCGGCAAGCGAGCGATCATTCGCTGCTCGGTTATCCGAACGGAGACGGGCGCGGCCAGCGTCGCTCGCCACAGTTCCGGTTGATTCTTCATCAGGTTGTTGTAGACCGGGAGCAACTGATCGTTGATGTAGGTCCAACGACCATCCCGGTCCGCCCAGTTGAAGTCCGGAAGCGGCGTTTGCACAACAGCATTGCCCACCTCGAACGAAAGCGGGTTCGACTCGCGTGGCGGCACGACGCCAGGCATCGACGGTGATGCGGCGAAGGTGGTCAGGTAGGTCAACGAGCGACCAACACTGCCGCGGTAGGCCTTCGCCTCGTCCCACTGATCACCCACCGACTGGTACTGCTCCCTTCGCAGCAGACGCACATTGCCGTCGAAGACCGATTCCGTTGTCCCCGAAGCAATGTTGTTCCACGCGATACGGGCGTTCTCGTCGAGCAGCCCTGCGCGATCGAGTTCGGCGATGCCGTCGACGCCGTCGTGAACCCACGCCATGTGCATGGGAATCAGGTCCGAGAAGATGTGTTTGCTCATCGCAATCACTTTCCCCTGGAACCACATCACGTCCTCGGGGCGAATCTCGTGGCCGACCTCGAGAAGTGCCGCAATGTCCTCGGGTGCTCCCATCGACGATGCAACCGGCGCCCCGATGCGGTCGATCTCTCGCCACACCAGTGCCATCGCCTCGCTGATCGCTTGGACTTCCAGCACAACTCGCCCGTAGTCCAAGTCGAGGAGTCCACCGGCGAAAGCGGGCCCGACCATTCCTCCCATACCTGCCCACTGCAGTTCTCGATGCTCGAGCTGGAGTCGCTCGTAGAACTGGAAAGTGTTGGTGAGGTTTCCGAGATTCGCGTGCACACCGTCGAACGGAGTCCACGTAGCGAGATCGATACCTGCCGACTCCGTCCCGACCGCGAGCCAGTACTGCTTGAGCAGTGTCTGATAGCGATGCGGATCCACTCCCGAGGCTCGGGCGGTATCCACCAAAGACCGCAGCGTCGCGGAATCCGATGGCAGAGAAGGATGCAGACCGCCCGTGGCTTCGGCGTTTGCGTTCACTGCTTCCAGGTCGAGGTACCTGTCGAGCTCACCAGTACCCGCGGACGCCCTGCCTCCCAGTACGACGGCACCGCCGATACCTGCCGAAGCAACGAGAACCGTGCGCGCAAAATCCCTGCGCGTCAGAGACTTCCGCAAGCTCATCGCCCCTCGGCTTCGTCGAACGTCTTTGCCAGCCAGGCGATGTCCTGCATACCCAGCTGATCGGTCACCGTCTTGTACAGGTTGGTCACGTAATCGAGCGGCCCGCACTGCGACGGGAGCAGGTCCACGTTGCCGCCGTCTGCTCGATATGTCTGCGCCAATTGCTCTGCCTCACTGAAGGGAACGAGAAAGTCGTCCTCACAGGAAGAAATCAGAAGCTTGGAAGCCGGCGCCTGCTTTCCCAACGTGTTGTCCGCGTACGCCGCGGCCAGCGCAGGGATCGTTCGGGGCGAAGGGTTGGTGAGTAGGACGTCGAATGGAACGAATGGGAGTCCGAGGTAGAGCGCCTGGCAGGACGCGCGGAAGGCTGCGGCGACGTTGTGACCGATCGGAGTCAGATGATCGTCGAGCCGAACGTCGGGGTAGCCCGCGTCGAATCCGAGAATGCTCGAGAAGACGAATCCGGAACCGATCCCACCGGCCGCTGTTTCCTCGAACGTTGCCGGGTCGATCATCATCGCCTGAATGGCACTGGCCTGGACGTTCAGTTCCGGCGCATATTCATGGGCCTGTTCCGCGGCAAAGCCCGCTGCGACACCGCCTCCGGCGACACCGTAGATGCCGACAGGGGTGTCTGATTCGAGGCCACCTTCCGGAAGCGCGAGTGCTGCCCGAACGCCGTCGAGCGTTGCCTTCCCTGAGAACTGTCCGATCGAGAACGGATGGGGAGCAGTGTCGCCGTCGTTGCCGACGTCGCTCATCATCACTGCCCAGCCGTGGCCGAACATCTGAGCCACCGGGCCGAGCGCCGAGAACATCGCCGGGTCGCTCTGATTGCCGCCGGTCCACTGGTGACTTGGTGCGCAGTTCGCGCCGAGGCTGTCGTTCGCCTCGGCGTATCCGATGATCTTGCGATCACCTGGCGCAGTTCCGTCCTCGGGAATCATCAGAATTCCGGTGCTGATCACCTGCCGACCGAAGTGATCAGTGGTGGTGTACATCAGTTGATGAGCCGAGACCACGTCGGGGCGGACCTGGTAGACCTGCACGCTGACCGGACGCGCTTTGAGAAGTGTGCCGGGGGCGGTACCCGGCTCGATTTCGGGTTCGTCGAACCACGGATCATCGGACGAGAGCCCGAGTGGAGTCAATTCGGTGGAAATGTCAGCGCCTTGGAGTGCCTTCACGACCAACGGGTTGAACACGTCGGCCAGGTCGACGGTCTCCTGCGCACCAGCCGGCGACCCCACCGCAAACAAGGCCACTGCCAGGGCCGATGCCGTTCCGGCGCGCCATGACCACCGTCGCCACGTCGAGTCAAACATCGTTCACGAGTTCCTTACTTTCGGGTAATGAGCACCCCTACACTCCCATTCACCTGCATTAACAGACAAGTCGGGCACCCATCCGTTGGCCGAAAACCTCGATCGGGCTTAGGCTGACGGCACCTGTCCGGCAAGTCTGGCGTGGGAGGTTTGTCTGTGAGTGCTCCGACCCGTGTATCGCGAGCTACCGGCGATTCACTCCAAGCTCGAGCGCGGCCGTCCAACATCACGTGCAAGATTCTGATGGCCGTGACAGGACTGATCTTCGCCGCTTTCGTTCTCGTTCACATGATCGGAAACCTGAAAGTCTACACCGGTGCCGATCACTTCGACGACTACGCACACTGGCTACGAACGGTGTTCGAACCCTTCCTGCCCTACGAGGGACTTCTGTGGATTCTTCGCATCGTCTTGCTCGCGTCATTGGTCGCACACGTCTGGTGTGCCTGGCTGCTCACCGTCCGCGGACGCCGAGCTCGAGGAAAATTTCGACGTAAAGGTCTGGGAATCAAGTCCTTTACAGCGCGCACGATGCCCGTCACCGGAGCTGTGCTGCTGCTATTCGTCATTTTCCACATACTCGACCTCACGACCGGAACCCGCCCCATCGGCAGCAGCGAGTACGAAGCGGCCACGCGCACACAGAGTTACGCATACGACAATCTGATTGCCAGCTTCGAGCGTCCGCTGGTGGCAGCGTTCTACATCGTCGCGATGGCTCTGCTGGCAATGCACCTCGCGCACGGGCTCTGGAGCGCGGTCAACGATCTCGGCGTGACCGGCCAACGACTGCGCCAGATTGGCGTTGCACTCTCCGGAATCTTTGCGCTCGTCGTGATGGTCGGAAACATGTCGATCCCCATCGCGGTCATGACCGGCGCCATCTCGAAGACAGGAGCGTCATAAGTGAACAGCATCGAACTCGACGATCTGCGCAGCATCGGGACACCGGTGGACGGTAAGGTCCCGGCCGGCGATCCGGCGACGGCCTGGCCCACTCGCAAACTCGACTACAAGCTCGTCAGCCCACTCAACCGGCGCAAGTTCACGGTCATCGTCGTCGGTACCGGCCTCGCCGGCGCGGCCTGCGCCGCCTCCCTCGGTGAACTGGGCTACCACGTCGAGTCCTTCACCTTCCACGATGCACCCCGCCGTGCACACAGTGTCGCCGCGCAAGGAGGCATCAACGCTGCTCGCGCTCGAAAAGTGGACAACGACAGTCTCGCCCGCTTCGTGAAGGACACCGTCAAGGGCGGTGATTTCCGGGGCCGTGAGGCCGACTGTTTCCGTCTCGCCGAAGAATCCGTACGCGTCATCGATCACATGAATGCCATCGGGGCACCGTTTGCTCGCGAGTACGGCGGCACTCTGGCCACCCGATCCTTCGGCGGCGTTCAGGTGTCGCGCACGTACTACACGCGCGGGCAGACAGGCCAGCAGTTGCAGATAGCGTCGTCGCAGGCACTGCAACGTCAGATCGCAGCCGGAACGGTCAACCTCCACACCCGAACCGAGATGCTCGATCTCATCGTTTCGGACGGGCGAGCACAAGGGATAGTCACACGCGATCTCGTGACCGGTGAGATCGGCGCCACCACAGGCCATGCCGTCGTACTGGCATCCGGCGGCTACGGAACCGTATTCCACAAGTCCACACTTGCGAAGAATTCCAACGCCACGGCCGCCTGGCGAGCGCACCGACGCGGTGCGTTGATGGCTTCACCCTCGTTCATCCAATTCCATCCGACGGCACTTCCCGTCAACTCCGAGTGGCAGTCGAAAACCATTCTGATGAGCGAATCCCTGCGCAACGACGGCCGGATCTGGGTACCGGCCAAGCCCGGAGACGATCGTGAGCCCGGCGACATTCCCGAAAACGAACGCGACTACTACCTCGAGCGCAAATATCCGGCGTTCGGGAACCTCTCTCCCCGCGACGTCTCTTCACGGGCCGCCCGCGAGCAAATCGACTCCGGTCACGGCGTCGGCCCTCTGAAAAACAGTGTGTACCTGGATTTCCGCGATGCGTTGGCACGGCTCGGCCGCAAGACCATCGAGGAGCGATACGGAAATCTGTTCTCGATGTATCGCGACGCCACCAGCGAAGACCCCTATACGGTGCCGATGCGCATCGCCCCCGGAGCCCACTTCACCATGGGAGGACTGTGGAACGACTACGACCAGATGACCTCCATCCCCGGCTTGTTCGTCGGTGGTGAGGCAGGCTGGGGATACCACGGAGCCAACCGCCTCGGCGCCAATTCGTTGCTCTCGGCATGCGTCGACGGCTGGTTCACCCTCCCGTACGCGATTCCGAATTATCTTGCGCCGCTACTCGGATCCACTCCACTCGAACTGTCCGATCCCGCTGTGACGTCGACGCTCACTGACGTGAGGGGTCGGGTGGACCTGCTGCTCTCGGTCGGCGGAACACACGGCCCCGACAGGTTCCATCGACAACTGGGCGAGATCCTCTATGCGGGTTGCGGTGTCACCCGAACGGCCGAGGGCTTGACCAAGGCGATCGCCGAAATCCGCGCACTGCGAACCGATTTCTGGTCGAACCTGCGAGTTGCCGGCAGCGGAAACCAGTTCAACCAGGAGTTGGAAAGGGCCGGCAGGGTAGCCGATTTCCTCGAGCTCGCCGAACTGATGTGCGTCGATGCTCTCGATCGTGACGAGTCCTGTGGAGCGCACTTTCGTGCCGAACATCAGACTCCCGACGGCGAAGCGCAGCGAAACGATCAGGACTGGTGCTTCGTCTCCGCGTGGGAAACCGCCCAGGACGGCAGACACGTTCGACACGACGAGCCGTTGTCCTTCACCGCTGTTCCACTGCAGACGAGGAACTACGTATGAAAATCACCGTGGACGTGTGGCGCCAATCCGGACCTGAGTCGTCCGGCGCATTCGACACCTACCAAATAGACGACGCGACGGTGGAGATGTCGCTGCTGGAGCTCCTCGACCGACTCAACGACCAACTCGTGGAGAGCGGCAACGAACCCATCGCCTTCGATTCCGACTGCCGAGAAGGGATCTGCGGGTCCTGTGGCATCACCGTCGACGACGTTCCCCATGGGCCGGTTGCGAACACTCCCACGTGCCGTCAGCACCTGCGCAGCTTCTCCGACGGTGACCGAATCAAACTGGAGCCGTTCCGCTCCGCGGCCTTTCCCGTGGTCCGAGACCTCGTCGTCGATCGCTCTGCGCTCGACCGGGTGCTCGAAGCCGGTGGATACGTTTCGGTCAATGCAGGAACCGCGCCGGACGCAGACAGTCAGCCGCTCTCGCATCAAAGTGCCGAAGCTGCACTGGACTTCGCCGCGTGCATCGGCTGTGGCGCTTGCGTGGCAGCCTGCCCGAACGGTGCCGCGCACCTCTTCACCGGGTCCAAACTGACCCACCTGTCTCTCGTCACGCAGGGCCGCAACGAACGTGGCAAGCGGGCCCGAGCGATGTCGCACCAGATGGAGGCCGATTTCGGGCCGTGCTCGACCTACGGTGAATGTGCGCAGGTGTGTCCCGCGGAGATACCGCTGACCGCGATTGCCGCTGTCAACAAGGAATCGATGCGATTCGGATTGCGGCGCAAGGACAACTGATCGTCACCAGGCGCCGATCAGCTTCATCCACGCGCCGCCGATGATCGTCCAGATCAGGATGATCACGACGCTCATCACGAAACCGATTCGGAACCACTCCGAGGTCTTGATGTATCCGGAACCGTAGATCACTCCGGCCGGACCGGACGCGTAGTGCGAGATACCGCCGAACAGGCTGCCGATGAAGCCGAATACCAGGGCCGAGAACAGCGGCGGCGCACCGGTTGCCACCGCCGCGCCGAGAAACACCGCGTACATGGCGACGATCTGCGCGGTGTTCGACGCAAACAGATAGTGCGCGTAGAAGTACACCAAGGTCAGGATCGCAAAAGCCCAGATCCACGGCAAACCGTCGACGCTCGAGGAGACCTGGGTTCCGATCCACGAGATCACGCCGAGTTCTTCGAGATGGCTTGCCATACCGACCAGAACGGCAAAGAACACGAGCGTCTGCCACGCCCCGGTGTCGTGGACCAGGTTGTTCCACGTCAGCACCTTGGTCACCAACAGGATGCCGATTCCGACGAATGCTGTTGTAGTGGCATTGACGTTGAGCTGCGAGCCCAGGCACCAGAGCACCAGCAGCAGAACGAAGGTGGCGGCCATGATCTTCTCGTTGCGGCTGATCGGACCTGCCTTGCGCAGTTCCTCCCTGGCTTGCTCGGGTGCTTTCGGAGTCTTCAACATCGTGGGCGGGAAGATCTTCGACATCACCCACGGGATCGCGATCAGACTCGCAATTCCCGGAACCGATGCTGCCAGCGCCCATTTGCCCCACGAGATGTCGATGCCGATCTTGGCAGCCGCATCGACGGCCACAGGGTTACCCGCCATGGCGGTGATGAACATCGCGGAGGTCACGACGTTGACTTGCAGCGACGTGAGCAGCAGATATGCTCCGAGCTTCTTGCGAGAGTCCTCGGGCTCGGGATTGGAGTCCTCCAACTTGCTCAGCGAGACGATGATCGGATAGACGACGCCACCCGCACGGGCGGTGTTCGACGGCGTCGCCGGAGCAAGTATCAAGTCCGTCAACGCCATTCCGTAGGACAATCCGAGACTCGACTTGCCGAGTTTGGTCACGAACATGAGCGCAACCCGTTTGCCGAGTCCAGTGACCAGAAAGCCCTCGGCAATGAAGAACGATGCGACAATCAGCCAGATCGTGGTGTTACTGAAGCCGGACAACGCTTCCGTCGGCGTCTCGGTCTGGGTGATCATGGCGATCGACAGGCCTACCAGCGCCACAGAACCCGTCGGCAGCGGCTGCAAGATCAACGCCACGATGGTGCCGACGAAGATTCCGAGCATGTGCATGCCCTTGGGATCCACACCGTCCGGAACAGGCATGAAATAGATGATCAAGCCGAGGACGACGGGCACCGCAGCCGGGTAGTACCGCCTGAGCACTGATTGTTTCGACGGCTCCGCCGGCGGTGTCGTCTCAGAAAAAGACTCAGTGCTTTCGGATTTGGCCTCGGACATTTGCATCTCCTCGACTTGTCGCCCCAGGTGATCGCCCCAGATGATTGTCCCCCAAACATCAGGTTTTCGTGCGGTCAATCCAAGTTCGAGAGAAATTGCCCGGAAGTACAGTCGTCCTTACGAGGCGCTGTCTCGCACCGACGCTTCAGTGGGAGAATGCCCATCTCTCGCAAAAGATTGTGCCAATCGATCAACAGAGGCGCCGGCGTGCTGCACGCTTGAATCTCGGAGAGTTGTTCAACCTGCTTCTGCGAAAGGTATTCGTCGGCACGATGTTTGGGTCAGGACTGCGCGGATTGCCGATCTCGACCGGATCTTCGCGCGTGATGTGATCCAATTCCGAAGCATGTCAGCCGACAGACAGACCCACGAACCGAGAAGATTCGTATCGGGCCGACGACTGGTTGCGCCATCTATTGTCGGGAGTGTGACGGAATCCGACGCCCACGAGGACTCGACCGACTCCACTGAATCGGCAGTGGCCGATCACCCGAGGAAACGTCCACTGTGGCGTGAGATTCTGATCCTCGTTGTCGTCGCACTTGTCCTGAGTGTTGTCATTCAGAACTTCGTCGGACGCATCTTTCTGATCCCGTCGGAGTCCATGGAACCGACACTTCACGGATGCACCGGCTGCACGGGAGACAAGATCCTCGTCGACAGAATCAGCTATCGATTCGGGGATCCGCAACCTGGGGATGTGGTCGTGTTCAAGGGACCCGAGTCCTGGAACGACGAGTACAAATCCATTCGATCCGACAATTCGATTGTTCGCGCGTTTCAGGGACTCGGGTCCATCGTCGGCTTGGTCCCGCCGGACGAAAACGACCTCGTGAAGCGGGTAGTCGCGGTCGGTGGCCAAACCGTACAGTGTCTGTCCGAGGAAGAGGGGCTTCGGGTGAACGGCAAGCCGCTGACCGAGCCGTACATCGACAAGCGCATTCCGGGCAACGATACCTCTTGTCAAGGAAGGTATTTCGGGCCGGTCACGGTTCCCGACGGGAACCTGTGGGTGATGGGCGACAACCGCGCCCATTCGAAGGATTCACGTTTCCATCTCGATGACGAACACAGTGGAACGGTGCCGATCGACAATGTCATCGGCAAGGTTCAATTGATCGTCCTTCCCTTCTCACGGTGGGGAACTGTGAGCTCGTTCGATCCGCAGTGACAGATCGAATCAACCAGGCGGCCCGCATCTTCGGACGGCACAGTCGACATGGCTCCGCTTTCGGACGATCATCGAGCGCATCTGTTACCGAGGGTAGGAGAACCACATGCGCGCTCGACGCATCACCGCCAATCTCAAAGTCGCCGATGTCGGAACCGCCAAGAGCTTCTACTCCGACTTTCTCGGCCTGAGCACCGAAGAGTTCAACATGGGGTGGGTCGCTCGCTACACCTCTCCCGACACCGGCGCGAACGTACAGCTCGTCACGCACGACGCCACTGCAGCCGAGGACTCGGTCATCTCAGTCCACACGGACGACGTCGACGGCGCCTACGAAGAGGCCCGCAGGCTCGGCTACGAAATCGTGCACCCCATAACGACCGAAGAGTGGGGTGTTCGCCGATTCCTCGTCCGGGCACCCGATGGCAACGTCGTCAACATCGTGCGACACCGGGACTGAGCAGCGGAAAGAACCCCATTCGACGTTTTAGGTCATTTGACCTAAAGTTAGGTGCATGACCGATTCATTGCAGTATTCAGCCGACGGCCCGATCCTCGTGGCCGGCGGATACGGAACCGTGGGCAGCGCCCTGACAGCGTTGCTCGCCCCCGACTTCCCACTACTCCTCACCGGACGCACCCCCGAGCGAGGCGACGAACTGGCCGGCCGTCACGGCGCTTCCGTCCGCCGCTGGGACCTCCTCGACCCGACACCCTTCGACGCGTCCGTACGCGCGGTCGTTTCGACGGTCAACGATCCCCACGATCGTGTCCTGTCCGCCGCCGTCGAGGCCGGCATTCCGTACGTGGACATCACCCGCTGGACAACCCGCGTCGCTCGCGCCGCCACTCTGGCGGGTCAGAAGTCGCCGAGCGCACCGGTGTACCTGTCGTCCGGATGGATGGGCGGAGTCACCAATATCGTCGCCGCAGCGCTGGCCGAGGAACTGGGTGGCGCGAGCACGATCGACGTCTCGATTCGCTACGACGTCAACGACATTGCCGGGCTGGACTCCGTCGACTTCATCGATCGGCTCGGGCAGGATTTCGAGGTGATGCAGCAAGGAAACCCGATCACCGTCAGCCCGTTGACGGATACACGCTGGGTCGACTTCCCCGGATCGCGCACCAAGGTCGGAAGAATCGACACTCCGGAACAATTCACGTTCCCCATGACCTTGGGCGCCGAAACTGCCAGCACTCGAATAGGTTTCAGTTCGAATGCATCCACAACTGCGCTGCTCGCCGCCAAGAAGGTGGGTCTGTTCCGTTGGGGTCGCGGCGACCGCTTCACACCGCTACGACGCGGACTCCTGTACTCGCCGGGCAAGGGCGGGAGCGCGCAAGTACGCATCGATGTCACCGGCCCGAGCGGCACGACAAGCGCGACAATCGTCGACCGGCAGGGCCAGGCTCACCTCACCGCGGTGGGCGGCGCGCTGGCCGTCAGACGAGCCTTGGCCGACGATGCCCGGCCTGGAGTCACTTTCCCCGAATCGCTTCCGAACCCTCGCCGCACCGTCTCCGAGTTGGAGAGCTTCGGGGTGGCAGTATTGCGACCATGACCCTCTCCAAGGGCGCCGCCCGTGCGGCAGCACTTCTCGACGCAGCAGAACAGGTCCTCACTACTCAGGGCAATGCCAACTCGGCAATGCGCGATTTCGCAGCCGCGGCCGGAGTGCGGGTAGGACATCTGCAGCACTACTACCCCACCCGTGCAGATCTGATACGCGCAGTGATGTCACGTGCATTGACCCGCTCACTGGATCGCCTTGCCGTCGTCCCCGATACGGATCAGAGCCTTTCCCGCGAGGAATCCGAACACTTCATCGGAGTCCTGCTCGGAGCACAGGACGACCAGGCCACGGTGCGTCTGTACGTCGAAGTATGGGCCATTGCAGCGGCGGACCAAGAAGTCGCGGTCGTGCTTCGAGACTTCTACGCCCAGTACATCGCACACGTAGAGCGCGCAGTCGCGTGTGCACAACCGGAGCTGGATGCGGCGGAACTTGGCGCGACAGCGCAGACCATCGTGAGCTTGCTCGAGGGTTCCGCAATTCTCCGATCGGGAATCACCGGCCGAAAGTCCGAGGCTTCGGACCGAAAGCTCGTGGACACACTGCAGTACCTGATTCACGGGTCCTGACTCGGACGTATCGTAAAGCCCATGAGCGTTGCAAACGAATGGAGCCGAATCGAAGCGTGGTGCCGTACACACGCACCGGTGACGGCTGCAGCGTTTCAACCAGGACTCGGTGACGCCGTTATCGAGGAATTCGAAGCCTCGACCGGCGTCACGTGGCCCCAGGAACTTCGCGACCTGTATCGGGTCCACAACGGCAGCCTGACCCACGACGACCGGACCGGCCTCTTTCTCGGCAGCGTGCTCCCGGACAAATTCTTCTACCCCATCGACGTCGCAACAGAAGTTCGTCTCACTCTGCTCGAAACGTGGGATGAGACGATCTACGAGAATCCAGACCTCTACGCCGAGGACGAGATGGATCGACACGATCAACGCGACGCAGGCACTGCCGCAACCATGTTCATCCCCTCGTTCGTTCCCTTCGCCGGACTGGACGAGTACCACTACTTCGTGGACACCCGCAGCGGCGCACTCCACCATTGTGTGACCGAGTATGCCTCGGACGCCACTGACAACGGCGGTCCGATCTGGGCGTCCATCTCGGTAATGCTGGCCGCCCATGCCGTAGCGCTGGAAACAGGATCAACGATCGGAGTGTGGAAACCCGTTGTCAGCAAGGGTGTTCTGGAATGGGAAGTCGACGCATGACACCCAAGCAGGATCCGACCCGTCGCACCCTCGCCGACGGGCGTCAGATCTTCTACTTCGACGATGCCGGCAGTGCCCGCGCCCACTCTGCGCGAGATTCCCGCGAATTGCCGGCTCTCGACCACTCGTCTCGGATGAGATTCGACGTTCTCACCGGGGAGTGGATCACCATGGCTTCGCATCGCATGACACGGACACATCTCCCCTCCGCCGCCGAATGTCCATTGTGCCCGACCGACGAAACACGCACGCCCACAGAGATACCCGACGGAGACTACGACGTCGCGGTGTTCGAGAATCGGTTTCCGAGCTTTGCCGCGGCGCCCGAGGAAGACATTGACAGTCCCGGAGACGGTGCGGGCGATCGCCCAGCGGCCGGTCACTGCGAAGTGATGTGCTTCTCGAGCGATCACACGGCGTCCGTCGCCGAGCTTCCACTCGAACGCATGCGCACGATTGTGGGTGCCTGGATTTCTCGGACCGAAGAGTTGTCGGCGGATCCGCTTGTGGAACAAGTGTTCTGCTTCGAGAACCGCGGCGAAGAAATCGGGGTGACACTCACCCATCCACACGGACAGATCTACGCATACCCGTATGTCACGCCACGCACCCGATCGATGCTGACGCAGGCGCACAAACACTTCGAGCGCACCGGTCGCTCACTACTCGGCGATGTTCTGGCGTTCGAGCGCGAGGACAAGGCCCGGTTGATCTACGACGGAGATCACTGGAGCGCCTACGTCCCGACCGCCGCACGATGGCCCATCGAGATTCACCTGGCACCGCACCGAGACGTCCCGGACCTCCCCTCGCTGAACGACCAAGAGCGCGAGGAGCTTGCGGTCGTCTACCAAGATGTCCTACGCCGTATCGATCGCTTCTATCCGGGCGTCGACCGGGTACCGTACATCGCGGCTTGGCACCAAGCTCCCGTCCGCATCAACCGACCTCTGGGCCGACTGCATCTTCAGCTGTTCTCGATCTTGCGCGCACCGGGCAAACTCAAATACCTCGCCGGGTCCGAGTCCGCCATGGGCGCCTGGGTGAACGACACCGTTCCCGAGGCAGTCGCGGCCCGTCTACGGGAGTTGAAATAGTGGATACCGTCTCGAACAATTCTGTGCTCCAACAGTTTCACGCCACCTACGGCTATCCGGCAACCGGAGTGTGGGCGGCACCCGGTCGAGTCAACCTGATCGGTGAACACACGGACTACAACGGTGGATTGTGCCTACCGGTCGCTCTCGAGCAGCGAACACTGGTTGCCGTCGCACTGCGCAGCGACGGGGTCGTCCGCGTGCACAGTCGGCAATCCGCCGAGACGTACACCGGGCCCCTCGGCGACATCGCCACAGGGTGGGCCGCCTACCCCACAGCCGTTCTGTGGTCTCTTGCGCGCAGAGGCCTCCCGATCGAAGGAATCGATCTTGCCGTCGACTCGTCGGTACCGGTCGGGGCCGGGCTATCGAGCTCCGCTGCCCTCACCTGTTCGGTTGCGTTGGCCGTCAACGAACTTCATGATTCACCTTTCGCCCGCGATGAGCTGGTACAGGTGTGCATCCAGGCCGAGAACGACGGCGTCGGCGCACCGACCGGAGGGATGGATCAAACCATTGCCCTCTTTGCTCAGCCCTCGACTGCGCTCCTGCTGGACTGCCAGGACGGATCCACCGAACCCATACCTTTCGAACTCCACGGTGCAGGGTACGAACTGATCGTCATCGACACCCGGGTCAAACACTCGCTCGCAGACGGACAGTACGGAATGCGGCGCTCTCAATGCGTCGCTGCAGCAGCAGCTCTCGGCGTCGGCAGCTTGCGAGAGGCTACAGCAGACCAGGCCGAGACAGTGCGAGACCCGATCCTCCGGGCGCGGGCACGGCACGTCGTGACCGAGATCGAGAGGACGCGGAAGACCGCAGAACTTCTGCGCAGCAGCAGATTCAGTGACGTCGGCGAGCTGTTCGACAACTCGCACGCCTCGTTGCGCGACGACTTCGAGGTCTCGTGCGATGAACTCGACGTCGCCGTTGCCGCAGCACGACGCGGCGGCGCGATCGGTGCGCGGATGACCGGCGGCGGATTCGGAGGCTCAGCCATCGCGCTGGTTCCGGAAGGAAGCGGAGCGGAGGTCATCGCGTCGGTGAGCCGCGACTTTGCGGCGCGAGGTTGGCGAGCACCACACTTTCTCGGCGTCGTTGCCGGGGGTTCGGCCGCCCGTCTCTGAGCGAACGGCACGTTCAGCGCACTGGAGGCGCCGAACGTACCGTTCGCCCTGGTTGGGGCGCCTCGAGATCCCCCTCACATAAATAGTCATCTCAGATGCGAATTATGTAGGTTCAGATCATGCAACTGACGCAGTTCACCGATCTGGGATTGCGCGTCGTCATGCGGTTGGCCGTACTCGACGCGGATGCCTCCCCCAGTACCCGGGATGTTGCGCAGCAGCTCAACGTGTCGTACTCCCATGCCACCAAGGTGGTTACACGGCTCGGAGAGCTCGGCATCGTGACAACCAGGCGCGGCCGCGGCGGTGGGCTTTCCATCACCGAACTCGGCCGCACCGCCACCATCGGCTGGCTGGCCAGACGCCTCGAAGGCCCGGGTGAAGTCGTCGACTGCGAAGGCGACAAACCGTGCCCATTGCGCGGAGGTTGCCTCCTTCGAAGTGCGTTGCGCGAAGCACAGGAAGCGTTTTTCGTTTCACTCGACGCGGTCACGATCGAAGACGTCATCCGGCAGCCGTCCAAAACTGTCCTGCTACGCCTCACCACCCGGAGCGACGAAGCAGGCTGATCAATCGAATTTCGACCGAACGGAGCAGCTCATGCTTTCCCCACAGTCAACCGAGGTCATTCGCGCCACCCTTCCCGTGGTCGGCGCTGCCATCGGCGATATCACAACCCTGTTCTACCGCAAGATGTTCGACGCACATCCTGAACTCGAACGTGATTTGTTCAATCGCGGCAATCAGAAACAGGGCGAACAGCAGAAGGCTCTCGCCGGTGCCATCGCGGCATTCGCGACGCTTCAGCTCGAGCCGGACAGCGCCAAGGTCGATCTCATACTCTCACGCATCGCGCACAAGCATGCGTCGCTGGGAATCACGCCCGACCAGTACGCAATCGTGCACGAACACCTCTTTGCCGCGATCGTCGAAATACTCGGCGATGCAGTCACTCCCGACGTCGCGGCAGCCTGGGACGAGGTCTACTGGCTGATGGCGGAAACCCTCATCACGATGGAGCGTGGCCTCTACCAACTCGCCGGCGTCGACGCCGGTGACGTCTGGCGCACGGTAAGGATCAGCGAACGAGTTCTTCAGTCCGCCGACACCGTCTCACTGACGCTCACCTCGCTCGACGGTAGCGCACTCCCCACCTTCGCTCCCGGACAGTACCTTTCGGTCGGGGTTACGCTGCCCGACGGCGCCCGCCAGATCCGCCAATACAGCCTGTGTTCGATACCGAGCAGCGCAGACTGGCGGATCAGCGTCAAGCGAATCTCCGGAACTCCCGATGGCGAAGTGTCGAACTTCCTCTACAACAACGTATTCGAAGGTCAAGAACTCTCCGTCACCACACCTTTCGGCGATCTCACCATGCCGGACGACAACTCACCGCTCCTGCTCGCGTCGGCCGGAATCGGTTGCACACCGATGATCGGGATGCTCAATCATCTCGTGGACACCGGCGCTGACCGTTCGGTATCTGTCATCCATGCGGATCGATCCATTGCGGATCACGCGCACCGCGCAGAACTCAGCACACTCGTCGACCAGATTCCCGCCGCAACCCTGCACCGTTGGTACGAGGATCTCGGCACGCACGTTGCGTTCGGATCGGTTCACGAAGGACGGGCGGATTTGCAAGGTATTGCAGTGGAGCCCGATACCCAAGCCTTCCTTTGCGGGCCGATGCCGTTCATGTTGGCGATGCGCGCATCGTTGCTCGAAAGGGACGTCCCGGCACAGAATATCCACTACGAGGTCTTCGGGCCCGACAGCTGGGCCAACACCTGAGCGGACCACTGCCTGCGAACTGGACCTTGGCGCGCGACTGCAAACCCTTGTGTACTCGACGAAACATACGCACTCGAGTAGTGGGAGACCGACATGATCACGTCAGCGTCGATGACGGGAGTCGCGCTGATCGCCCTGGCGATGGTTCTGACACCGGGCCCCAACATGATCTATCTGGTGTCCCGCAGCATCAGCCAGGGCCGCCGGGCGGGTTTGATCTCGCTCGGCGGAGTCGCAACCGGTTTCCTGGTCTACCTCACCGCCACGTGGGCAGGGCTGACGGCGGTTCTCTTCGCCGTACCAACGGTGTTCACCGCGGTGAAGATCGGTGGTGCCCTGTACCTGGCCTATCTCGCCTGGTCG
Organism: Rhodococcus sp. C3V; assembly: GCF_029269915.1. Lineage (NCBI taxonomy): Bacteria > Bacillati > Actinomycetota > Actinomycetes > Mycobacteriales > Nocardiaceae > Rhodococcus > Rhodococcus sp. C3V. The sequence continues at coordinate 94,109 of NZ_JARJBE010000005.1, forward strand.
ACACTCCGACCAGGTGGGAAGTCCGCTTTCGAGGTGGGCGAGGTCGACCGCCACGGTAGCGGCCGTCTGTTCGGGATGGGGTTGACCACCAATCTGCTCAATCCCAAGATTGCGCTGATGTACGCGGCCCTGATCCCCCAGTTCGTCGATCCCACTGCGGGTCCGGTCTGGCAACAGGCACTCGTACTCGGCGGCGTGCAGATCCTGGTCGCAGTCACCGTCAACGCGTTGATCGTGTGCTGTGCGGCAGCCGTGTCGACCTTCCTCATGGCGCGTCCGGTGTGGATGCGGGCTCAGAAATGGCTAGCTGGTGGCATTCTCGGAATCTTCGCCACCCGCATGGCCCTGGAGTAGTTTCAGTCCTTCGGACGTTGGTCGATCAGACGACGCGCTTTGCCGATCGAGCGTTCGAGTCCGCCGGGTTCGAGAACGCTCACCTCGACCGTGACACCGATCTTGTTCTTCACCAGCTTCTGCAACGCCGAAGACGCTGCCGCATGATCGGAAATTGCCGCGTCAGGGCGAGCCTCGACGCGCACTGTCAGAGTATCCATCCGGCCCGGACGCTCCAGCACACACTGGAATTGGGGTGCCAGGGCGGGGACGGTCAGGATCAGCTCTTCGATCTGTGTGGGGAACAGATTGACCCCACGCAGGATGATCATGTCGTCGGTCCGGCCGGTGACCTTCTGCATCCGACGCATCGAGCGCGCCGTACCGGGCAACAGACGGGTCAGGTCCCTGGTTCGGTAGCGAATGATGGGCAGCGCTTCCTTGGTGAGAGAGGTGAAAACCAGCTCACCTTCTTCACCGTCCGGAAGCACTTCGCCCGTGACCGGATCGATGATCTCCGGGTAGAAGTGGTCTTCCCAGATATGGAGCCCGTCTTTGGTTTCCACACATTCCATTGCCACACCCGGGCCCATGATCTCGGAGAGTCCGTAGATGTCGACCGCATGCAAGTCGAGTTGCTGTTCCAGCTCGGTACGCATCTGTTCGGTCCACGGCTCCGCTCCGAAAACTCCCACCCTCAGTGAGGTCTTCGAGGGATCGATGCCTTTCTTGATCATCGCATCCACGATGGTCAACATGTACGACGGAGTCACCATGATGGCGTCGGGCTCGAAGTCCTCGATCAGTTGAATCTGCCGCTCGGTCATGCCACCGGACATGGGAATAACCGTGCAGCCCAAGCGCTCCGCACCGTAGTGTGCTCCCAATCCACCGGTGAACAGACCGTACCCGTAAGCCACGTGAACCTTGTCCGAAGACCGCACGCCGCCGGCCGAGAGACTGCGCGCGATGAGATCGGCCCAGTTGTTCAGGTCGTTGCTCGTGTACCCCACCACCGTCGGGCGACCGGTGGTCCCCGAAGACGCGTGAATTCGCGAGACCCGGTCCTGGGGCACTGCAAACATCTTGAACGGATAGTTCTCACGTAGATCCGCTTTGGTGGTGAAGGGGAACTTCGCGAGATCGCTCAGATCCTTCAAGTCGCTCGGGTGGACGCCGGCGTCGTCGAAAGCTTTGCGGTAGTGCGGAACATTGGTGTACGCGTGCATCAGGGACCATTGCATCCGCTCGAGTTGGAGCGTCGAAATGCGGTCCCGACTGGCAAATTCGATGTCTTGCGATGTAGCAGTGGCGAGTTCGGTCATGATTGTCTCCGGTGGGCTCAGTGAGGGCGCTGTGCGGGCGGTCAGGCGTCGAAATCGACTGTTATCTGTTCACCGACAGGGAAGGTCTGGCAGGTCAGTACAAAACCCGCGTCGACTTCGTAGTCTTCGAGTGCGTAGTTCCTGCGCATCTCGACGTCACCGCAGGTGACCTTGGCGCGACACGTTCCACAGACCCCGCCCTTGCACGCGAAGGGCAGATCCGATCGGTACTGTTCCGCTGCATCGAGAATCGACTGGTCTCGCGGAAGTGTCGCGGTGGTCGATCGACCGTCGAGCGTGATGGTGACCTCGCTGCCTGGTCCCACAATTCCGGGCTCACGATGCACTGCAACCGGCGGAGCGACGTCGTCGACGTAGAACAGCTCGTGATGGATGCGATCCTTGGCAATTCCTAAGCCGGCCAGTACTTCCTGGGCGTCGTTGACCATCCCGAACGGACCACACAACCAGAAGCCGTCGACCTGGTCGCACGGAACGAGAGAGGTGAAGATCTCGCGCAACCGGTCGGCGTCGAGACGGCCCGAGAACAACTCGACCTCGCGCGGCTCGCGAGAGAGGACATGAATAACGTCCAGGCGTGCACCGTACCGGTCCTTCAGGTCGGCGATTTCTTCGGCGAACATGACCGAACGGGTGCGCCTGTTCCCGTACAGCAGGGTGACATCGGCCTCGGGGTTCACCAGCAGTGTTGCAGCGATGGACAACATGGGCGTGATTCCGGAGCCCGCCGCGATCAGAACGTGCCGTCCACCCAATGCCGGATCGGCGACAAAATTGCCAGATGGGCCCAGGACGTCGATTCGATCCCCGGCCTTGACGTCTCGCACCAACCAGGAGGAGAAGAGTCCGTCTGCTACTTCGCGAACCCCCACACGTGGAGACGCCCCGACCGGTGCACAAATCGAGTAGGAGCGACGGTGTTCGACGCCATCGATCATCCGCCGCAGTGTCAGTGACTGCCCGGCGCCGAAGTCGAATTGATCGGCGATATCGGCAGGCACGTCGAAGGTGACGGCAACTGCGTCGTCGCACAGTGATTCGACACCGGCGACCGTCAACGGGTGAAATGGTTTGTTCCGGTCCGTCGTTGCGGTACTCATCTGTTCAGATCTCCTTCACGTGATCGAACGGCTCGAGGCAGTCGAGGCAGCGATAGAGCGCTTTGCACAGGGTCGCACCGAATTCCGAACTCAGTCTGGTGTTTGCCGAACCGCACTGGGGGCACAGGATGTCGCGCGGCTTGGCCGTCAAGGTCAAGGCGATCGGGCCGGAGGTGCGACGCGGCGCGGCCCCCGGCACCGAGTACCCGGCCGTCCGAAGTTTCGCGAGCCCCTCTTCGCTGATCCAATCCGAACTCCAAGGCGGCGACAGTTGAGTCTTGATCTGGACGCTGCCGTACCCCGCGTCGGTCAGCTTGTGCTCGATGTCGTCTCGCATCGTCGCCATCGCCGGACACCCGGAATAGGTGGGAGTGATTGTCACACAGACCAAGTTCGCTTCGACGTCGACCGATCGGATGACGCCGAGATCGGCCAAGGTCAACAGTGGCATCTCCGGATCCATCACCGAGGCGACGATCTCCTGCGCCGAAGAGACGGTAGCGGCAGTCACGGTCACCACACCCCTTCCGGATGCTCCCGAGCGACGCTCTGCATTTCGGCGAGAAGTAGCCCCAGTGCCCCGGTGTGCAGTCCGGCACGCCCGCCGCGGCCGCCGACGAAACCGGAGAAACGCGAAGGGGGCTCTTCCATTTCGGCTGCATGGAGGACCTGGGCAAGAACAGCGTCGAACTCCGGCCGAACAGTACGCGGATCCACTCCGACGCCAACTTCTGCCAAAACGAGTTCGTCCTGGGTGGGAACAAAGAGTTCGTCCACGAACGGGAAGATCTCGAGCAGGGCCGCGGCAGTCCGACGCTTGGATTCTGCCGTGCCGGCGCCCAACGTGACAACCCATCTTGCCGCGTAGTCGCGGTGGTAGGTCAGTTCTTTGACGCCCTTGTTCGCCACGGCCGCGAGGACCGGGTCCCGCGATGTGCGGAGCCGATCGAACAGCGCCAGCCGCCAGGTCGAGAACACGAGTAGCCGAACGACCGTGTGCGCGAAGTCGCCGTTGGCGAGCTCCACCAGTCTCACGTTGCGGAAACCGAACTGATCACGAAAGAAGGCAAGCGCATCTTCAGCCGGCACCGGCGACGTGTCCGAGATGAACGGAACGACAGTGGAATCGGCTGCTGCCGCGCGAGCCAGCAGCAGCCTGGCCTGTCCGATCAGATCCAGACCGACATTCGCGAGAGCTACCTCTTCTTCGAGTTCCGGTGCCCGCGTCGACCATTCGGCGAGGCGCTGCGAACTGACGAGCGCGTCGTCGCCGAGCATGAGGCAGTAGCGCGCCAGCGCACCGAGATCGACGTCATCCGGCACCGTGGTGTCGACTCCGGCGAGGGGGTCGTCGAAGCTGGTTCCGAACGCCCACTGACCGTGGCCGTCGCCGTCGACCAGGCCGTCGTAGGCACTGTCGTGATCGTTCATCTGTTGGTCCTCGAAGTCGAAGTGATTCTCACATGTGCGGAACGGAGTCCGGGATGTCGTAGAAAGTCGGGTGCCGGTAGACCTTGTCGCCGCTCGGCGCGAAGAACGGATCCTTTTCTGCCGGACTCGAAGCCACGATGTTCGCTGACGGCACGACCCAGATGCTCACGCCTTCGTTACGTCTGGTGTAGACGTCGCGCGCGTGGCGTAGGGCCATCTGATCGTCTGCCGCGCGCAGGGATCCGACATGCACGTGGTTCAGTCCGCGCTTTCCCCTCAGAAATACCTCGTACAAAGGCCATTCGCCCCGCACCTGATCGCGCTGTACCTGATCGTTCTCGCTCATGATGTTTCCCCAGTCGTGCGATCGTGCGCGAGTCTCTCGCGCTGTGCAAAGGCGTACGCGGCCTCGCGAACCCAGGCCCCGTTGTCGTGTGCGGCTTTCCGATTGGTGATCCGCTCGACGCTCGCCGCTCCGTTGCCGCGGACCACGTCCATGAATTCGCTCCAGTCCGGCTCGCCGAAATCGTGTGCGCCACGCTCGGGGTTCCAGCGCAGGTCGGGATCAGGGAAGGTCACACCGAGTATCTCGGCCTGCGGTATCGACATGTCCACGAATCGTTGCCGCAGTTCGTCGTTCGTGTGCCGCTTGATGCGCCACTTCATCGACTGCTCGGTGTTCGGCGATTCGTCGTCCGGCGGTCCGAACATCATCAGAGCGGGCCACCACCATCGGTCGACGGCTTCCTGCACCATTGCCCGTTGAGCTTCCGTGCCGCGCATCATCGTCGCCAACAGCTCGAAGCCTTGCCGCTGATGGAACGATTCCTCCTTGCACACACGGATCATCGCGCGCGCATACGGCCCGAAGGAGCTGCGGCACAGCGGAACCTGATTGCAGATAGCGGCTCCGTCGACCAGCCAGCCGATCACACCCACGTCGGCGTAGGTCAGTGTCGGGTAGTTGAAGATCGAGGAGTACTTCTGCTTTCCCTCGATCAGTTTGGTGGTCAGATCGCCACGATCGGCACCGAGCGTCTCGGCCGCGGAGTAGAGATACAGACCGTGCCCGGCTTCGTCCTGGACCTTCGCCATCAGGATCGCCTTGCGTCGCAACGAAGGCGCACGGGTGAGCCAGTTTCCCTCGGGCTGCATTCCGATGATTTCGGAGTGCGCATGCTGGGCAACCTGACGGATCAGAGTCTTGCGGTAGCCGTCCGGCATCCAGTCGCGAGGCTCGATGCGCTGGTCTGCCGCGATCGTCTCGTCGAACAGGTTCTGCAGGTCTTGTGGAGCTTCCACGTTGGTCATCGTACCTACCTTTTATTACCGAATGATCGGTTGGTAACTAGTATGCACCGAGGTGTCCCAGCACACAAGAGAATCTTTCGCCGCACCAGAAATCAGCGGCCCTCGAAAACCGGCTTCTGCTTCGACAGGAAAGCCGTGACTGCGCCTCGATGATCTGCCGTGGAACCCAGCTCCACCTGTGCGTTCGCCTCGGCCGCCAGCGTCCGGGAAAGCCCAGGAGCAACGGCACGGATCAGCGATTTCACGTGGGCGAAGGCCGCGGTGGGTCCGTCGGCAAGCCGACGCGCGAGTACCCGAGCCTCAGCTGCGACGTCCTCGTCGGCCACCACGCGATGAACCAAGCCCCACTCCAGCGCACTCTGCGCGTCGAACTTGTCGCCGAGCAACATCAGGCCACTGGCGCGGCTAGGTCCGAGCGCGTGCACGAGCGCATGACTGAGCCCGGAGTCACTGGCCAGACCGATGCCGGTGAATGCCGTCGCAAAGCTCGCGCGAGCCCCCACGACACGGATGTCTCCGGCCAACGCGATTCCCAACCCGGCCCCGACGCAGGCTCCGCCGATACCCACCACCACCGGGACAGAGAGCGCCGACAGCGCCGTGACGATGGGGTTGTAGTGCGCCTCGACGGTATCCATCGCGTGCGCAGGATCAGCATCCAACGCTGCGGCGTGCTCGCCCAGATCCTGACCGACGCAGAAGTTCTTGCCTTCGGCGAGAATCAACACCGCTCGAACCTCTGCGTCCGCGTGGACCTGCAGCAACGCTTCGAGCATCTGAGACTTCATTTCGCCGTTGACGGCATTGGCGGCCTTGGGTCGGTCGAGAGTGATTGTCGCCAAACCTCGCTCGATCTCCAAGCGAATCACGTCAGTCATCGATGTTCCTTTCGCAGGAAGTTCGGTTCAGCTCCATGTGTGAAAACCCTGTCCCGTCTTGCGCCCCAACTCGCCGCGAGCCACCTTCTCTCGCAGCAGTGCTGGAGGTGCAAATCGATCACCGAGCGTGCTCGCGAGGTGTTCGGCGATCGCCAGGCGCACATCCAACCCGACCAGATCTGTCGAACGCAGCGGGCCCATCGGATGCCGATACCCCAATTCCATTGCTCGGTCGATCGATTCCGCGTCCGCCACACCCTCTTCGAGCATGCGGATGGCTTCGAGCCCGAGACCGACACCAAGCCGGCTGGTTGCAAAACCAGGTGAGTCGTTGACGAGCACCTCGGCTTTGCCGAGCATCGACACCCATGCTCGTACCGAGTCGACAACCTCGGGGCGGGTCTGAGGCGCCCGGACGATCTCGACCAACAGCGACGCCGGGACTGGATTGAAGAAGTGCATACCGATGAACCGGCCCGGATCCGTCAGCGCTGCGCCGAGTTCGGCGATCGACATGGAACTGGTGTTGCTGGCGATCACGGTGCTTTCTCCGGCAACGGTTTCCGCAGCGGCGAGCACCTCGACCTTGAGGGCCGCAATTTCCGGGACCGCCTCGACGATCAGGTCGAGCGACGGTGGCAACGAGGTCACTGCGTCCACGGTGCTCACGCGCGCCAGCACCGTCGCGGGGTCCTGGTCGTCGAGTTTCCCTCGCTCGTGAGCTCTGTCGAGGCCGGCGGAAACACGCTGCAACGCGGCCGCGGTGTCGCCACTCTCCGCGATGGTGACCGCCCCGCCGAGACTGGCGAACACCTGGGCGATACCCGCACCCATGCGTCCACCGCCGATGACTCCGACGGTCTTCGGTGCAACTGCTTCAGTCATGATTTCTTCTCCAGGAAGGCCGTCATGCGATCGCGCTTGTCCGAACTCTCGAACAGGACGGCCTGGGCGATGTCGTCGGCAAACGGATGCGATCCCGGCGCATCGACGATGATCTTGGTCAATCGCAGTGCCAGCGGGGACAGTCGGGAAATGCGGTCGAGCAGCCGATGCGCTGCGTCGACGTGGCAGTTCGGTTCGGTTACCTCGACAACCAGGCCCGCTCGTAGCGCCTGCTCGGCGTCGAGGTTTCTGGCACCGAGGAGCACCTGCTTCGCGATCGAGACGCCGACGAGCTTCGGCAATCGATAGCTGGCGCCGGCGGCTGCCATTATGCCGAGATTGGGCTCCGGATTCCCGAAGACCGCCGTCGTTGTCGCGATGCGAATGTCGCAGGCGTAGGTCAACTCTGCCCCACCGCCGAGCGCGTAGCCGCTCACGGCGGCCACGGTGGGAAGCGGGAGCTTTCCGATTCGGTCGAACAGCGTGCGGTTGATACCCGCGAACGCTTCCTCTCGTCCGCGCTCTCGGAGCTCCGCGATGTCAGCGCCGCCTGCGAAGTGGTCGCCGCGCCCCGCAAGCATGAGCAGCTTCGGATCCCGTTCGAGGCGTCCACAAACCTGATGCAGTTCGTCGATCATTTCCGCGTTGATCGCATTGCGTTGCGCGGGCCTGTCGAGGGTGACCACGACGCGATCCTCGCGCTCGTCCACGTGCAGGGTGTTCACATTCGCTCCTTCTCGCTCTTCTCCATTAGTAACCGAACATTCGGTCGTTTGGCAAGGGTGAGAACGAGGATGGTGCACAGCTTTGCCCGAACTGAGAAGATGGGGACATGACTACGGCACGCCCCACTCGACGCACCGGCCTCCCCGGACGTCCCGGCTACGACCTCGATTCGCTCCTGGCCGTGGCCGTGAAGGTGTTCAACGACAAGGGCTACGACGGCGCCAGCATGGAGGTGCTCGCCAAGAAACTCGGCATCACGAAGTCCTCGATCTACCACCATGTGTCCGGAAAGTCAGAACTTCTCGAACTCGCCCTTTCGCGTGCACTCAACGCCCTGTTTGCGGTCACGACCGAAGAGTGCGCCACCACCGGTCCGTACATCGACCGGCTCGAATACCTGGTCCGGCGCAGCGTAGAGGTGCTGGTCGCAGAGCTTCCATACGTCACCCTGCTCCTGCGCGTCCGCGGCAACACGACGGTCGAGCGCGCCGCGCTAGCTCGTCGACGCGAATTCGACAACTTCGTCGGAGGTCTCGTCGCGTCCGCCGCAGCGGAGGGAGACTTGCGCCCGGACATCGAACCAGCCCTCGCCAGCAAGCTGATGTTCGGCACCGTCAACTCACTGATCGAGTGGTACAAACCCCGAGCGGGTGAGTCCGTCTCCGACATCGCCGACGCGGTCGTCGCCGTCACTTTCGACGGACTTCGCAAGGCCTGACTCCAGGCAGTTCTGCCGAATCCTTGACAACGCGGCGTTACCGGGCGATCGTAATTACCGACCGAACGTACGGTGAGATGGAGTTGTCGTGAGCAGACTGTTGGAAAGCTATGTGGCCGGTCAGTGGTACGCCGCACCGGACGCAGGTACCCCGTTGCCGAGCGCAGTGGACGGATCGGAGGTGGCCCGGATCTCCGCAACCGGCATCGACCTCGCCGAGATGGTTACGTACGCCCGCGAGGTCGGCGGGCCTGCACTGTCCGCGATGACCTTCCACGAACGTGCCGGCGCGCTCAAGGCTCTCGCCCTCACGTTGATGGCAGGAAAAGCCGAGTTCTACACACTCTCCACTGCCACCGGTGCGACGACGCGAGATTCCGGGGTGGACATCGACGGCGGATTCGGGACCCTGCTGAGCTACGCGAGCAAGGCTCGGCGCGAATTGCCCGACAGCACAGTCTTTCTGGACGGAAACGTCGAGCCTCTCGGCAAGGGCGGAACCTTCCTCGGGCAACACATCTATACATCACGTCGCGGCGTCGCCGTGCAGATCAACGCCTTCAATTTCCCGGTGTGGGGGTTCCTGGAGAAGCTGGCACCGGCATTCATCGCGGGGGTGCCGTCCATCGTCAAACCTGCCAGTTCCACGGCATATCTCACCGAACTCGTCTTCCGGCGCATCATCGAGTCAGGCTTGCTCCCAGAGGGTTCCGTCCAACTGCTCTCCGGTAGTGCACGCGGCCTCCTCGATCACCTCGGCGGGCAGGACTCAGTGGCATTCACCGGATCCGCCGACACCGCAGCAACGCTGCGTGCTCACCCGAACGTCGTCGGCAAGGGTGTCCATTTCAATGCCGAAGCCGATTCACTCAACGCGTCGATCCTCGGCGAGGACGCCATACCAGGAACGCCCGAATTCGATTTGTACGTCAAACAACTCGTCACCGAGATGACGGTCAAGGCGGGCCAGAAGTGCACGGCGATCCGGCGCGCCCTGGTCCCGCTCTCGCTGGTCGACGCCGTTGTCGATGCCGCATCCGAGCGACTGAACAAAGTTGTCGTGGGACACCCCGATGCTGATGGCGTCACTATGGGAGCTCTCGCCAGCATCGAACAGCGTGATGAGGTCTTGAAATCCATTCGCGGTCTGACGAAGTCGGCAACCATCGTATTCGGAGACCCGGACAACGTGGACGTGGTCGGTGCCGACGGCCAGTCAGGAGCCTTCCTTTCCCCAGTCCTTCTCCGGGCGGAAGAGAATGCGCACGAGGTACACGAACTGGAGGCCTTCGGACCCGTCAGCACCGTCATCGGATACGACGGCATCGATCATGCGATCGAACTCGCGGCCCGTGGCGAGGGAAGCCTCGTCGCCTCGGTGGTCACTGCCGACACCGACATCGCACGTCGACTGGTGCTGGGTCTCGCAGCTTTTCACGGCAGAGTGCTCGTGCTGAACCGCGACGACGCCAAGGAATCCACCGGCCACGGCTCTCCCCTTCCAGTCCTCGTACACGGCGGTCCCGGCCGTGCCGGCGGCGGTGAGGAGCTGGGTGGCATCCGCGGAGTTCTGCACCACATGCAGCGGACCGCCGTACAGGGCACACCCGACGTCCTCACCGCAGTCGGCGAGCGCTGGTTCACCGGATCGCAGCGCACGACCGGATCCGAACATCCATTCCGAAAGAGTCTCGCCGAGTTGAAGATCGGTGACACTGTTGTCGGCGGTCCGCGCCAGGTCACACTCGCAGACATCGATCATTTTGCAGAGTTCACCGGTGACACCTTCTACGCTCACACCGATCCGGTGGCCGCTGCGGCGAATCCACTCTTCGGCGGCATCGTCGCGCACGGCTATCTTGTTGTCTCACTCGCTGCGGGCCTGTTCGTCGACCCGGCTCCCGGCCCGGTTCTCGCGAACTTCGGCGTGGACAGCCTCAGGTTCCTGACTCCGGTCAAAGCCGAAGACAGCCTGACGGTCACCCTCACAGCCAAGACCATCACACCTCGCAGCAGCGCCGACTACGGTGAGGTTCGTTGGGACGCCGTGGTGACGAACCAGGACAACGATCCGGTCGCGACATACGACGTCCTGACTCTGGTAGCCAAGACTCGCCCCGAAGGGAATTGAAAGCACATGACCTATCGAGTAGCAGTGTGTTACGGACGCCCCACCGATCCGGAGGCTTTCGACAAGTACTACAACGAGATCCACGTCCCGCTCGCCAGCGCAGTGCCAGGGCTCTCGGACTTCACGTTCAGCAAGTGCTCGACGCTGGACGGCTCCGATCCAGTCTTCTATGCCGTCGCCAACCTCGAGTTTCCCGATCTCGAGACTATGCAGAGCGGCCTGAAGTCCCCGGAGATGGGCGCCGCTGGAAAAGATGTCGCAAACTTTGCCACCGGCACGGTCGACATGTATGTCCAGGAAGTTGTCTCGGTCCTCTAGACCCCTGCAATTTCCCGATCCCACAGGAGTTGTCTCGTGAGTACAGGAAGCATCACCGCGAGAGAGATGTTCGACGCGGACCAGGCGTCGCAGGCACTCGGTATCGAGATTTCCGAGCTGGCGCCCGGTAGCGCAACCGTGACCGTCACCGTGGGCGAAACCATGGTGAACGGTCACGGAATCACACACGGCGGTTATGTTTTCCTGCTCGCGGACACCGCGTTTGCGCTCGCCTGCAACGGCTACGAGGATTCAGCCGTTGCAGCGCGCGCGGACATCAGATTTCTGCGTCCGACCCGTCTGGGCGACACCTTGACCGCGATCGCCACCGAGAAGGCTCGAGGCGGCCGAAGTGGGATCTACGACGTGACCGTTCGCAATGGCGACACCGTCGTGGCCGAGTTCCGCGGCGACAGTCGAACCATCACCCGCTGAAATTCAGCCCACGGTGTATCAGCCCACGACGGGAAGTTCGAGGGGGCCGGAACCGTCGGCAAAGATCGTCACCGGCATACCTTGCAGTCCCCCACGGAAACTGATGTCGCCACCGGTGATCGCGAGACGCACGGAATGCCCTGGCTCGAATCGGTGCACTATCGCCGGCATCGTCACCGGCACCGGCTGCGACGGATCACTGATGCGTATGGGCGCGATGAGTCCGTTGATCAGCGAGGAAGTTCCGTCCGGAGCCACGTCGTAGAGTTTCGCGAACACCACCGGCTGTCCGGGCGCCGCAACACGCAGCGTCACAGTGGGGGCTCCCACCACGTCCATAGCCTCGGTCATCGGCGCAGTGGTCCAGAGCGCCTCGGTTCCCGGAATCTGTGCATTCGGAATGTTTCCGGCCGGATTGATATTGAGTGGCTCTACGCCCGTCGGCAGCCCAGCCGGTGCGGTGACGATCGTCTTCGAACCCGGTATCACCGGCGTGCCGTCCGGTAGCAGTCCCCCGTCAGCGGACAGATGGAAGGCGCGAGCGGTCCCGACATCGACGGTGTCGGACGTCGCGTAGGCCGGTGCCGCGTTTCCCTCGTAGTCGATCCAGTTGCGGAAATACGCGAATTCCGGGCCGGTCTCGGTGTTCTCGTCCTTGAGGTAGTGATCGAACCAGTCCATGAAGCGACCGGTCTCGTACTGGGTATCCTCGTCGGGTGCGGAGAAGCTGAACTCGCCCGGCGCAGCGGCCAAGTGGCTGTGCCCCCACGAATGCCAGATCATCTTGGCATCGACGCCACGATCCTTCAGCGCGTCGTAAGTCGCGGTTGCCTCGTTCAGATCGAACAGGGTGTCCTGTTGCCCCTGAGCAAGCAGTACCGGGATATTGATCCGGTCGACGAACGACGAGACCGATGACGCTCGTAGCTCACTCACTACTTGCGGTCCGATGTCGCCGGTCACCACTGCCTCGGCGATCGCGTTGCACATGTAAGGGACGTAGTTCGGGCAGCCGGGTAGCCGTGCGGGATCTGCGATGTAACCGTCCACACCGGGATTCGCGATGCCCGCGCCGAAGAGCAGCGATGCAAAGAGCACCTTCGCTGCTCCCGGCTCCGCTGTCGACACACCGGAGATGATTCCCGTGCTGTTGGGCGCCAAGGAATACGAGAGATCGTTCCAGGTGATCATGGGGATGATGGTGTCGATGCGGGGATCGACACTCGCGGCGGCGAATTGAATGCCGCCGCCGTAAGAGCCACCCGTCATTCCGACTCGCGGGTCGTTCGTCGACGGTGCACCGGTGTGATCGACGGAGTCCTGAACCACCGTGGTGAGCGCCGGATAGGGCTGCGTCAGAGCCTGATCCGTGAAGGCAATCCCTTCTTGGCCGCCGAGGAAGCTGACCAACTGGGAAGCGGCGACACCGTCGTATGCGGGAGAGTCGAGTGTGATCTTGCAACTCGTGCCGCCGAAACCCAATCCCGAATACGTCAGTCCGACATACCCGTTCTCGGCGAAGTTCTGCAGGGCAGGAATCTGGTCCTTGTACGAACCGCCGAACCCGTTGGTGGTCAGGATCGCGGGAGCTGGGTTGTCAGAGTCGACACCATCGGGAACAAAGAGTTCACCGACGACGGTGCACGGCGTCGAGAGTTCAGGCCCGACATCGACCGAGAAGTACAGCAGCTGTGACGAATACGAGCCGTTCGGTGAATCCGCGAGCGCCGGCGGCGAAAAGCCGAGGGCGCAAACCACGAGCGTGACGACACTGATCGCTGTTCTCCGGCGCACCTGAAAACCGTACACCCGGATCTGTTCTCCACCAGCTCAATCCGGCGCGTGCCGCCAACGTTTTCTCGCGAAAGTCACGCCAGACCGAGCCGACCTCTACTTGACCGTCAAGGTGCCGTGCATGCTCGGGTGGTAGGTGCAGTGGAACGTGTACGTTCCAGGCTCGTTCGGCACCGTGATGGTTTCCGTCTCACCCGCTTCGATGTCCTCGTTGAACAACCCCGCGGTATCGGACGTGACCGAGTGCTCGACGGTGTCGTTGTTCTGAATGGTCAGTACCTGTCCGGGCATCACCGACTCCGGCGTCGAATATTCGAAACCGCTGATCACGATTCCCATCGACGACGCTCCCGGCGTCGACATACCCAGAGGCATGCTCGGCATCGACATACTGGTCGGCATGCTGGTCATCGGCATACTGGTCATCCCCATGCCGTCGTGATCGGCCGAATCGTTGTCCGACGAATCGTTGTTGTCACTGCACGCGGTCAGTGCGAACACCGCCAGGATCAGCGCTGCGAGCACTGCGAGAATCCGCTTCATTGCTTCGCCTCCTGCTCGTTCCCCCGCAGTCTGCTGATTACCCGCCGCCTAGGGGGCCAAACAGCTCCGATGTGGTGCCTGCGGCGCTGATAGTGCACGATTTCTGCACCAGCTCCACTCGCGGACCGACACTGAAGGAAACAGCACAGATGGCCAAGAGCAAAACGTCGAAGGCAGCCCAGCCGAAGGCGTCGAAGGCAGCGCAGCCCAAGGCTCCCAAGACAGCAGAGCCGAAGGTAGCCGAGAAGGCTCCCGCCGTTCTCTGGAAGGACCTGCCGGACGAGCACGACTACCCGGCAGCCCGCGATTACCTCCAGTTGGGCGCGACGCCGGTTCAGGTCCAAGCTCTCGTGTACGCCCTCAAGACGGCGACGCTGGTCTCGAAGAAGGCCAAAGACATCCTGCGGGCTGCTGGGCTCCCTCTGCTTCCGGTCGACAACCCACACGTTGCTGCCGACCTGTTGAAGATCCGCAAGGGGATCGCGCTGTCGCCGATCCTGCTGGTGCAGGGAGACTTCCGCGCCGGAGTACCGGCGCAGATCGCCGACGGCTACCACCGTGTCTGTGCGAGCTACCACGTGGACGAGAACACCGCCATCCCCGCGAAGATCGCACCCTCGACAGTTAACTCGTAGGTCGTCGATGACCTTCGGCATCCTTGCCCTCGTCGCGCTGGCCGGCATTCTCGGCCCGCTGCTCGGCGCTCGCGTCAGCTGGCATGTCCCCGTGGTGGTCGGCGAACTTGCCGCGGGCGTCGTCTTCGGTGTCACCGGTTTCGGGCTGCTCGACTCTTCGGACCAGACTTTCACGTTCCTGGCCGATATCGGATTCGCGCTCACGATGATGGTGGCCGGCTCACACGTCCCGGTCCGCGATCCGGCAGTCCGTGCGGCAATCGGCAAGGGTGCCGTTCGCTCGGTTGTCGTCGGACTTCTGTCGGTTGTTGCCGGCTACGGTGCGGCGACGGCATTCGGCACCGGTCACGCCGCGCTGTACGCGGTCCTGATCGCGTCGTCGTCCGCGGCGTTGATTCTCCCCATCGTCGATTCGCTGGGGCTCGGTGGAACCTCGGTTCTGCAGATGACTGCCCAGGTCGCGATCGCGGACACCGTCTGCATTGTTGCGCTGCCTTTGGTGATCGATCCGGACAATGCCCCTCGTGCCGGTGTCGGCGCACTGGCTGTGGCGGCGTGTGCGGTTGCCTTGTTCTTCGTACTGCGAGCCTTCCACCGGTCCGGCCATTGGCGAAGGCTCCACAAATTCTCGGAGAAACGAAAGTTTGCACTCGAACTCCGGATCAATCTGGTGATCCTCTTTTCTCTGGCAGCGCTGGCGTCGAGCACTCACGTGTCGATCATGCTCGCGGGCTTCGCCTTCGGGCTCGTTCTTGCCGCGATCGGTGAACCCCGCCGCCTCGCCAAACAGCTCTTCGCCATCACCGACGGCTTCTTCGCTCCCCTCTTCTTCGTCTGGTTGGGAGCGGCGATCAATCTGCGCGACCTCGTCACCCATCCGTCCGCCATCTGGCTCGGGTTGGTCTTGGGCGGAGCAACTCTCGTGGTTCACGCCGCGATACGCGCCCTCGGTCTCCCGCTCCCTCTCGGCGTGCTGTCCGCCGCGCAACTGGGAGTACCGGTTGCCGCAGTTACGGTGGGCACTCAATTGGGGGTGATGCGCGACGGTGAACCCGCAGCCATCCTCCTCGCCGCCATGATCACGATCGGTGCAGCAACGCTGGCGGGTGCTGCCGCGTCGAAAGCTGGTCTCACGAAGCCTGCTTGACCGCGGCCCTCTCCACCGTCAGCAAGCTCTCCTCCGAATGTTCGGCGTGATACGCCGCGCCGCCGCCGCGGACACCGAAGAGTCGCTTGCTCCAGATCAGCCATACGACGGCAGCGATGTTCACCAGCAGCAACCCGGCCCTCAACCACGTGATCTTCTCGGTCAATTCGTAGATTTCGAGGGGCAGGAACAAGCTGGTCGCCACCACCGCGAAGTACTCGCCCCAGCGTTCGACCATCCACAGGCCGACTGCCTCGATCACTTGAAGGCCGGCGTAGACCAACAGCCCGACTGCGATCCAGGTGAGCGTCGTAGCGGACAACGAAAACGCCTGCTCGATGTGATGGACCAGTTTGGAATCGTCGATGTTCCAGCCCAATTGACGGGCAAGTGGCCTGATCAACGGCAATTCGTTCTCGAAGGCGTCCTCGGCGCGACCCTTCGACGATCTCAGTTCGAACACACCGATCGCCAGAAGAACCAAACCCAGAGCGCGGAACAATCTCTCGGTGGCGAGAAGTCGCATGATCAACCGGTCGCGAAGCAGCCTCCCCCGCGGAACCTCGGGGGCGGCGTCCGCCGGTCCCGATGCTCGGGGCGCTCCCGGGACGAAGTTGCCGCAACGTAGGCACCGCCACGCCTGACCCACCGCAGTATCCACATGTAGTCGATCCCGCAGTTCCGGTTCGTCCGGAGCGTAGGTCTCGTGACCGTGCCAACTGCACGAGCGCAATGCGAAGTCCACGGGTGAACTCTATGCCGCATGTGCCCGGTAGCGTGGATACCCGCTGACCGTGCACTTCGAACGATGAGGATTCCGATGACAACCACCAAGATCGAAACCCGGCATGGCGTCATGGCAGTCGACGACAGTGCCACCGACGGTTTTCCGGTTGTCTTCATCCACGGGAACTCGGCCAGCCGCTCCATCTTCCGTCATCAGGTCGACGCCGACTGGGCCGGCGACTACCGCATGATCACTCTGGACCTACTCGGCCACGGCGACTCCGAGGACGCCAGCGATCCCGAAGCCGCATACACGCAGAACGGTTACGCCGACGCCATCGTCGATGTTCTGACCGAACTCGGCGTCGAAAGAGCCGTTGTCGTCGGCTGGTCGCTCGGCGGACACATCGCTCTCGAGTTGATCGCGAAATTCCCCGGGCTCACCGGAATCGTCATCACCGGTACGCCGCCGGCAAATCCCGAGACGCTCGGCGACGCCTTCAATGCCGGCGACGGATTGTCCATCGGCGGCACCGAGGTCATCACCGCGCAAGAAGCCGAACTCTACGCACGAATGACCGCCGTTCCCTTCGAGCAGGCTGCCCTCGACGCCGCGATACGCACGGACGGGCGCGCTCGCAAGATCATGTTCGACGCATTCGGCGCCGGCCGCGAATCGGATCAGAAGGCTCTGGTTGCAACGGCGTCTGTGCCTCTCGCGGTGATCGACGGCGCCGAGGACCCGTTCGTGAACACGTCGTATGTCGCGTCGTTGACCTTCGCGAATCTCTGGGAGGGCACGTATCACGTGATTCCCGGTGTGGGGCATGCAGCGTTCTGGGAAGCCCCTGAGGTGTACAACCCACTGTTGCAACGATTCCTCGCCAGTTTCGCACAGTAACCTGCTGGACGCGGCGTCCTATGAGATAGAAGCCACTCGACAATCCGGCCATGTCCGGATTATTCATCGCCGTCCTACAGTTCGGAAAACGACTGGAGGCACTGCGATGACCATTCTCGAGCACGGCACGGAAACGTGTATCGGTGGACCGACCCTTCCCCAGATACGACGCCTCGTCACCGAAGTGCCCGGCCCCAACTCGCGCGCTTTGGCAAAGCGCCGGAGCGCCGCACTGCCGGCCGGGCTGACCAGCGGATCCAGCATTTACGTTGCCGCAGCGGGCGGAGGAGTTGTCGTCGACGTCGACGACAACTCGTTCATCGACTTCGGCAGCGGCATCGCCGTGACCACCGTCGGAAACAGCGCGCCGCGCGTGGTCGAACGCACCACGCGCCAGCTCGGTCAGTTCACCCATACGTGTTTCCTCGCAAACCCCTACGAGGGGTACCTCGAGGTCTGCGAAGCGCTCAACCGCCTGACCCCCGGAGATCACGAGAAGCGAACAGCGCTGTTCAACACCGGCAGCGAAGCGCTCGAGAACGCCGTGAAATACGCACGTGCCGCCACCGGTCGCCCGGCAGTTGTCGTCTTCGACCACGCATTCCACGGTCGCACGTTGATGACCATGACGATGACAGCCAAGAACCAGCCGTACAAGGCCACATTCGGCCCGTTCGTACCAGAGGTCTACCGGGTTCCGATGGCATACCCCTACCGTTGGCCGAGCGGCCCCGAAAACGCGGCCGACGAAGCATTCGCCCAGTTCCGTCTTGCGATCGACACTCAGATCGGCGCCGAATCGGTAGCCGCTGTGGTCGTGGAACCGATTCAGGGTGAGGGCGGTTTCATCGTTCCCGCTCCGGGATTCCTGAAGCGAATCTCGGAATTCTGCCGTGAGCGCGGCATTCTCGTCGTCGCGGACGAGGTCCAGACCGGTATCGCACGAACCGGAGCCTGGTTCGCCAGCGAGAGTGAGGACTTCGTCCCCGACATCATCACAACCGCAAAAGGTCTCGCCGGCGGAATGCCACTCGCCGCCGTGACCGGCCGTGCCGACGTCATGGACGCCGCGCATCCCGGTGGTATCGGCGGTACGTACAGCGGCAATCCCGTTGCCTGCGAGGCCGCCTTGGCAGTTTTCGAGACGATCGAGATGGAAAGGCTCCTCGACCGCGCCAAGGACATCGGCGACATTCTGACCACAGGTTTGTCCGAAATCGCTTCGGACACAGACATAATCGGCGACATTCGTGGACGCGGCGCCATGATTGCAATCGAACTCGTCCACGACGAGGACAAGGCTCCGAATCGCGAGGCCGTCGCCCAGATCGTCAGCTACGCCCACGCGCACGGTCTCCTTCTGCTCACCGCCGGCACCTATGGAAACGTCGTCCGTTTCCTCCCACCGCTGAGCATCTCCGACGAGTTGCTGACCGAAGGACTCGGTATTCTTCGCGACGCTGTGGCCGCAGTCCGATGAGCGTCGCAGTGCGCAGCTTGATCGGCGGAGCTTGGGTCACGGGCAGCGACGGCACACTGACGGACACCAACCCGGCGCGTCCCGACGAGGTTGTCGCCACCGGAGGCCGCGCCGGTGCCTCCGAAATGGCGACCGGTGTTCGCGTCGCCCGCATCGCCGCGAACGACTGGGCCCGCCTGCCGATGTCCGCACGCGGCGCATACCTCACTCGCGCAGCGGAAATCATAGACTCCAACGCTGAGGCCTGGGGCGAAGAACTCACCCGCGAAGAAGGGAAAACGCTGGCCGAGGGTATCGGAGAGGTGCGCCGCGCAGCGCAGATTCTGCGTTACTACGGCAACGCCGCCGACCGCGAGACCGGAACGGTGTATTCCTCCCCACGTAGCAGCGAGCAGATTCTCGTCACTCGCAAACCTCTCGGCGTGGTAGGCGTCGTCACGCCGTTCAACTTCCCGATCGCGATCCCGGCATGGAAGATTGCGCCTGCCTTGGTGTACGGAAACACCGTCGTCTGGAAACCGGCTGCCGCGGTGCCCCTTCTGGCCTTCCGTCTCGCGCAGGCATTGACCGAAGCGGGCCTACCCGACGGAGTCCTGAACATGATCCTCGCCGACAGCGCGGCCGGTGAAGCGCTGGTCGATCACCCGGACCTCGACGCCGTCACCTTCACCGGTTCCACCGGCGTCGGCCGAAAGATCGCGGGATCTGCTGCGGCGCGCGGAGTTCCGGTACAGGCGGAAATGGGTGGAAAGAACGCAGCCGTCGTACTTGCCGACGCAGATCTCGAGCTTGCGGTCGAGCAGGTCATGCTGGGCGCATTTCGGTCAACCGGCCAGAAATGCACGGCCACTTCACGTCTGGTGCTCCATGAATCCATCGCCGAGGAATTCCTGGCCAGGCTGACCGTCGAAGTCAAGCAACTGAGAGTCGGAGATCCACTCGATCCCGACGTCACGACAGGTCCCGTGGTCAGCGCATACGCGCAGCAGTCGATCATCGAGGGGATCAATCGAGCCGTCGACGGCGGCGCCAGGGTTGTGGCCACCGCCGAAGCGCCGCAGTCGGGCTACTACGTCCAGCCGACAGTGCTGGAACTACCGGCGAGCACCGAACTGTGGTTCGAGGAACTCTTCGGCCCGGTACTGGCGGTGCAGCGGGCAGCAACAACCGCAGACGCATTCCGCTTGGCGAACGAGGGCGAATTCGGTTTGTCCGCAGCATTGTTCACGCAAGACCTGACCAGTGCACTTGCCGGTATCGACGATCTGGACGTGGGGATCCTGCACGTCAATTCGGAATCGGCGGGCGCTGATCCCCACGTACCTTTCGGCGGCGCGAAGAGGAGTGGATACGGGCCCAAGGAACAAGGCGACGCGGCACGAGAGTTCTTCACTCACACCACCACCGTCTATCTCAGGGGCGGCCGAGCATGATCTGAATTCGATTCCGCCTGCAGCAGTTCACGAGCTTTGAGTGCGATCCACAACTCGGACCGGGTGTGGGCGGAATCGAGATCTCGGCCGATCAACTCGGCAGCCTTGTCCATGCGGTTACGCAGCGTGTGCCGGTGAACACCCAATTGCGCTGCAGCGGATTCCCATTGACCATTGTGGTGCAGGAACGCTTCGATCGAGTCCACCAGACGGGAACCGTTCTCGGCGTCGTAGCCTTCCAGCACACCGAGACCGCCGGCCGCGATCGACTGCAGAACATCGCTCGACTGCACACTCAACAAGAGACTGAAAGTCCCGAGTTCCGAGAACGGAACGAGCGTGTGCCCTTCGACCTGCCCCACTTTGGCAGCAGAGACGGCCTCGCGCAGACTGGCTGCTACACCGCTCATCGGCCGGACGCCACCGATTCCACCGTTGATACTCCGGCGTGAATTCTCCCGCACTCTCGCATACACACTGCGCGTGACCTTCTCCGCAACTTCACTTTTCACGACGAACCACACACCGGTTCCGTCATTCAGCGGGGCCAACAGGTACGGCACCGACTCTTCTTCCAGGGCCGCTGAAGTGATGTCGGTGGCCGCAAGCAAAGGTCCGACATCGGTCAAGGCAGTTGCCACCACCGTGGTTTCGGATTCGAATCCGAAGTACCGCAACAGACTTTCGTCGACGTCACCGCCGGCCTGGCGCACCATCGTCGTAACCGCCAACCTCAGCCGCTGTTCGGCATCGACAACCCGCAACGGCTTGGCAAGCTCGATGGTCAACAGCGACACCGTGTGGCCCACCAACAATCGCTCGGACTGATCCAAGGCAGCGTCGGACGCCACGGCCAGCGTGCCGCTCACAGCAAGGCGGTGAATGGCCAGGTGACCGTCGTCGTCCACCACGATCCGGCTGCGCTCCTTACCTGATCGCTCCCTGATGCGTTCGGGCAGAGACGAACTCGCACCTTCCGTCAGAGCCAGCACCGCGCCGTCCCGATCGAGAACACAGACTGCTGCGTGAACGGCTCGACCCAGGGCAGTGATCAGAGCCGGCACCCCGTCGAGCAGAGCACGCGCCAACTTCTCCTGCGCGTCGACCACCGCCTGCACCGTTCGTATCTGGTCGGCGGTCAGTTCGTCGATCACGGCCCGCGAAATGGCGATGAACGGCGTCTCCTTGGCGACGGAAAGCACGGCAAAACCCAGTTCGTCGCCGGCCCTGATGATCGCGTCCGGCACCCTTTCGTGCACGGTGCCGGTGTCGAACGCCAGTGCCACCGCACCGGTCTGCGCGATGCGCTCGACGTACTCGTATTGCTTTGTCGCCGAACGTGGTAGGTGCAGCCCCGTCGTCATGACAAGCTCTCCACCGGCGAGCCAACGAGTCGGATCCTGCAATTCGATTGCGTGCGCCCAGCTGATCGACAGATCCACGTCGTCGTGACCGGCAACGATCGCGAGGCCGAGCGAAGTGGTGGCCGCCAGGCGCCGGACAGTCATCGGCATTACCGGAACCTCCGAAGGCAGTGAATAGAAAGGCAGTGGATAAATGGGCAGTGGACAGAACTGACAGTTTCCAGTTCAGATTTGTACATCAAGTCCATGTTCTGGATCACACGATGAGCTTAGCGTCTCTCCGAAAGAACTGATCGCGCCATGCAATAGGAGCTGAGCCCAGATGCCCGACAGCAGCACCGAAACAGCCGAAGCCGCCAGCGTTCATTCGACACTCAAAACAGGCTTGAAGAAGCGTCACCTGACCATGCTTTCCATGGGCGGCGTCATCGGCGCCGGTTTCTTCGTCGGGCTGAGCGGAATCATCAACCAGGCGGGCCCCGGCGCAGTCATCACGTGCGCGATCTGCGGCATCATCGTGTTCCTGGTGATGCGCATGCTCGGCGAAATGGCCGTGGCCAAGCCGTGTACGGGATCGTTCACCGAATACGCGCGCATGGCGTTGGGCGACTGGGCGGGTTTCACCACTGGCTGGCTCTACTGGTATTTCTGGGTGATCGTCGTCGGCATCGAATCCGTCGTCGGAGCTACCCTGCTCTCCCGGTGGATCCATGGTGTCCCGCTCTGGCTCATGTCAGCGGTACTCCTGTTGGTGATGACCGGGGTCAATCTTCTCTCCGTCAGCAACTTCGGCGAGGCCGAGTACTGGTTTGCGGGTATCAAGGTCGCCGTCATCATCGGCTTCATCGTGCTCGGCAGTCTGTTCGTCTTCGGCATCTGGCCCGGCAGTGAAGTCGATTTCAGCAATCTGACCGGCCACGGAGGATTTCTGCCGAACGGCTTCACCCCCGTACTGGTGGGCGTTGTCGCCGTGATCTTCTCCATGACCGGAGCCGAGCTGGTCACGATCGCCGCAGCGGAATCCGCCGAACCCGCCGGAGCGATCAGGCGGGCCACGAACACGGTCGTCTTCCGCATTCTCGCCTTCTTCGTTGTCGCCACCTTCCTCCTCGTGACGATGCTGCCGTGGGATTCGTTCGTCGTCGGCGATTCTCCGTTCATCTCCGCACTCGACCTGCTCGGAATTCCCGGCGCCGCCGACATTCTCAATCTCGTGGTTCTGGTCGCGGTGCTGTCCTGCCTCAATTCCGGCCTGTACACGGCGTCGCGGATGCTCTTCGCACTCTCCGTCTACAACGACGCGCCGGCCTGGATGACACGGACCAACAGCCGCGGCGTGCCGGTGAAGGGCGTACTCGCCTGCACCGTGGCCGGGTACTTCTGTATCGCGGCCGGCTACATCTGGCCGGATACGATTTTCTTGTTCCTCGTGAATTCGTCGGGCGCGATCTGCTTGTTCGTTTACATCCTGATCTGTGTATCCGAACTACGCCTCCGACGCCGATGGGAACGCGAAAGCCCCGAGATTCTGAAATTCCGTGTCTGGTTGTACCCCGGCCTGCCGATAGTGGTCACTGGTCTGATTCTCGTGATCCTGGTGGGAATGGGGCTCAACGAACCCACGCGCGCGGAATTCGTCCAAAGCCTGGTCGCGCTGGGGGTCATCCTCGCCGCTTACGGCGTGAGAAAGTCTCGTACGCGAAAAGTCGGATCGTTCGCGACCGGCTCGAACAACGCACACAGCAGTTCGAAGAAGGCTTGAAACAAGCATCGAGTAAGCACTCGACTCGATAATTGAACCTCTTCCCCGAAAAGAGTCGATCCGATGGAAGCGGTCGAACATAGATTTTCTCTTTACCTAAATTCAAGGCAAAATGGACAGCATGCCGAGCCCTGTCATCGCCTCCGAGGGGCACAGTTCTTGGCGAACACTTCACGAATGGTTCAACGAACCACACGACTACGAGTGGATAAAGCACCAGAGATCCGGCCGGGCAATCATTCCGATCTTCCGAACCTTGCTCGGAATGATGACGATCATCTTCGGACTGTCCGCTTTCTACAAATTGATCGGTCCGGATACGCCGCCGACCACACCCGGCAAAGCTCTTTCGATTTTCATGATCTGTACGTGTGTGGGAATCGCCGCATGCTGGTTCACACAACCGTTTCCCGGACGCCGGGGGTTGCTTGCATTCGGAATATTCGCAGATCTCGGGATCGCGGCCGCCGTCCTCCTGGTGCCGGATCGCTCGTCCGGGACGTTCGGTTGCATCGTCTTCGCGGTCACCGGAACCTTTGCGACGCTTTTTGTCAGCGCAAGGTGGCTTGTCGCTCATGTCGTTTGGTCGACGACCGTCACGACTACCGTTTTCGTTCTTGCCTATCTAGAAGGCGACGTCGATATCACGACGCTTCTGGCCCGCGGCACCGTTCTTTTCGGAGCTGTCACACTCGTTCCCATTTTTGCGCACCTGACTTGGCGCACTCTCTACCGCGATGCCCAGTATTCGGACCGGGATCCCCTCACTGGACTGTTCAACCGTCGGGGACTGGAAGGGGCAGTCGGCGATCTCTTCGAGAGCACCCGAGACGATTCTTCATCTCTCGCCTTCATCGTCGTCGATATCGACAAATTCAAAACGGTGAATGATCTTCACGGTCATGCCGAAGGCGATCATGTCATCAGGAGAACCGCGAACCGATTGAGCACACATCTCGGCGAACGCGGAGTCATCGCTCGAACCGGCGGAGAAGAATATCTGGCTGTCATTGCCGGTGATCCCGAATCGACAACCCTGTTGATCGAAGGGATAAACGCGGCGCTGTCGGATTGTTCCGACGCGATCCCCACAACGGTGAGCGTCGGAGCGGTGATGATGACCGCCGAATCGAAGGCGTGGAGCGGCGGTGCTTCCGCAATCCTGGCGGCGACAAATGTCGCGGATTCGATGATGTATCAAGCGAAAGCGGCAGGCGGTAATACGATCCGCTCGGCTCAGATCTGATTCACAGCCACGTAAGTGGGTGGACGCTGCGCCCGGTTTCCGTGTCCGTCGCGGCAAGATACACATCGACGCGCTCAGCGGTCAGAGCCTTGCTGATGTGGTAACCCTGGACCAGGTCACACCCGACCCACTGGACGCGGCGGAACTGCTCGATGGTCTCCACGCCCTCGGCCAACGATTTCATACCGAGGGCCGCGGCCAATTCGACAATGGACTTCACCACGGACATCTTCGGATCGTCCGAGTCGGTGACCAGCATGCGATCGATCTTGAGAACGTCGATTGGAAGTCTCTGGAGCGTGGCGAAGGACGAATAGCCGGTGCCGAAATCGTCGAGTGCGACGGTAACCCCGAGCTCACGCAGCTTGTAGAGATCCCGGATCGCGCGATCGTCCACAACACCTGTCTCGGTGATTTCGAGCTGCAGCAGTTGCGGAGGCAAGCCCGAATCCGTCAGCGCTTTCTTCACCATCGCACCGAACTCTCGCGACACCAACTGCACTGGTGAAACGTTGACCGAGACGCCGATTCCGGTCGGCCACCCCGCAGCAGCGGCGGTCGCCATCGCCATTGCCTGCGCACCGAGGGGAATGATCATTCCGGTTTCCTCCGCCACCGAGATGAACTGGCTGGGCCCGATGAGGCCGCGGCTGGGATGGTTCCACCGAAGAAGAGCCTCGAAGGCCACCACTTCACCGGTCTGAGTGTCGACCTGAGGCTGGTAATGGAGATCGAACTGCCCTTCCTCGATCCCTCTGTCCAGCTCGTGCAACGCCGTCGCCCGCGCCGATGCCCTCGCCCGCAGCAGCGGTGAGAACTTGCCCACTCGATTGCGTCCCGTCGACTTCGCCTCGTACAGAGCCAGATCCGCCAGCATCACCAATCCGTCGGCGTCCGTCGAATCCTCGGGCGCGCTCGAGTAACCGATCGTGGCCCGCACTTCGATCCGATTGCCTTCGACAAAGAATGGTTCGTGCAGCACTTCCAGGTACCGATCGAAGATCACACCGGGATCGTCGCGCGAAGACGTACAGACGATCAGCCCGAATTCGTCACCGCCCATCCGCGAGCACATGTCCGAACCGATCACGTTGCGAAGGCGTTTCGTGACTTCGAGAAGTAATTGGTCCCCGATCGGATGGCCAAGGGTGTCGTTCACCGATTTGAAGTTGTCGAGGTCGAGAATCCCGACGAGAACCTGCTTCTCCGGCGCGCGGGAATCGATCGCTTCCTCGAGCGCCACTCCGAACGCACGACGGTTCGGCAACCCGGTCAACGAGTCGGTGGCCGCAAGGCGAAGGATCTCCTGCTCGTGGACATACCTCTCCGTGATGTCGGAACCGACACCGCGCCAACCCAGAATCGCGCCGGATTCGAGGACCCGTGGATTGCCGGAAAGAGACCACCAGCGTCGCCTACCGTCGACATGCACCGGCACGACAGTGTCCCGGAAGGGAGCACTCGATTCGAGTTTGTCGATCATCTGGGCCGCGGCCGCACGCCCCTCCGGACTCGATGCGATCTGGAGTCTGGTGAGGAGTTGTCCGAAGGTGAGTTGCTGCAACTCGTCCACCGTCATACCTGCGACCTCGGCGAGACGTGCCGAGGTGTGGGAGAACCGGCCGTTGGTGTCGCACTCCCACAGCCAGTCGCGAGAACCGCCCTCGAAACCGTCGAGCAACAACGCCACAGTCTGACGCTCGGATTCCGCCTGAAACTCTGCGAGACAACGTCTCTGGAAAGAGGCCGACAGATAGACCGCCCCTACGGTGAGCGCAAACATGTAGATGCACAACTGAATCGCAAGTATGCGAAAGTGGGGTTCGGCGTGGACGACGAGAACAGTGAAGACGCCGAGGCCGTGAATGTAGATCCAGGTCAGGCTCACCGATCTCAGACTCGAGAACGTCACGGTCCCGGCGCCCATGATCCCGGCCATCGTCGCGATCAGAACCAAGTCGCGGAAGACGTCCATGTCGTGAAAGAGCAGAGCGAAAAGTGTGACGTCGAGGGTCGCGACCACGATCACTTCGACGAGCAGACCCACGTAGTCGTAGCGCGGGGTGTGCTTCGACGGTCGCCAGCGAAGGGGAATCCATACTCGGATCGAATTCGCGAGGACGAGAAAGATGAGGGCGCCACCCAACCACCTGAGCGTCTGACGTCCGGGCGGGACGGTGTAGGTCAGAATCACGACCAAACTCGCCATGTACGCAAGATTGGCGAACGGCGCGACGGCTGCAGCTTCGTCTATCTGACGGCGAAACAGGCTGTTGCAGTCGGCCTCCGAAGCAGGATCTTGCCTGCCCAATCGACTCGGACGGTTCATCAGCGAGGCATTCCGACATCTGCGCAGGCGCCATCAGCGGGCGTCGAATCCGCTCGCCTGGCCATCCGAACCTCCCCTGGCTCCCCACCGAACCCTTATCCGGTGAAACGTCAGTGTTTCAGACTCGCTGCTTGTTTCCTTCACAACGGTAGCCATCTGACGAATCGATTGTGCGCAGATCACTATATCCAGAGGTCGATCCCTCGATCTTCCAGGTCGATCTGCGATTGCTGATTCTTAGCTCGACCCACGTTTGTCGCCGACTGCGACGCTAGGGATTCGAGCGGTCGGGAACAACGCTGCGATCGCGAGCAGCGCAGCCACGGCAAAGGCGACACGCAACGCGTCCAGCCTGGCGTCTTCGTTCACACCCACGATCGCGTCCGCCGTCGACTCGGCGACGCCGGCGTCACCGAGAGCTGATCGAAGTTGCGTCGTCGACAGGAACGGCACGCCCGAGGCCAGGTCGGTGCTCGCTTGCTGCTGCACCGATGTCGGAACCGCCGGGTTGTCTTCGATCCCGGCAATCGCAGAGCTCGAGAGAGTGGCAATGAGAACAGACCCGATCAGCGCGGTTCCCAATGAGGCGCCCAGGTTCGTGGCAGTGTTCTGCAGCCCGCCGACCTCGGTACTGCGGTCGTCCGGGACCGCCGACACGGTAACTGCTCCGAGCTGCGAGGACAGGCAGCCCAAGCCGAAACCCATGAACAGCATGGGAATCATCACGACCGCCGCGTCGGCTCCGGGGTCCATGCCCGCCACGAGCATCAAGATGCCGAAGATCATGACCAACAATCCGACTCGGACCACGCGCCGCGGGTTCGCGGTAGGCCGCAGCTTCGGAATACCGATGGCAGCCAACACGAGCGCCGCCGACAACGGCAGGATGCGAACTCCCGTCTCCAGGGCACTGAGCTCCAGAACTACGGACAAGAACAACGGGACCGCAAAGAACACGCCCGCCTGGACCAGAAACTGCGCGAAGAACATGGAAAGTCCGCCACTGAGCTCGCGGTTTCGCAGCATCGCCGGATCAAGCAACGGCTCCTTCCCCGCAGCGGCCAGGCGTCCCTCCCAGCGCAGGAATCCGTACACGACCAGGAGCCCGGCGATCAGCAGCCACACCACCGGGGAAAGCCCGACCAGCTGCGGTCCGTCGGGTTTGGCCTGCACCCAACCCCACTCGCTCGAGCGCAGTACGCCGAAGACGATCATGCCCAGCCCGACCACGGACAAGATCGATCCGACGTAATCGAGGCGCGACTTCGACGGTGGGACGTCGACCACCTTGCTCAGCACCAGCAAGATCAGGACAACGATCACGACTTCGCCGACGAACACGTAACGCCATGACGCAAATGTCGTCGCGGCGCCGCCGATCAGCGGCCCGACCGCCACGGCCATCGCGCCGGCGGCAGCGACCAGACCGTAGGCAGCCGGGCGCTTCTGCGCCGGAAAGTTGGTGGCGACGAGCGCGACGATCGCGGGCATGATGAGTGCCGCACCGACGCCTTCGAGGAACGACCATCCGATCAGCAGAACCGCAAGATTGGGAGCGAGCGCCGTTGTCAGAGAACCTGCGCCGTAGATGATCAAGCCGACCGCGAAGGCTCGGCGACGACCCATCATCGACCCCAGCTTGCTGCCCGTGATCATCAGCGTCGCCATGACCAGGGTGTACAGCGTGATCGCGGTTTGAATGCCGGTGATGCTCGTGCCGACGTCCTCGGCGACGGTTGCCATCGAAACGTTCATGACCGAACTGTCCAAGGTCATCAGGAATTGGCTGGATGCCAACACCGTGAGAACCAGTCCTGAACCCGCCTGCGTCGTCGAACCAGCAACCTGTCCGTCACCCATCGTGCGGGTGTACCCGGTGTTCAGGTCCTCGAAGCAGACCGGTCAGTGCTGTTCGAGGGTGAGCTGATCCGCCCAAGCCGACACGTCCCCGCGTTCCAGAGCCACCGCCAGCAGTTCCGGAAACTTGTCCGGCGTGCACGCAAACGCGGGAATCCCGAGGGCACTCAGCGACGCTGCATTGTCGTGATCGAACGACGGTGCCCCGTCGTCCGAGAGTGCCAGTAGAACCACGACTTGAACGCCGGAGTTCTTCATGGCGGCCATGCGGCGCAACATCTCGTTGCGAATACCGCCCTCGTAGAGGTCCGAGATCAGAACGAACATCGACTCGGCAGGACGCGAGATCAGCGACTGGCTGTACGCGATAGCGCGGTTGATGTCCGTGCCCCCACCAAGTTGGGTCCCGAAAAGGACGTCGACTGGATCGGACAGTTTGTCCGTCAGGTCGACGACGGCAGTGTCGAAAACCACAAGCGAAGTCTTCAGCGCCTGCATCGACGCCAACACCGCGCCGAACACGGATGCGTAGACGACGCTGGACGCCATCGAACCCGATTGGTCGATCGCCAGGACTACGTCGCGCTGCACGGATTTCGACTTGCGGCCGTATCCGACGAGCCGCTCGGGGACGACGGTTCGATACTCCGGAAGGTAGTGCGACAGATTTGCTCGGATGGTTCGGTCCCAGTCGATGTCACGCAACTTCGGATTCGACGTTCTGGCCGAACGATTGAGAGCCCCGGTCACCGCGGCCTTCGTTTTTTGCGCGATTCGCTCTTCGACTTCCCGAACCACCTTGCCGACGACCATTCGAGCAGTTGCCTTGCTGGCCTCCGGCATGACCTGGTTGAGGCTCAGCAGCGTCCCGACCAGATGCACATCGGGCTCGACGGCATCGAGCAGTTCCGGTTCGAGCAGCAACTGCGCCAAACCCAGTCGGTCGATCGCGTCCTTCTGCATCACCTGCACCACCGTGCTGGGAAAGTACGTCCGGATATCGCCGAGCCATCTGGCGACGGACGGAGCCGACGCCCCCAATCCGGCTGAGCGGCGTCGCCCCTTGGTCGGGCCGGACGAATCGTAGAGTGCGGCAAGAGCTGCATCCATTCGACGCTCGCCCGGTTGGCCCAGCCCACCCGTCGATTCTTCGGCGGATTCCCCGAGCATCAGTCTCCAGCGTCGAAGGCGCTGATCGTCGTCGCTCATGCGCCCACCCCCAAGATGTCCGCAACGACCGCCATTGCCGCTCTGCCGCGTCGAGCATCGGTCTCCACTGTCGTTTCGACGCGTCGTCCACCTCTGACCGCCTGACCGATCGCTCGACGCTCCCCCGCCTCGAACGCTCCGAACGTACGTCGAAGCAGTGGAAGCGTGTCGATGAAGTCCTGCTCACGAAGTTGGCGAACCCACGTGTCGATCAGCGTGAGCAACGCTCGATCGTGAACGAGCACAAGCCCTCCTCCACCGAGAAACCCGTCGACCCACCCGGCTTTGGCGGTCGGCGTGCTTCCCACGGACAGGGCCCGAGACAAGCGCTGGGCTGCAGCGGTTTCCGTGATCGAACCGCTGTCGCGCAGTAGCCGCACCATCCGGCCGACGAGTAATCCGTTGACGTCGTCACGGTCGATCACGCCAGCCATGGTCTGCAGCCATCGTGCGCTCGCATCGCGATCGTCACGGACCATGATTGCCGAGTGAACCTTGTCGAGGTGATCGCGAAACTCCTCGGCACTCGGATCGTCCAGGCCCGTGACGGCGACTGCGAGGCCGGTGCAAATGCGGATCAACAGGCTGTCGGCGACGTCGACCAATGCCGACACGTCGGTTCCGCGCACATCGCCGTACCGCAGCGTTCGCGTCAGCGTGGGCAGCGCCGCCATCAGGTGCGACACGTCATGATCCAGTGCCGCAACCGTTTTCACACTTTCCAGCACAGCGGACAACGCTGCCGGCAGGTTTGCCAGGAGCGAGTTCTCCAGTAGTCCGATCAGTGACGCGAGAGAGATGTCCGGCTCGTTGACCTTCGAGACGACACGTGATGTTGCCGCTGCAGCCACCGTCGTGCCCCACAGCGACGCCTCGATCACCGAGACCGAGAATTCGGGCTTCCATTGCAGCGCCCAAGTCTCCCGGAACGTTCCGGTGGAACGGACCTCACTGTCGGCCGGGGTTCCCCAATCGATCTCGAGGATCCCCAGTCGGTGCAGGAACTGGGAACGCTCGACGTCGATATCGCGTCGCAGGTCCAGATCGAGATTCTTGGCTCCCGCTTGTTGTTTGAGCCGCAAAGTCTTCGAACGTGCTCGCAGGTCTGCTTCGAGCGGAACCGTCGGAGTTTCTTCGGGCACCGCGCCCAGCGCTTCGCCCACAACCAATCTTCGCGTGATCAGATCCAGAAGAACGTCGTTTCCATCGCACATCACCGACCTCGTTGCCTCGGTGACCTCCGACAATCCCGCCAAGGGTCGAGAACGCAGTGCCGCCAACGTATCTGCCAACCGGACAGCTTCGATGACGTGAGCACTCGAGATCGGAAGGTCCTCGTCCCTGAGCACCCGCGCAACTTTGGTGAGCCACCGCGTGATCGTCTTGTCGTTCGCGGTGAACAGGTGGTGATACCAGCCCGGCGAGGTGATTCCGGCGCCGTAACCCGATGCCGACGCCAGGCGTGAGTGAGTCCAGGGAACCCATGTCAGCGAGGTCTTGACCTTGGACATTCCTTTGAGGATGCGAGCATCGGGTGCCGCCGGCCCCAAGGCTCCGACCAACGCCGGCGCGTGCCAGGCTCCGCAGACGACCGCTACCCGCTCAGCGCCATCTTTCAACGTCTTTCGCAGCACCTGACGCATATACGCTTCGCGATGCGCTGTCTCCTCGTCGATCGGCACTGTCTCACGCAGCGCCTCCATCGCCTCGGTGATCGCATCGAAAGAATCTGCGCCCGAGCTAGATTCGATCACCGAATCCCACCAGCGTTCGGTGTCGTCGAAACCCGCGGCCGCGGCCAGTTCCGACAGAGGATCGCCCTCGCGGACAGTACGAATCCCCTGATCCGCCAACACGTTGAAGGCGGGCAGATCGCAGAACCGTGCCTGCACACCGTTCTTCGCAGCCCACTGCAGCGCTTGCCATTCGGGTGAGAACACCGCAAACGGCCAGAATGCCGCCTTCGACGGTTCGCCAGTGGCGTACGCGAGCAACGCAATCGGTGGTTCCATCGATTCCGACGCCGCCAGCATCACCAACGGGTCTGCGTCCGAAGGCCCTTCGATCAGGACGACGTCAGGCGAGAACTCTTCCAGGCCCTGCCGAACCGAACGAGCAGATCCCGGGCCGTGGTGACGGATACCGAAGACCCGGACACGCAGGTCCGGAATCACGATGGTCACCCGGTGACCTCGCGGCACGCCCGGTAGAAGTCGGACCACTCGCCGCGTTCACGCACTACTGCCTCGAGGTACTCGTTCCACACCACCTTGTCTGCGACCGGATCCTTGATCACCGAGCCCAGGATTCCGGCAGCGACGTCGGATGCCCGCAGTACGCCGTCCCCGAAATGCGCAGACAACGCCAAACCGTTGGTGACCACCGAGATCGCCTCCGCCGTCGACAGAGTTCCGGACGGGGACTTCAACTTGGTGCGGCCGTCGGTGGTCGTGCCTGATCGCAGTTCCCGGAACACGGTGACGACCCGGCGAATTTCCTCGGCTGCTGCGGGGGTTGTCGGCAATTCCAGTGCTGCGCCCAGCTGTTCGACTCGACGTGCCACGATGGCCACCTCGTCTTCCTCGCTGGCCGGCAAAGGGAGGACTACGGTATTGAACCGTCGACGCAGTGCGGACGACAGATCGTTGACACCGCGATCGCGATCGTTGGCGGTAGCGATCAGGTTGAAGCCCTTGGCTGCCTGCACCTCGATGCCCAGCTCCGGCACCGGCAACGTCTTCTCGGAGAGAATGGTGATGAGGGCGTCCTGCACGTCGGCCGGAATACGCGTCAACTCTTCGACGCGGGCGATCTTCCCGGTTTCCATCGCCGTCATCACGGGAGAAGGCACCAGCGCACCGGCGGTCGGCCCCTCGGAGAGAAGACGTGCGTAGTTCCAGCCGTAGCGGATAGCTTCCTCGGGCGTACCCGACGTGCCTTGAACCAGGAGCGTCGACGCACCCGAGATTGCGGCCGAAAGGTGTTCGGAGACCCAGGTCTTGGCCGTACCGGGAACCCCCAACAGCAGTAGCGCCCGGTCGGTGGCAAGAGTTGCGACGGCCACTTCCATCAACCTCCGTGGACCGACGTACTTCGGCGAAATGACGGTTCCGTCGTCGAGAGTGCCACCCAACAGATACGTCACGACGGACCAGGGCGACAAGTTCCACGACGGTGGACGCGGACGAGTGTCCTGCGCGGCCAGTGCTTCGAGTTCGAGCGCGTACTCCTGCTCTGCGTGGGGCCGCATCAGCCTTGCCGGTTGCGCGAGCTTTTCCGGTTCCGTGGTGGGCACGGTTACGCTGTCAGTCATGTGAGCTCCTCGAGCAGGGTCTTGCGGTGGGTGATGGCGCTGGCAGTTCTGGCGAAGGCCTGCCGCCAGTCCGGGTCACGTGCACGTTCCGCAGCACGCTCCAGCAAAGTTACTGCGCTGTAAGGAAATCGAGCCTCGGCCAGGCGCAGCGATGCGACGTACTTGTAGCGTGAGAATTCGTCGGCCTTGGCGCCTCCGTCGGCACGTCTGGCCGCAACTCGTTCCCACTGGGCCACCACTGCCCGGGTGATGTCCTCGGGCCATGGACCTCGCAGAGCGTCGTAGATCGCTGCCCGGCCCGGGTGCAGAACATTGGCGTCGCCGTTTCCGGACCTCAACAGATCAGCCAGCGCCTTGGCCGGCACCAACGGGAGCACGCGTCGATCGGTGGCGGTGCCGCGCATACGAATGAGTTCCAGCGCCCATTCCGTATTGTTCTGCGCGACTGCGGCGGTGGACCACGCGTCGTGAAGGATCGGCTCCCAGCCTTCGTCAACGCTCATCCCCAAGGCCTTGCCTGGTCCACCGATCATGTTGTTCCACAGAGACAACGGCGCAGAACTGATCGCCTGACGCACATACTCGGCACGATAGTCGGTGTGTGGATTCGGCCGGTCTTCGATGCCGTCTCGCCTCGCCGCTGAATCGACTTCCTCAGGCGGGACGATGACGAGCGTGGACCGAACGAGTTTCCGTTCCACCCGCACCCATTTCCGAACCCGAGCAGCCATTCTCTCCCCGAACTCCGATTCGGGGAGTTGTCCGAGTACTTCCACTGCCGCGCGTCGCACGTCCTTGCGACGGTCGTCGAGGGCTTCCTCCAACAATGGTTGATCATCCGCACTCAGTCCGTTTGCCAGCGCCGCGACGAAGGCAGCCTTCTGTTCGCCCCGCTCGGTGCCCCAGGACTTTCGGAGTTCGGCCAGCGCCAGCGCGGGATCTGTTCGACGAGTGTCTATCAGCCACTGTGTGCGCTGCGACGAACTTCCGTGACGCCACACGTCCGGGCTGGCATCCCTGGTTCGGACGAGTTTGCTCCACTCGGGGTTTTGCGCGGCAAGCCATCGACCACGCTCGCCGACAATCTGCAGGATGCTCTCCCGGTGAGCTTCACTTGCACGTGCAAAGGAAAGCAACTCGGCGACCAGATGATCAGGCGCACGGTAATTGTGCTCCAACGCGACTGCGAACCATTCGTCGAGCAAGGTCGCCTTGGCCGCGAGCATCGACAGCAGATGCGCCGATGAGGATTCCGGCAGCGTGAATCGAACATCGTCTGGCGCAGGTGTCGGCACCGCCGCCGTGGTGGAGCCCGCACCGCCACGGCGGTACGCCCTCTCCAACGCTGCTCCTGCGAGAAGCATCTCGGCAGGATCGCCGTCGAGTTCGCGAGCGTAGCCACGCACTTCAGCCGGCAGCTCCTCGAATGTTGTTGCTGTTCTGGCTGTCCCAAGGAGCGCCGCTGAGATCAATGTACTCACAGCTCGATCACCTGCCCTCCCGTGAAAACCGAGATCGGAGTAAGAGCCAGCGCGTTCCACGTTCCGCAGACTGTGACCGGGTAACCGCCGGAAATGCCGAGCAACTTCCACAGAAGATCCGAATCACCCTCTGCCCGAAGCGCTGTGCCCGATTCGTCGACGACAAACCATGATCCGTCGACGAACGACGGGACCACCGAACTGATCACTGCCGGCCACGAGCGCAACCATGGATCCGCGGCGAGGGCATCGGTAAACTGCTGCAACGCAGTGTCGATGCTTCCGAACGGCATGGTTGTGAAGGGCTCCGGTTCTCCGTGCGTGACCCCTATCCGCGCCCGCAATGCCGCGGCACCGGGATAGAAATGAACATCGGCGTTGAGCAGAAACCCGACTGGCGGCGTTTCGGTGGCAAAATTGGGTGACCCGTGGGAGAAGTCGAGCAGCATGGCCCACCGCTTCGAATTCCTGCCGAGCATCCACACCGTTCGGGTGAACAGTCGCTTCTCCTCGGTGATCCCGGAACCGAGAATCATCCAGTTCTCTTTCACCGGAATCGATTCCATCACACTCTCGGTTGAGACCGGATAGCCGACGTGTGCTTTCACCGAATGGGCAAGATCTTCCGGCAACTCGGACAGCTTCTGATGCGCAGCAACCAGCAGGTGCAACCGAGCCAACTCGTCGAGGACTTTCTCGGGCCAGTTCTCGGTAGACGCAACGGTGCCCGCCAAGGCTCGAAGTGTGCCTGCGACACCAGGCGCCTGAGCATCCACCATTCGAGCAGCTACTGCGTCGAAGCCCGCCCAGGATGTGTCCATCGCTGCCAGACCACTGCGGATCTGATCGGTGATCCACAGGTCCAATTCGACGAGCCCGCTCGCAACGCGGTCGGCGCGCTTCTGCGCTGTCGCCGGGTCGGGAGCCTTCTTGGGGGCCTCGTCGCCGGTCTCAGCCCTTTCGCCGCGGGTCTCGGCCTTCTCCTCGCGGCGCAACAACCACTCTGCCGCGAAGTCGGCGGGCTCGTCCGTCGACGGCACACGCCCTTCCGACCATTCCACCAGCAGCCCCAGAGCATGTTTGCACGGAAACTTTCGACTGGGGCACGAGCACTTGTATGCAGGGCCCCTCAGGTCGACCACTGCTTGATACGGCTTCGAGCCGCTGCCCTGACACAGCCCCCAGAGCGCGAGACCCCTGTTGCCGGCATGGCTCCACGTACCAGCCAACTTGCGCGCAGCGGCTAGCGATGCGGCGTCCGGAGCTACCGACGCCACCTGCCCAGCTGTCCACGGCGAAGTCACTCGACCACAGTATGACAACCCGCTGACATCACAGAGCCAGGCCGATTCGTTGGTGAATTACCCCTTGACTCGAACACATATTCGAATATGATTTTGGGGAGGGGATCGGGGGATTCAATGACTGTCTTGTTGTCGGACGTGGTGTCTGGTTCTGCGGTGGGGTTACGCGGACGTCTGTGGCAGTTACCTGCTTCTGAGTTACGTGCGGCTGCGGTGTCGGCGAGCGCGGAGATTCTGCGCCTGGAAGCCGTTCGAGTGGCTGTGGTCGACGAGTTGTCGTTGCGCCCGGATGATCAGGTGATTGCCAGCCGCGGGGTGGGTGCGTGGTTGGCGGCCAACACGATGCTGCAGGTTCGGGACGGGAAGAAGATCGCCGCGTTGGGTGCGGCTTTGCGGCCGTTTCCGGCGGTGGCGGCTCGGTTCGATGGCGGGGACTGTTCGTTCGAGCATGCTGTGTTGATCGTGGCGTTCTGCGAGTCACCGCCGAAGGGGATGCCGGAGGAGGCGCTCCCGAAGTGCATCGATTTGTTGTTGGCTGCTGCGTCGGGTGTGGAGGCGACGACGACGAAGGTGCGGAACGTGATCGCGACCTTGGAGCGGTTGTTCGAATCGGATGAGATTCCGCCCGCCGAGGATGTCGATCTCAACGAGTTGCGGATCGCGTCGACCTTGAACGGTCGAGTGGTGGTGCGTGGTGATTTCGACGCTCTCACCGGGGAGATGTTGCTGTCGGCGTTGTCGAGTCTGACGATGCCGACCCCAGCACCGGACGGGACGCCCGATGCTCGGTCGGCGGCGAAACGCACCGCGGACGGGTTCACCGAACTGATCCGCCGGTATCTGGACTGCGCGAAAACCGGTACCGATGGTGGTCAGCGTCCGCATGTGAACGTGCACATCAATGCTCGGGATCTGGCGGAGCATCGGGATTGCGCCGCGTCGCCTTCTGATGTGGACGACGAAGGCTCACCCGATCTGGACTTGTCGGATCTCGATGTCGGGCACATGCCCTGGCTCGGGCCACTGTCGGTGTCGCAGACCCGACTTCTCGGGTGTGATTGTTTCCTCTCCACCGTTCTGCTCGACGATCACGGCGCACCGCTCGATGCGAAACCCGGAAAACGATTGGTCACCCCCGAACAGCGAGTGGCGTTGATCGCCCGAGACAGGGGCTGCGCGTTCCCGGGGTGTTCATGTGTGCCTGCCTGGACGGATGCGCACCATATCCGGCACTGGGCGAACGGCGGCCCGACGGTGATGAACAACCTGGTCCTGCTGTGCCGTTCACACCACCGACTGATGCACCGCAAATCCGGGTTCGTCGGCAAATGGGAAATCCGAATAGGAGTCGACAACAAACCCTGGTTCATCCCGCCACCCTCGATCGACCCGCAGCAGCACCCGCGGCCGGCGAACACCACCTTCAAAACCTGAGAAGAACCTCAGGCACAACAGAACACGGCCAGGCTCCGCATCGGACATCAAACCCCGATACGGAGCCCACAGGCCGTGTCGCATCCACGACTCACGACGATTTGGCCGGGCGCAAGACCGATCTACCCAACAACTCACAAACCTGCAGGGCCAGAGCAAGATCCAACTTGTCTCGGCCGGCAGCAACTGGATCGCCGAGCGCCTTGTTGATGCGATACTTCACCGTATTCCGGTGCAGATTCATGTGATTGGCAGTGTGCAGATGACTTTCACCATGTGCAAAGTACACACTCAACGTCGTCCGCAAGGATGCAGCAGAGGGCGTATCTTCCGCCAACGGGCCAAGCACCTCCCAGACCCATGACTTCGTCGAATCGATGTTCTCGGACAGAAGTGAAACCACAGCGACGCCGCGGTCTCCGAAGCTCACCACAGGTCGCTGCGGTGTATCCGGGACGGCAGCAACCGAATAGGCGGCGGTTGCCTGTTCGTGGGACCGTTTGAAACCGTCGACCCCTGACCCCGGCAGTCCGATTGCCACCCGCGCCCCGCCGTCCAACGGCACTGCCGCCGCGAGAACCTCCGGATCCGGCGCAGGCACCCGGCGACCGAACGGCAGCCACGCCCACACCGTGCGCCGATCGATGGCGGTGATGATCGGCGGCTTGTCCGCTCCCGCCGCTGCGCCGAGATCACGTACGAGTCGGTCCAGCGTATTGATGCCCATGACGTCGGCATCCCACGTCGACCAGACCACCAGGGCGACGTGGTTCTGACCGAGGCGGTACCCGGTCTCCGCTTCGAAAGCAGCGGTATCTGCGTTGGCGCCGGACAGGAGGGCGTGGATTGCGGCCGAATGGAGGTTTCCCTGCGCTGCCATCCATCGACTGCGTTCCCGCTCGTACGCGTCGAAGACGTAGAGCGTGATCCAGTCGATGTAGCTGTAGACCACGTCCGAAGTGTGTTTCAGGACAGCCAAAGTGAGTCGCGCCGGAATATCCAGTGTGCTGATCTCGTCGTGACAGATCCGCATCAGATCGCCTTGGCCCATGTGATAGGCCCGGACAAGGGAGTTGGACGGGACATCCCGCTGCGCCAGACGCAGAGCGTATTCCACTGCAGCAGTGGTGGGTTGGAGATGATCGATCGGAATGTCGTTGGCCAATACGTGGATGATCGTCGTGATGTTTCCCTGCACGCTGGCCTCGAGCATTTCGAGCAATTTGGCGTCTGCATCCAATTGGTCGATTTCGTGAGCCATCATGAAGGCCATCTCACGCGCGATGTCGGCGCTGCGCTCGTCGAGTCGTCGTGCCAACTCGGCAACCACCGCAAGCACTTCCGGCTCCGCGGCTGCAGGCACTCGGGCGAGGCGCCGCATCGCACCGGCGCCTCGCTCCTTGTGCGATGGACTACTCACAGAACTTCCGCACCCTTTCGTCGCAGGTACTTCAGAGCCGATTCGGCTGCGTTGTACCCGCACATTCCATGTGCTCCGGCACCCGGCGGGGTCGAGGCCGAGCACAGGTAAGTGCCCGCGATCCCCGTGCTGTACGGATCGACTGCGACGCGCGGACGCAAGACAACCTGCAGTTCGGTGTTGGCACCTCCGATGATGTCGCCGCCTACCTGATTCGGATTGTCTTGTGCCAGGTCAGCTGTACCACTGCTCGATGTCGCGACGATCTGATCCCGGAATCCTGGCGCAAACCTCTCGATCTGACGGATGATCGCCTCCGTAGCGTCGCCGGCGTAACCGTGAGGCACGTGCGCATAGGCATACAGCGGATGAATGTTCCCGGCAGATCGGGTGGGATCAGCCAGGTATTGCTGACCTAGCAGCACGAACGGCCGGTCCGGCATACGGCCTGAATTCGTCTCACGCTCAGCGGCCACGATTTCGTCGAAACCACCTGCCAGATGGACAGTTCCGGCCCGAGCACAGTCCGGATTGGTCCACGGCACATGACCTTCGATCGCAAAATCGACCTTGAATGCTCCGGGAGCCTGCTTGAACTTTCGATAGGCCCTCGCCACTCGACCAGGGAGTCGATCGCCCAGAATTTCGAGCGCACCCCCCGGATTGACATCCAGCAGAACAACATCGGCGTCCGGAATCTCGGAGGCCGTACGAACCCGAACGCTGGTGTCGATCTTGCCGCCGTGATCGAGGAGCATCGCAGCCATCGCGTCGGTGATCGACCGCGAACCTCCCTCGGCAACCGGCCAACCGTAGCGGTGACCAGCAGCAGTGATCATCAATCCCACCGCCGAGGTGGCCGGACGGTTGAGTGGATAGAAGGCGTGTGCGGCAACCCCGCCGAACAGCGCCTTCCCCTTGTCCGTCTTCCACAGTTTGGCGGTCACCGTTGCCGGAAGCAGCGCTCGCGGACCGAAAGCTGCGAGCCGCAGCGGATGGTGCGGAACATTGACGATCGGGCGCATCAGATCGGACGCCAGCGCATCGAACCCAGTCGACAAGTCACCGAACATGCGTTGCCATCGAGGCCCGTCAGCGCCGAGCCCCGCAGCCGTCTGCTCCAGCGAGCGGTACAGAACCCCGGCGTCCCCGTTGTCGAGCGGATGCGCGCAGTCCACCTCTGCCCATCTCCAGATCAGCCCGTATCGCTCGAGGTCCAGCTTGGACAGGTACGGCGAGCCGATACCCATCGGGTGAAACGCCGAGCAGTGATCATGGATCAACCCCGGCACGTCGATCGGACCGGAGCGGGTGCCTCCGCCGATCTGGTCGGCAGCCTCGAGCACCTGCACGTCCACACCGCTACGTGCGAGGTGTACCGCGGCAGCGAGCCCATTGGGCCCGCTGCCGACGACTACGGCCTTTGTCACTTACTCACCTCTTGCTCGCTACCGCTGACCCTCGTACGCATCTTCGGTTCGGAGACAACCTGCGGATCCGTTGCCGCGCGGTCGGCCCGTACGTCCAGTGTCCACTGAACGTCGAACGGAATGGGCCCGTTCGGCAACCACGGCTGTTCGGCGACTGCGTCGGCGACCTTGAAAGTACCTCGTTCGATGACACCGAGAGCGGCATCGATCACCTGGTACTCCTGCGTTCCCTTGTGGATGGGCTGCGATTCGATCCAGGTCACCAGGAACTCACCGGGTGCGAAATTGCAGCGACGCTGAATGGCTGCGATCAACTTCGCGTCGTGCAGGTGCCCGTCACCGAAGTTGAAGGCGACGATGGAGTTGCACATGAACTCTGCTTCCCGCAGTGAGTACGTGTTGATGTCGTCGCCGAGGTGCCTGATCATCAGAGAGAACAGCGCACGCCCCTGGCTGTGCATGGAACGCCAGCCCAACAGCTGATGCAGAACGACATCGGACACATCTTCGGGGTACATCGTCATCAACTGATTGCGCGTATCCGGCGACGGACGCTTGATGAACTGGTCGATCTTGGCTTCAGCGCCCGGCGCGAATGCCCACGTCGCGGATGCCCAGTTGCCGGCGTACTGACGCATCGACGGCAGGAAGGACACCAGATCGGGTCGAAGGTTTCCGAGAATGGGGAAGAAGGCAAGGGCTGCAACAATTCCCGCGGTAATCCACGGTGAGGACATGGCGCCGAGTCCGTAGCCGTCCCATGCCGGGAATCCCAGGAACAGGAAGACCGAGGCGTAGGCGAACAGAAGATTCCATTCGAGTGGGACGGCAAGCGGGAAGGTCGACGCGATGAACAGATGGAATCCGACCATGAGGATCACGGCGAGGATCGTGAGGGTCTTGTTCGTCGAGAACAGCAGTATCAACGGGGTGACGATTTCGACCATCGTTCCGGCCACGTGTGCGACGCCGCCGCCCAGGTGTGAAGGCCGCAGATCCTCCGGGAAATTCCGGTAGTGGGCGCGCTTGATCTTCTTCGACGGGATCCACGGGGTATTGCTGAGCATCGGAGGAACCACCAGCGAGAAATGGCGACCGAACTTCGAGACACCGGCACCGATCCACACCATGACGATCAGCAGTTTGAGCGCCAGGATCATGTCGACGAACGGCAGGAATGTGAAGAAGAAGATCGCCGGCAGGTACTGCTCACTACGGGCAGCGATGAAGGGCACCTTGTCCCGCAACCCGAGAATCACCATGAGTACCAGGAAGGAGTACAAGACCGTCGGACGCACCAGTCCGGCATTGTCAGCGATTGCCGAATCGATTCCTGTGGTGTGAACACCGGGGAGAACAGCGGCAACAAGGAGATTGGCGACTGCGGCGGCATAGATGAAGACGTCGAACACCGTGCGGGTGTCACCCGAGGTGAGCGGCACTTTGCCCGGCCACGGTGGCAGACGAATGGTGCCGGGGCGGAGCCAGTAGAGAACTCCACCGGTCATCGGCTTGAAGTGGCCGGCGAGCGGTCCCCAGGATCCTGCCAAGCCCAGCATCTCGAGCATCATCGTCCAGATGATGAGTTTCTGGTAGACGATCGGCTGGTTCCACCACGATCCGATGTCGAACCACGAGAGGCCGGAAGTCAAAGTGGCAACGGCTGTTCCAGCCGCCAGGTAGAGGAACAACAGTTTCATGATGTAGACGGTGTGGACCATCTTCGGCGTACCGAAGCCGTAATCCACCCAGTGCGTGGACATGTCACGCAGACGCTCGAGAAACGGCTTGTCCATGAACGTTGCCGGATCGACGGGAGGGAAGTTTCCTTCTTTGAATCCCATGATTTGCTCCTGAAATACGGAATGTGGGCATGACGGATCGACTCGACGGACGTCGTCGAGCTGTGCTGGTATTACGGGGAAGTGACTAGTGAGCGGGAGTTGCGCTCAAAGCTCGTCTCATTCCAGGTTTGTCGATCTTGCCCACCGGGTTTCGGGGAAGCGCATCGACGACGTAGATCGCCACTGGCACCTTTACTCGGGTGAGCAAGGCCGTGACATGTTCGAGCAGTTCGTCTTCGGTGACGGGCGCATCGGGGTAGGCGACAACATAGGCAACTGGCACCTCTCCGTAGACCTGGTGCGGAGCGCCGATGACGGCTGCCTCGAGCACGGAAGGATGTGTAGCGAGCGAATTTTCGATCTCCTTGGGGTAGATGTTCTCTCCCCCACGGATGATCATGTCCTTGATGCGATCGACCAGGGTCAGGTAGCCGTCCTCGTCGAGGACTCCGACGTCACCGGTATGCAACCAACCATCCTTGACGGTCTTCGCAGTCTCCTCCGGCTTACCCAGATAGCCACGCATCACGTTGCCACCCTTGATGACCACCTCTCCGGCAGTCCCGGCGGGCGCAAAGGTTCCGTCCTCGGCAAGAATGGCAATCTGCTGGCCGGGCAACGCCGGGCCGACCGTACCGAGTTTGCGCACGCCGTCCACAGGATTGCAGGCCGACGCACAGGTCCCCTCGGTGAGTCCGTAACCTTCCACGATCACGAAACCGAAACGCCGCTCAGCGCGTTCGAGGAGTTCCTTGCTGATCGGCGCCGCACCGCACACGGCAAACCTCAAGGACGACGTGTCGATCGAGGAGTCTTCCGGCTGTGAGGTCAGCATCGCGTAGATTGCCGGCACCGCCGAGAAATACGTGGGGCGAAGTCGCGCGACGTCGTCGAAGAATCTCGAAACCGAGAACTTCCCGGTGACACTCACCTGTCCGCCGACAAGTAAGGGCGTCAAGACGCTGACGCAGATCGCGTTGACATGGAACAGCGGCAGAATCAGCAGGCAGTGATCCGCGCCGGTAACACCGATGTTCTTGCCCATCGACGAAGCCATGAACTGCAGGTTGGCATGTGTGAGCATCACTCCCTTGGGCCGTCCGGTGGAGCCGCTGGTGTAGATGAGCAACGCCAGATCGTCTGCTGCAACATCGATTCCGGGTCGGGGATCGGTCGGCGGCACTGTCGCCAGATCCTCGACGGCCAACACTGCGCGGCCGCCCGAGGGTGCGTCGGCAGTGGCGGTGATGACCAACTCGGCCCCGGAGTCCGCGATCTGGTAGTCCGCTTCGTTCGCGGTGAACATCGGATTGATGGGTGTAGCGGCAGCACCGATGCGCCAGGCAGCCATGATCGCGATCAGCAACTCGACGCGATTGGGCAGCATGATCGCCACCACGTCACCGAGGCCGATTCCGAGTCCAGCCAATTGCGCGGCAACAGCTTCTGTGCGATCTGCGAACTCTTCATACGTGAGTTCGACGTGGTCGTCCCGCAAGCACGGCTTCTGCCCGTACTTCTCTGCAAGATCCCAAGCCAGATATCCGATGTTCGCCACGAGAGTCAGCACCTTTCATTCGTGTGTGACTCAAAACACTATCGGCGTCCTGCGGCCGAAGAAACGGTCCCAGGGGATCAACTTGTCCAGGTTCTTTGTTCCCTGAGCACAACACCGCCCGAGCACAACACCGCACGTGCGGTGCACATCAGCTAGACGGCTGATGCAACACCTCGTGGGCGCGTCTGGTCACCACCTCGGAGATCCGGCGCAAGACGGGTGACGACAGTTTCCACTGCTGCCAGTACAGCGG
Source organism: Rhodococcus sp. C3V (assembly GCF_029269915.1). NCBI lineage: Bacteria > Bacillati > Actinomycetota > Actinomycetes > Mycobacteriales > Nocardiaceae > Rhodococcus > Rhodococcus sp. C3V. Next base: position 138,184 of record NZ_JARJBE010000005.1, read on the forward strand.
AACGTCGTCCACGAAGTCCGGATCGAATCCGATCAGCACGCCGGAGCGATCGTCGTCGCCGCGCTGCAGGTCCGGTATCAATCCCCAGCCGTATCCCCGCCTGACGGCGTCCGCGAAGTCTGCCGATGAAGGAACAAGATGACGGGGCGGATCGGCGGGGTGGCCGACCTTTTGATCGAGGTACCGATCCTGCAGCAGATCCTTGCGATTGAACACCACCAGCGGCGCCTCCGAAAGGGATTCGGCCGTGACACCGTCTGCGAACCAACGACGGCAGAACTCTGCACTCGCCATCGGCCGATACCGCATGATGCCCAACCGACTGGAGGTACACCCTTGAATCGGTGACGCAACAGACGTGACGGCAGCCATGACCGAACCGTCGCGCAGCAGTTCGGTGGTGTGGTCTTGATCGTCGAGATGAAAATCGAAACTGACTTCTTGCGTGAACTCCGCGAGGGCCCCGAGAACCCAGGTGGACAGCGAATCGGCATTGACCGCGATCGAGACACGCGCAAACATCCCTGAACCATTTTCAAGGCCGAGCTCTCGCACGGTGTCACGCGACAAAGCGTCTATCTGACGTGCAAGACGCAGGACTTCTCTCCCGGAATCGGTGACCTGGACGGGTTTGGTGCGCTGCACCAGGATCCGGCCAACCGAGGTCTCGAGACCTTTGATTCGTTGGCTGACCGCCGAAGGCGTGATGTGTAGTTTCCGCGCCGCCGCCTCGAAGGTTCCCTCGTCGACCGCGGCGTGCAATGCCCTCAGTTGCTCGAAATCCAACATAATCTGAAGCTACTCTGATGTGTCCTTAGAATCATTAGCTGGACTGAATGATATCTGCGCGGCAGGCTCGACAACATGCTCAGCACCAACGACCCTGCGTCGGCCCTCGTCGGTTTCGGAGTCGGACTGTCATTGATCGTCGCAATCGGCGCCCAGAATGCGTTTGTTCTTCGCCAAGGTCTGACGCGATCGCACGTACTCCCGATCGTCGCAGTGTGCGCGTTGTCAGACGCAATTCTGATCCTCGCGGGCGTCAGCGGAATCGGGACCCTCCTCGAACACGCACCGTCGATGATCACGTTCGTTCGTATCGCCGGCGCCGTTTTCCTCCTCAGCTATGCGCTCTTCGCCGCCAAGCGGGCACTTCACCCCCAGACGTTGGCGCCGGATCGACATGGCAACGGGTCGAGGCTTGCCGCCGTCACGATGGCATTGGCTCTCACCTGGCTCAATCCACACGTGTACCTCGACACCGTGGTGCTCATGGGTTCTATCGCCAACGGTCGCGGCGAGATCGGACGTTGGTGGTTTGCCGCCGGTGCCATCACGGCAAGTGTGGTCTGGTTCGGCGCCCTCGGTTACGGCGCACGTCTGCTGACGCCGCTTTTTGCGAAACCCAACGCGTGGCGGGTTCTCGATGCTCTGATCGCCGTGATGATGGCAGTTCTCGGAATCAGCCTGCTTGTCGAATTGTGACCAGGCTGCACAACCTCGATCCGACCCTGCGGGTAGCGCGATGGGTTACCGTCCAAGGTGAGGAAGCTCAATTCACCTGTCGCGAGTTGTGACCATCAGGTAGGGCTGATCACGATGACCGAGGACGATGGCGGCACCGAACCGCGTGACTCCAACCGCGGACTGGGTTTGCTGTGTCTACTCGCTGCGGTCGCCGGCGTCGGGGTCGGATTTGTCGGCGGCGCGTTCCGTTGGTGTCTGATCAGGGCCGACGAACTTCGTCAGGCGATCGTGAACTGGGCGCATCACGTTCCGTACGTCGGGTGGCTCGTGCCGGTCCTCCTGGTGGCCCTGTGCACCGTACTTGCCGTACTGATCGTCAGACGAGTGCCCCTCGCAAAGGGAAGCGGCATCCAGCACGTCGAGGCGGTGTCCCGCGGTGAAGCGAAACCGCCGGGAATCAGTCTCGTGCCCGCCAGATTCATCGGCGGCCTCTTGGCGATCGGCTCCGGTCTGGTTCTCGGCCGTGAAGGCCCCACCGTACACATGGGTGCGGCGATCGGAGCAGAAGCGGGACGGCGAGCCCGCCTCACCGAACCCGACGTCGCCATGCTGCAAACATCCGCGGCCGGAGCAGGTCTCGCTGTCGCATTCAACGCGCCGATCGCGGGGGCACTGTTCGTCTGCGAGGAGGTGACGCACTCGTTCCGGCTGCGCACCGTGCTGCCAACGTTTTTCGGTGTTTCAGTGGCGGTGGGCTGTGCACGGATCGTCATCGGTGATCAACCCGATTTCGAGGTCGGCACCGTCCCGACACCGCAACTCGCATTCTTGCCACTGTTCGTCGTCTTCGGAATCCTCACGGGGCTACTGGGTATTGCGTACAACCGCCTGATTCTAGGACTACTCGACATCGTGGCACGGCTCGACAAGATCCCACCGACTGTCATCGGCGCAACGATCGGCGCCGTCATCGGCCTGACGCTGTTCCTCGACCCGTTGGCCAGTGGGGGCGGCGACGTTCTTGCACAGATGATCGTCGGCGGAAGGACCTTCGTACTGCCGATCCTGCTGCTGTACTTGGTGGTTCGGTTCTTCACCGGCCCGCTCTCGTATGCCGCTGGAACTCCCGGCGGACTGTTCGCTCCCTTACTCGCTCTCGGCGCGCTCTGGGGGTCGATCTTCACCGGACTGTCGAGCTTCGTGCCCGGAGTGGACGCCGGGCTCACGGTCACCATGGCCACCGTCGGTATGGCGGCCTTCTTCGGCGCCGTAGTACGCGCACCGTTCACCGGCATCGTGATCGTGGTCGAAATGACCGCGGTGACGTCGACGCTGGTCCCGATGCTCGCTGCCACTGCGGCAGCGGTATTCGTCACCACGTCGGCAGGGTCGGCACCTATCTACGACAGTCTGCGCGAACGGATGTTGGAGCCGCAACGCCCGCATACGGATTGATCCCCGCACACGGGTTATTGCAGCACGGGCGCGCTACGTGAATTCAGAATTTGCAGATGACTTCCTCGGAGAACCTGCGTACCGCATCTTTCTTCGCTTCCAGGTCGCAGTCGAACCCGAGGCCGTACATGGCCCAAGGAATGACGATCGATTCCGTCACTCCGCTATCGGCCAGTTCCAAGGAACCGTCGAGACCGAAGCGATCGGCGCAGACGGCCTGAATTTCGAACGGGGACTCGGCGCGCCCGTACTCGACCCGCAGGACGCCGATCCTCGCGATGAGAGCTTGCAGATCAGCGAAAGAGACTGTAGCCGAGGTCCAACCGTCACCCACTCGCGCTGCACGGCGCAATGCGGCCGCGGAATGTCCTCCGATGTAGATGGGGACGGGATCGATCGGCGCCGGGCTCATCTGCAGCCTGTCGAAGTCGAAGAACTTGCCGTGATGTTCGACCATACCGCCGCCTAGAACCAGTCGCAGTACCTCGAGCATCTCGTCGACTCGCGGGCCTCGATCCTTCGGGGAAGCGCCGCACCACTCGAATTCCTCTGGCGCCCAGCCCACACCGACCCCGAGACCGAAGCGGCCTCCTGTCAGATTCGCGACCGACCCCACCTGGCTTGCCAGCAGCAGAGGATTGCGTGAGCTGAGCTCGAGCACCTGCGGATAAAAGCGAATCTTCGACGTTCCGGGTCCCATGAAGGCCGCGGCAATCATGGGGTCTACAAATGGTGTCTTCGCGTCCCACATACGCACACCGTCAGCGGTATACGGATACCCGGTAGCGCCCCGCTCGGGAAAGAACAGTGAGTCGGGCATCGTGATCGAAGAAAAGCCGCATTCTTCGGCCACTTTCGCAAGTGCAACGAGTTGAGAGAGGGGAATCATCGCCACGGCGAGGCTGAACTTCATCGGAAGATCCCTCTGTTCAGTTGACCGGAGCGACTGAAGTGCCTCGATGAGCTCGACGACGGTTCGCACCGATCGGCCTGGGAGACAGTGGATCCTGAACAGTCACTTCTTGCGACGCTCAGTCATACGACAACTCCCCCGCAGTGCGGTCGAAGCATCAGCCACCCTCGGTTGGACAAGGACGTGTTCGAGGTTACAAAGCTCCCGCTACTTCGGCTCGGAAGCTTCCCGCCAGGCGGACACATACGAAGAACTTCGAGGTCCTGGTGACACCTGGCACCCCACTCCCCCTGATTTCGCACCGTGCAACCTGCGAATCGGCCTACTGATGCAAGGGAGTTCCGACGTAGTTCTCGGCGATCAGGGTTCGTCCGGCCACCGAACGCGTGACCATGTCCAACTCGGCCAACTGTCGGCGATGCCCGAAACCGCTGTCGTCTGGTAAGCGATGGAGCATCGACGACATCCACCACGAGAAGTGCTGCGTCCGCCACACACGCGGCAACACCGTTTCGGTGTACCCGTCCAGCATCTTTCGTTCGGACGAGGTGAAGAAACCGTCCATTGCCTTCGCCAGTGCGTAAACGTCGGCGATCGCGAGATTCATTCCCTTCGCGCCGGTCGGCGGCACGGTGTGCGCCGCATCCCCGGCAAGAAACAGGTTGCCGTGCTGCATCGGCTCACACACGAAGCTGCGGAACTGGAGGATCGACTTCTGAAAGATCTTGCCGTCCTTGATCTCCGCCCCCTCACCGTCGACGCGCATGTGCAGCTCGTCCCAGATTCGATCGTCGGACCAGTTGTCCACGGAGTCGTCCGGATCGACCTGAAGGTAATGACGCTGTACCTCGGGCGTCCGTGTGCTGATCAGCGCAAACCCGCGCTCATGGTTGGCATAGATCAGTTCTTCGGACGACGGCGGCGCCTCGGCCAGGATGCCGAACCACGCGAAGGGATACTGGCGGAAATGATCCGTTCGGATCGACGGTTCGGGAATCAGCTTTCGCGTTCCGGTGCGTGAACCGTCGCAACCGGCCACCAGGGCGCACTCGAGCTTCTGATCATTTCCGTCCGAGTCGACAAAAGTGATACTCGGGCGATCCGATTCGTGATCGTGTACTTGCGCGTCGGACACTCCGAATCGAATGTCCCCGCCGTCAGCGAGACGCCGCGCGATCAGATCCTTGAGCACCTCGTGTTGCGGATACACCGTGACTGCTCGCCCGTCGGTCAGTTCGTCGAACGCGATTCGGTGCCCTCGTCCACCGAATCGCAACTCGATTCCGTGATGTTCGAGGCCCTCTCGCTTCAGTCGATCACCGAGTCCGGTCTCGACCATGAGATCAACCGTGTTCTGTTCGAGCACGCCGGCACGAATGGTGCCTTCTACCTCTTCGCGGGTGCGGCATTCCAGGACAACCGAATCGATTCCCTTCAGATGCAACAGATGCGAGAGCATCAACCCGGCGGGACCACCACCGACGATTCCGACCTGGGTGCGTGAAGAAGACATACAGAGAGCTCCTGAGGTGAGTGACGATTGAGACCACCCTCGACCACGATCACTCCTCTGAACAGCTGCAATTTCACTCAGTGAAAGACCGAAACGAGCTATCGAAACCCACCGCTACCAAGCCCGCGTGATATTCCACGGGCGGCCGCGACCAACGCCGGCAGTAAAGGAGCCGGATCCTGCTCCACCGGAACAACTGTCGAGACCGCTGCCACGACACTGCCCCCGGCTTCGCGGACAGGAGCGGCGACGGCAAGGGTTCCGACGTTCAGATACTCACGACAGACCACGAATCCGGCGCGCCTGATCTCGTCGAGAGTCGCTCGCAAAATCCGCTCGGAAGTAATGGTTTTGGGAGTGAACGACTCGAGGCCGGCGCGAAGGACGTCGTCGAGAAGCTCGGTTCCGCCGTGCGCGAGGAGAATCAATCCACCGCTGGACGCGTGCAACGGCAATCTTCCGCCGGCACGGCCGACCACGGTGACGGCGCTACGCGAGGACAAGCGCTCGAGGTACAGAGCCTCGGTGCCCTCACGAACGACCAACTGCACGTTCTCTCGGGTGACCTCGTACAGGTCTTCGAGGAACGGCAACGCCACCTGCCGTAGGCCGTGAGCGCCGGGAGCGAGAGCGCCGATCTCCCACAACCGGACTCCGACCTGGTACTTGCCGTCACTCCGACGCTCGAGTGCGCCCTCAGCCACCAACTGCCCACACAGTCTATGGACGGTGGGCAGAGGCAAACCGCTGCGACGACTGATCTCCGACTGCGTCAACCGCGGCGATTTCGCGTCGAAGGCACCGAGCACGATAAATGCCCGGCCGATCAACGAACGCTCGCCTGATGCCATTCACACAGTGTGACTGACATCAGGCGAAACGTGTTCAGGCGGTGCGGAGCTACGCGGAGTGCGCCAATTCCGGTTCGCGTTCGGTCACCGGCGGCGTGGCCTCGATCTTCATCGGCTCCTGCGCGTAGTGGAAGTGCGGACGACGGTGACCGATGAACGAACCGAACCACGACATCACAGCGACATACCGGTTGCGGAAGCCCACCAGATACATCACGTGCACGGCCAGCCACATGAACCAGGCGATCGTGCCCTTGAACTCGACCTTGCGGACGCGACACACAGCGCTGAATCGGCTGATGATCGACATGCTGCCCTTGTCGAAGTATTTGAAAGGCGTTCCGGCCTTGACCTTTCCGTTCACAGTCTTCGCTGCGTGACGGCCACCCTGCATTGCAACGGGCGACTGACCCGGCAGACCGTTCAGCGAAGTCATGTCGCCGATGGCAAAGACGTTGGCGAACCCGCCGACGGTCAAGTCCGGATTGATGAGCAGACGACCTGCACGGTCACTCTCACAACCGGTCGCCTCGCCGAGCACTGCTGCGAAGTCGTTGGCGCGAACACCGGCCGACCAGATGACGGTCTCGGCGTCGATGCGCTTCTCTTCCTTGGTCTTTGCCGAAGAGACGGTGACACCGTGCTCGTCGATGGCGGTGACCATGGTGTTGAGAACAACCTCGACACCCGACTTCTCGAGCGAGGCCTGTGTGTACTCACTGAGCTTGCCGCCGAAGGCCGGAAGCGCAACGCCCGCGCCCTCGACCATGGTGACCGTGACCTCGTCGGCGCTGATGTTGTTGATGGACTTGGCGAAGTAGCGACGCGCCAGTTCCTTGATCTGTCCGGCGAGCTCGACGCCGGTCGCGCCTGCACCGACGACAACGAAGCTGAGCAGGTTGCGGCGAACCAGCGCGTCGTTGGTGGTGTGAGCCTCTTCGAAGCAACGCAGGATCTGCTTACGCAGGACCTCGGCATCCTCGACGGTCTTGAGCTTGTAGGTGACCTTTTCGAACTCGTCATGACCGAAGTACGCCTGGGTGGCACCGGTGGCTGCGATGAGCGAGCGGTATCCGAGAGTGTGGCGGGTGCCTGAAGCCTCGTAGACGACGGTGTTCTCTTCGGCGTTGACCTCGACGACGCGACCGAGACGCACGTCGGCGTTGGGGTACTTCTGCAGGATCGTGCGGATGGGCGGAGCAACTTCGCCTGCCGACAGAACACCAGTCGCCACCTGGTAGAGCAGCGGCTGGAAGAGGTGCTCGGTGGTGGCGGAGATGAGGACGAACGGCGTCTTGGACTTCGCGAGGGTCTTGGCCGCGGCGAGGGCTCCGAATCCCGAACCGACGATGACTACCTGAGTCTGCTCGTGTCCAGTCGCGTCGATGTCAGCGCGACCCGCAGCTGTTCTATCCACAACAAATCTCCTCAACCAAATTGAAAGTATGACTATTACGGTATGGACTGATCATGGGTCGGGTCCAGCTAGCTGGAGTATTCGCAAGACTGTTATCTCGATTGCTCATAAGTAAGCTGTCCTCATGGACTTCCGCCAACTCAAGTACTTCCTCGTCGTGAGCGAGGAACTGAGCTTCAGTCGCGCTGCCGAGCGCTGCTTCATCTCGCAGTCGGCGATCAGCCATCAGGTCGCCCGACTGGAGAAGGAGCTTGGCGCGACACTCTTCGAACGCTCGACCCGAGCCGTTCGTCTTGCCCCGGCAGGATCGCGACTCGTGCCCATCGCGCAGCAAGTCCTCAGCCTCGAAACGATGGCCTACTCCGTCGCACGCGACCCACGAGCCCGGATCCGGATCACCGGAAACATGAGCTTCGCCGCTCAGACGCTGGACGCCATCGCACACGTGCGCGAACGTCATCCGGACCTGGACGTCGAGTTCGTCATCAAGAGTTTTGCCCACCGCATGGATGCCGTGGCCTCCGGTGACGCCGACATCGCGCTGATTCGCGGCGGCGTCGACCGCCCCGGACTCGAACCCTTGGACCTCGGCGTCGAAGATCTGCTGGTCGTCATGTCGAGCCGGCACCCCCTGGCCGGCCAACAAAGCGTCGACCTCAATGATCTGGCCGCATACCCCCTGCTCCTGCCGCCGCGCCAAAGCCAGGTGCTCATTCACAAGGTGGTCGAGGACGCGTTCCGCGAGATAGATCGACGCGTCCAACTGGGCCCTGCAATTCCGAGCGATCACACAGCCACGCTGGACGTGATCACCAACCCGCGCGCCTGGACCCTGCTGTATTCGATCACCGCAGGCGAATCTCCACGCGCCGGCATCAGCTTCATGCGAGAATCGCACGGCCGCTTGCGAATTCCCGTCTCGGGAGTGACCCGCAGCGGCGCCACCCACTCGACCGAGTTCGCCGATCTGATCCAAGCGCTCAAGGACGCCATGAATCCGTCTTTCACTGAGTGAAAGTGCGATGGCGATCGACTCCCCTCACGGAGCAACGTGGTGCACAACCATGTGATGCGGCGCGCGGTTGCATCCCTTTACCGAGGAGCGGCCATGACGCGTTTGCTGAGCGAACCTGTGTGGGAATCGAAGATCTTCGACGGCGAATGGGTTCGCGGTAGCGCCGACGATCGTATTGTCGTCGAACCGGCCACCGGCAAGCAGTTGACGACGGTCGGCATGGCAACACCAGACGACGTGGCAGCCGCTGCAACAAAAGCTAGTGCCGCTCAGAAGGATTGGGCAGCAAGGCCGTACACCGAACGAGCCGCCGTTCTACGCCGCGCCGGTCAACTGTTCGAGCAGTACGCCGACGAAATCGGCGAATGGGTAATCCGCGAGGCCGGCAGCATTCCCGCCAAAGCCGGACTGGAAACCCACACCGCTGCCGAAGAGTGCTACAACGCAGCAGCTTTGGCCGCACACCCCGTCGGCGAGGTGCTGCGCTCGGAGCAACCGCGGCTGAGCTTCTCTCGTCGCGTCCCCGTCGGCACCGTCGGCGTCATCGCACCGTTCAACTTCCCGATCATTCTGTCGATCCGTGCAGTCGCTCCCGCACTGGCACTGGGCAATTCGGTGATCCTCAAGCCTGATCCGCGCACGGCGATCTGTGGCGGTGTGGTTCTTGCCCGCATCTTCGAAGAAGCCGGTCTGCCTGCCGGAGTGTTCGGCATGCTGCCGGGTGGCGCTGACGCCGGTGAGGCAATCGTGGTTCATCCGAGCGTTCGCGTCATCGCATTCACCGGGTCGACCCGGGCAGGACGCGCTGTCGGTGAACTGGCGGGCCGCCATCTCAAACGAGCACACCTCGAACTCGGGGGAAACAACGCACTGATCGTCATGGACGACGTCGACCTCGAAAAGGCCGCATCTGTAGGCGCTTTCGGATCCTTCATGCACCAGGGGCAGATCTGCATGACCACCGGCCGCCAGCTCGTCCACGAAAGCATCGCCGCCGATTACACCGCACTCCTTGCCGAACGCGCCGACAAGCTTCCGGTAGGCGACCCGTTCACCGGTCAGGTCGCACTCGGACCCATCATCGACGCCGGACAACGCGACCACATCCACTCCCTGGTCACCGGAAGCATCGCGGCCGGAGCAAAACTGGCGGCCGGCGGCACCTACGAGGATCTCTTCTACCGGCCCACCGTGCTGGCCGACACCCCACTCACCGCGCCGGCATTCGCCGACGAAGTCTTCGGGCCAGTCGCACCGGTCACCTCCTTCGCCACCGTCGAACAGGCCGTCGCCATGGCCAACGATTCCGAGTACGGACTGTCACTGGGCATTCTGACCTCCGACGCCATACGAGGGCTCGAGCTCGCCCAACAAATCCCCACCGGCCTCGTACACATCAACGATCAGACCGTCGGCGACGAAGCAGTCATCCCGTTCGGCGGTATGGCGTCTTCGGGTAACGGTGGCCGCGTCGGCGGTATCGGCGCAAACCTCGACGCCTTCACCGAAACGCAGTGGGTGACTGCGCAGAGCGCACTCCCGGTCTACCCCTTCTAGTCCGGAACACGCCGAGTTGGTCCTGAATACACCGAGCTGGCCCCAGGGGCTCACTGACCAGCATTGACGGGATCGATCTCGCGGACTTACCATCCAGAGAAAATTACTTCGCCACATTAAGCAATTTCTCTTGTAATTCCCGAGAAGGACCCACTTGACGAATTCAGTGACGACCGACAGCGCTGCGCAGCCAACGGTCCACGACACCCCGGATCGATCCGTCGTAACATCGCCGCGCCGCGAGGCCGTCATCATCGGGGCGCTCAGCCTGGCCGCGATGATCGTCTCGATGATGCAGACACTGCCCGTCCCGATTTTGGGGCGTATTCAGTCCGACCTGGGCGCATCCGCGGCCGGCATCAGTTGGGTGACGACGGCGACGTTGCTGTCGGCCGCCGTTTTCACTCCCCTGTTGGGCCGCTACGGCGATCAGCACGGCAAGAAGCGCACGCTGGTCGGCGTTCTGGTCGTCATGGTCATCGGTTCGATCGTCGCCGCACTGGCACACAATCTGCCACTTCTCATCCTCGGACGCGTCCTCCAGGGGACCGCCACCGCCATCTTCCCGCTGGCTCTGTCGGTCCTGCGCGAAGAGGTCCGCCCACACAAGCTTCCCGGCGCGATGGCATTGGTCAGCGGAACTCTCGCATTCGGCAGCGGGCTCGCCCTCGTAGCCACCGGACTTCTCACATCAGCTCCGGATGCCGACTACCGCAACGCCTTCTGGATGGCCACCGGGTTCGCGTTGCTTGCCCTCGTCGCCGTCATCACGCTGGTTCCGGCAACCAAGCACAAGAGCGGCGGGCGCGTCGACGTCATCGGCGCGCTGAGCCTGGGCGCTGCACTCCTTCTGCTCCTGTTGTCGATTTCGCAAGGCCACCAATGGGGTTGGTTCTCACCCGTGACCATCGGTGTTTTCCTGGGCTCGATCGTGATGTTCGCAGTCTGGGTCTGGATCGAGAAGATCGTCGACGAACCACTGGTCGACATGCGAATGTTCGTCCACCGGCCCGTGATGATGGCGAATCTGGCGGGGGTCATGCTGGGCTTCGGAATGTTCGCCAACTTCCTGGGCATCTCCTATCTCGTGCAGCTTCCCCACGCCCTCACGGGATACGGATTCGACGCCAGCATTCTGCGTGCGTCGGTGGAATTCCTGCTGCCGGGTGCGATTGCCTCGCTGATCGCAGCACCGATCGGTGGGCGGCTCATCAGAGTGCGTGGGCCACGCTTCGTCCTGGGACTCACCGCCATCTGTGGTGCGGTGCCGTTCGCCTGGCTCGCGTACGACCACACGCACACCGCGTCGGTCATCGGTGCCGGCATCGTGATCGGCGCCGCCGTGAGCCTGGGCTACGCGGCCATGCCCGCGATCATCATGTCGAGCGTTCCGCGACACCAGAGTGGAATAGCCAACGGCATCAACTCGATCTCCCGTTCCACCGGCAGCGCCATGGGCAGTGCAGTGGTGACTACGATTCTCGCCTCGATGACCATCGCGAACCTGCCAGAGGGCGTATCCGCTCTGCCCAGCGAATCCGCCTTCACCGTCACCTTCGTCACTGCCGCCGTAGCTTTCGCTCTGGTCGGCCTGGTGGGTTGGTCAGGCCTCCCCAAGAGTGCGTCGACGTCTGTCAACGGCAGCGCGTGAACAGACCTGCTCCGAACAGCTCCACATTCACGAGATGCCCATGCGTGTGAGCATTGTGCGAGGATCGGCGGGAGGTAACAGGTCTCGAAGCTGAGCGGCTCGGCGGTCGGTGAACTGCCGACACGCGTCGTCGTCGGAGAACACCCAGAAGTCCCCACGCGCTATTGCTTCGGTCATGTGCTCGGCGGCATCGAGCGGGTCGAGTCCGGATTCGACGTTCGCCTGTTGCATTGCATCGAAGACAGCGTTTGCCGTGACGTTCGTAGTCGGCGCGTCACGCTGGGCCGCACGAAAGATCTCACTCCGGATCGAGTGTGGAACAACAGCACTGACCTGAATCGGAGAGTCGACCAACGACAGATCTTGGTGCAAGCTCTCGGTCATCGCCAGCACCGCGAACTTACTGACGATGTACGGTCCTTGCACCGCGGCGCTGTTGATCCCGCCGACAGAAGACAGATTGGCCACACACGCCGGCTTACCCACCTTCAACATCAATGGCACGAAAGCACGAAGGCAATAGAAGACGCCGTCGACGTTGATCTCCATCAACCGTCTCCACCGCGCACCACTGACTTCCCACAGCAACCCGGCCGTCTCCACTCCGGCATTGTTGACCAGCAACTCGACGCTGCCGTGACGATCGAACACATTGTCCGCCATCCTCTTCACGGCATCGGCATCCGCTACGTCCACCCCATGGACGTCAGCTCTCCCACCGGCCGCGCGAATGTCCTCGGCGACGAGCGACGCACGCTCCTCGTCGATGTCGGCAACGACCACCGTCATTCCCAGCCGCGCAAGGTGACGGGCGAACCCTGCACCGATACCGGCCCCCGCACCGGTCACGACGGCCGTGCCGGTGCCGAACCGGCGTTCAGCGTGGGACATCTCCACTCCTCGGGTTGTGTCGCCGAAACTATTGCTCGACAAAGACTTCAGATTCCTTCGGGCAGAATGTTGGGATTGCACCACGTCGGTGGCTCACGTCTGGGCATCAGCCCTTGCCCGTCGAGCGCCTTCACGACCAGATCCTGATACCAGGGAAAATGAAGACTGAAGGCTACAAGGCCGGTCCGCTCGGCCGCGGGAAGAGAACACATGGCCAGTACCGTCTCGGCAAGATACTCGACGGGCTCGGTTTCGTATCCATCCGGAATGAGTGCGTCGGCGCCGGGAGTCGAGATCGCAGTGGAAGGCCCCACCGAGTTGACCGCGATATTGTCGTCCAACACCTCCGCGGCGAGGCCCTGTGTGAACCTGTGCAGTGCTGCCTTCATCGACGCGTAAATCACGTCACCCGACGTCTTGTTGTAGTCGCGGAAGGGCCTGATCGGATTCAGTCCCGTCGAGGAACCGATGTTCACGATCCAGCCTGCGCCGCGCTCTCGCATGTAGGGGATGGCTGCCTTCGACAGGGCGAACGGCGCGCGAATGTAGTGGTCGAGGGTCCGATCGAACGTCGCCAGCGACATCTTCTCGATCGGCGCGTAGTCGGCAAACCCGGCATTGTTCACGAGGATGTCGATACCTCCGGTCCGCGAGACGACCTTCTCGATCAATCCGTCGCGAGCCTCGGAATCCTCGAGATCGGCCGGAATGGCAAGTGCACGACCGTGTTGCGACTCGATCATCTCGACGGTCTCGGACAACGTACCGCCGATGACGACATTACTGTCGGCACGGACTGCCGCGGTAGGCCGAGTCGACCGTGCGGTGACGACCACGGTTGCCCCCTCTGCCGCCAGTCGCCTGGCGATCGCCCTGCCTATGCCTCGACTGCTCCCGGTCACCAGCGCGGTCTTCCCTACCAGCGAGTGATTCAACTGCTCCTCCAAGCCTCTTCCACTTCACGACATCGAACACATGACGTATGTGTTCGACCTGAGTTCGACTGCATTTCACGCAATCGTTGTCCGCCATGTTGCATCATCCGATTCTGTTGCACAGCAACGATTCCCGCCTGACGGGAGGTGTCGAAATGCCGGGCACATGACCAAATCCGCTATCTCCCGCTGTGTGAGATCGAAAGCATCACAACGGGTTAGGGGAAAGTAATCTTCACCAATGGCAGATGAAACGCTCTACGTGATCGATCGGATAGTCACGAAACCGGGATGCGGTCGACAGTTCGTCGACGCGCTACTCGACCAGTATTTGCCGAGTGCACAGCGTCGCGGCATGACACTCGCCGACGTACTCGTCAGCCCTCCGTTGTGGTGCGATCAAGACCCGAACACCTTGACCGTCACCTGGACGGTCGACGGCACGGCCGGCTGGTGGTCGATGACGCGCCAGGGCCGCAGAGACTCCACCCTCAGACAGTGGTGGGATGCAATGGCTCCGCTCATAATCGAACGGAGTCGCTCCATGGCCGCCGCAGCAAAGGACATCGAAGGACTGAGCAATGTATAACGTGACAAGAGTCGTGCACGCCGCCAACGGGGCGGGCGCCGACGAGTGGACCGCTGCAGTGAAGAACATTGCCGCAGTTGCCGAATCGTCGAACGCGCTACGTCGTCTCGTCTGTACGACACTTCCCGGCGTCATCAACGGCGGAGATCTGATCGTCCATCTTCAGTTCGAAGACGAGATGGCTTGGCAGACAGCCCGAGATGCGGTCGACGACAGCCTGCGCTGCGCCACCGTCGACCACTTCCACGGCGCCGAGTACTCGTCCGGGACCACGGGACGTTCCGGCGCCGAAGCCGCCGGTCAGGTGTACCGAGCGCTGTTCATCCGGGTATCCCCCAGCACACCCCAGGACGTACTCGAGGAATTCGAACGGGATCTGCTCAGGATGCCTACCCATATCTCGTCGATCTGCGCCTGGCGTCTCAGCCGAGTCGACGCAGCGACCGGGCACACACCATGGACTCATGTCTGGGAGCAGGAGTTCACCGACCTCGGCTCACTGCAGACCCAGTACCTCGATCATCCGATTCACTGGGCAGTGGTGGACCGGTGGTTCGACCCCGAATGTCCCGAGGCAGTGGTCCACGACAGAATCTGTCACACGTTCGGCAATCTCACCGAGAGACTCCTGACAGTGAAGTGATCTGCCTACTCGCTACCGAGCGCCTCGCGCGTCATCGCCCAAAGCTTCTGTCGCGCAGGCTCGGTCAGTGACAAAGACGGGATAGTGAGGAAGCCGTGGAACAATCCTTCGAAGCGATGATGGCGCACCGAAACGCCAGCCGTCGCGAGCATCTGCGCATACGCGTCACCTGACGAACACGGCGGATCGAGTTCGGCTGTCACGACGACAGCCGACGGAAGACCGGCGAGCGTCTCCGCACGCGTAGGAATCACACGGGCGTCGTCGCGACCTTCAGGCGCGTACTGCTGCCAGTACCATTCCATCGCTGCGGTGGTGTTGTAGTGACCCGTGCCGTAGAGCCGATACGACTCGGTTTCGAAGTCGTCGTCGATCACGGGGTAGATGAGAACCTGAAGGGCAATTTCCGGACCACCCCGATCCCGAGCGGCAATAGCCACGGTCGCCGCGAGGTTCCCTCCCGCACTGTCGCCCACAAGTGCGATTTTACCTGCGTCGGAACCGTATTCGGCAGCATGCTCGCTGGCCCACGCCACCGCGGCGTAGACGTCGTCGTGGGCTGCCGGTGCCGGATGCTCCGGCGCCAACCGATAGTCGACGGCAACCACTACTGCGCCGACTCCCTGCGCCATCGATCGACAGAATTCGTCGTGACTGTCCAGATCGCAGAACACGAAACCGCCCCCGTGAGCGAAGACCACGAGAGGAACGTCGTTCGAGGTTCCATGCGGACGAAAGACGCGAATTGCCAGATCTCCACCGGGACCGTCGATTACGTGATTCTCGACTGAAAGCATGTCGGGAAGACCCGTCAGCGGCGCACGTCGGTTCCGAATCAGAGTTCGTAGCTCCGACGGCGGGACACTGGTGACATCCGGGAATCCAGCGTTGAGGGTTGCAAGCATCGTGGTGACTTCCGCTTGAATCGTCATATCGTCTCCTGGTCTCTCAGCCCGGCGGGTGGCGCTACGTCTGCGCCGGCATCCGCGTTTGTCCACTTGGCGTGTGATCACGTCAACGTAGATCGCCCACCACCAAGCAAGGAACCCGCTCTCCCGATCAGTGGTCCGTTTCCGCCGACGAGCACCGGAGGCGTCCGATCCACAGGGTGGCCTTCTTCACAAAGCAGAAAAAACATGTCATCATTCCTAATCGAAATAGCCTTGTCCAGGGCAGTTGTCCAACTTGACTACGGGATAGCAGAGGGAACACATGTCGCTCCAGCTCGAGGTCGATCCCGCAACGCCGAACGCCTTCCTCGACCGAGTCTCTCTGCTACTGGATGCGTTCGGCGGTCGAGATCGTCTCACCCTCGCCGAGATTGTCCGACGAACCGGGCTTCCAAGGTCTTCAGCCCACCGCATACTCGACCATCTGGTCCAACTTCGGTGGCTGCACCGCAGCGGCCGCGATTACACGCTCGGGTTGCGGCTCGTGGAACTCGGCTCGTTGGCCGTGTACCAGGACAGACTTCACTCAGCTGCGCATCCGCACCTGTACGAATTGCACCGGCGTACCGGACTGATCGTCGAGATGACGATTCTCGACGGCTCAAATGTGGTGTGCCGCGCCCACATGGCAGGTCGTTTCGCCAGCATGATTCCGAATCGGATCGGTTTCAGCACGCGCGCAGACGGAACCCTCGTCGGCAGGGTCCTCCACACCTTCAACAACGAGCGAGGAGAGGCGGCCGACGAGGTCCGAAAAACCGGCGTGGGATACGGCCGTGACACGCCGATCGACGGATTCGGCACGATCGCCACTCCGATCGGCCCGATCGGCGTCGCGACCTCCGCGCTGTCGATCTGCGGACCGCTCCGACAAATGCCGCTCGACGAGCGGAACTCGCCTCTCACCGGGCTTCTTCGGGAAACAGCCGCTTCCCTGTGGCGAAATGCGGGCGTCCGGACCACCGAAAGCATGCGAGCTCAGTAGGCACGAAGACTAGGCACGAAGACTAAGCACGAAGACTGGGCACGAAAACCTCGACAGCACAATTCTATTGGCGTGGGGCAGAATCTGGAGAGTTGTACCTCCGCACGCTCAGATCAACTTCCAACTACCGGCATTGACGGGCTGCGGCAAGCCGAGAGCGTTGGCGTCGCCTTGCGCGAATCGAGCGGCGGCCTCATCGATGTCATCGAGCAACTGAGCGGCGAGGTCGATCTCCATCTGAAAATGGCGGCCTATCCATCGCAGACTCATCTCGGTAAATGCCCAGGCGGGTTCATTCTCCGAGTTATCGGCGTGTTCGATTGCATTGAGCTTCTTTGCCTCGAGGTTGTCGATGTGATCGAGCACTATCGACTTGAGCTGATCGGGGTCGTTGAGGTGGCCGACCCACAGTCTCAACATCACTCCATGTTTGAGAACGGGGGTTTCGATCTCCGATCGGCGTGACCATGATCTGAGAGCCTCGATTCCGGATTCGGTTATCGTGAACACTCGTCGACGACGCCCACCCGATTCCGAAACCTCCCGCGAACTGACGAATCCCAGCGTTTCCAGCTTTTTGAGCTCGGTATAGACCTGGCTCACCGACGGGCTCCAGTAATAGAACCCGATGCTCCAGTCGGCCCAGCTTTTCAGATCGCTGCCACTGAGTTCTTCTCCGAATGTGAGCATTCCCAGCACTGCCCAACTTGTCGCGGGCAATGCCGGGTAACACGCAGTTGCGGGATCAGGCACCGGCCCAGACTAACAAGACGTCGACCATCTGACACCGACTTGCCCACCGAGTGGTCTGTTCACGAATTCGTGCAATCAGAAAAGGTTCAATCGCAGTTCGGAGACACCGCGGATAAAGGCCGTGCCACCCCACGTCACTCCACCGTCGACGAGCTCGGTCTTCGGCGCTTTGTCGATCAACGCATTCAGGATGGTCTTGATCTCCAGCCGGGCCAACCACGCACCGAGGCAAGCGTGCGCACCGTGACCGAACGTGATGTGGTCCCGGACATTTGACCTCGACCAGTCCAATCTGTCCGCGTTCGGACCGAATCGAGTTTCATCGCGGTTTGCCGACGCCAGCCACGTCACAATGTGATTTCCGGCCGGAATCACCGCATCTCTCACCGCGTAATCCTCGGGAGCAATGCGAATCATCAACTGCGCCGTCGGCTCATAGCGCAGGACTTCTTCTACCGCGTGATCGAGCAGTGCCCTGTCGTCGACGAGTCGTTCCCACTGATCACGATGGCCCATAAGTGCATTCATGGTGAGACCGACCTGATTGACTGTGGTGTCCAGTCCGGCGATGACCAAAGTCTGCACGGTAGCGGCAACTTGATCCGGCCCGATTATCTCGCCTTCGTCGCCGGCGGAGATGAAGTCCGACAGGATGTCGTCGCCAAGATTGTTGCGCTTCCAAGCGATAACGTCCTGAAGGTGTGCCGAGAAATCACGTTGAGCGGAAATGTAGTCGCTGGTCTGCTCGGCAGTCAGAAACGGATCGAGTAGGTTGAGTCCCTTACGGGTCCACTCGAACATCGTATCGGTGTCGGCAGGTACGGGGATACCGAAAATTTCGCAGACAAGGCGAATCGGTAGCGGATGAGCAACTTCCGTCACCAGCTCGATCTCGGAGCCCCGTCCATGATCGGCAAGCAACTCGTCGACGATTTCCTTCGCCCGCGCGTCGTAACGCTTGATTGCCCTGGGCGTGAACGGGCGCGCCAGTAGCTTGCGCAATGCCAGATGGTCCGGCGGATCCAGCTTCGACAACGATGGGCGCAACAAGTAGGCGTCGCTGCCACCGGCCGCCTTGATCCGCATATTGCGCGGTGCCTCGAGTGCATACTGTTCCGACGAACTCAGCGACTTGTCCGCCAGTGCGCGTTTCACGTCGTCGTAGGCGAAAAGCATGTATACGCCATTCGAATGCTGTTGTACCGGAGCAACTTCTCGCGCAATCGCGTACCGCGCGTACGGATCGGACAGGAAGCCTGGCTCCGTTGGATCGACCAATCCCGTTCTGAGCCAATCCGTTGTGTCATGAACCGCACGCTCCGAACCCACCGGCGAAGTCATAGTCAACCTCTCGTCCTCGACAAAATCACTCACACAAGATCTGGCAGATCATTGACGCCCTCGTAAAAATCCACAGCCGAATACCACTGGTGACGAGCGTCAGCGCTGCGCTGAACTGAACTGCGCAGAGCTTCACAGTCGGACTACGAGGCAACCAACAAACCGCCCGCTGTATGGGAAATGAAGTCGCGCTCCGGACGTCGGGTTGCCACATTCTCACTGAGCGGGCGGGAAGGTGCGCTCCTTGCTGCTCGAGGACAGAATTCCCAGACGTCTTCGCCGTGAATCAGTAAGGCGGCGAGATCAATTCCGGGAAATCGTCCCGAGAAGTGATGCGAACCGGTGTCGAAGCAGATTGGAAATTGCGCATGACCGAATATGTGAACCGCGCTGTGCGAGTCGTTCGAGCTCCCCGCGGCTTGCCTGTCGTAGAAGATTTTCAGATCGACGAGGTTCCGATCCGGCCGCCCGCGGACGGCGAAGTTCTGTTCCGCGCCCACTATCTTTCGATCGATCCGGCGATACGAAGACGCCTACCGTCCACCAGCTCTGCCCCCGGGCCGTTGGGAGCTGTTGCCGGTATCGGCGACGTCGTCTTGGCTGGAGTAGTGCCTGCGCACTCCGGTTTGGACGGCATCGCAGTCGGCGAAGTGATTTCTTCGCGGCATCCTGACTTTGCGGCAGGTGATTTGGTTCGAGGCGGCACGCACTGGCAGGTTTATCACACAATCAAAGGCGCTGCCCTGGACCGCATACCGAGGGAGAATCGAGCTTCCCTAGGAGATGAACTCGGAATTCTAGGACAGCCAGGATTTGTCGCACACTGCGGAATGCGGTTGGTCGCCGACGTCCGAGAGCGAGACACAGTCGTGGTTTCGGCGGCCGGCGGAGCAGTCGGCATGGTTGCAGGCCAAATCGCGAAGCTGGCGGGCGCCCGGGTGATCGGAATCGCCGGGGGTGAGAAGACCGAATACGTTGTGGAGGAATTGGGGTTCGACGCCTGCATAGATAGGAAGACGGCGAACATCGGCGAGCAGTTGGACGAATTGTGTCCGAAGGGCGTCGACGTCTATTTCGACAACGTCGGAGGCTCGATCACGCGAGCGGTTTTCGATCGCATGGCCGATTTCGGAAGGGTCGTCGTGTGCGGAATGATCAGCGAATACAACCAGGATGAAAGCGAAGTCGGGCCTCCCCTACGCCCTGTACTACGCAAACGTCTACGCATCGAAGGGTTCGTCTGCTACGACCACTACGACCGGTACCCGGAGTACCGGGCGTGGGCGTCCGCTCGAATCGCCGAAGGTGGACTGCGCTACCGCAACGATGTCACCGAGGGCATCGAAAATGCCCCAGCGGCCTTGATCGGGCAGCTTTCGGGGCACAACCGGGGGAAGCAGTTGGTGATGATTTGACAAAGGGAGACCACACGTCGTTGTGTGGTCTCCCTTTTCGATTCGTTCAGCCGATCAGGCGTCAGCCTCTGGGCCGAGCATCTACCTTGTCGTCATCGTCGTCGCGCTCGCCGGTTGCGAGCTGGACGCCGGATTTCTCGATGCTGCCGTCAGCACCTGACTTCTCGAGGTCGATCGGTGCATCACCGGTCGCAACCTCTTCGGCCTCAGGCTCTTCCGGTAGCGGCTTCTTGAGACTCAGGATGATCGAGCCTGCCAACACCACGATGATCACCGCGAGGCTGACCAGTGAGGGAATCTCGGGGATCGACGTGCTGATCACCTTGTGGCTGGCCTGCATGATCAGCTTCACGCCGATGAAGGCGAGGATGATCGACAGACCCTTGGACAGGTAGTGGAACTTCTCGAGCAGGCCCGAGAGCAGGAAGTACAGGGCACGCAGACCCAAGATCGCAAACGCGTTGCTGGAGTACACGATGAATGGATCGTCACTCACTGCCAGCACTGCCGGGACACTGTCGACTGCGAACACGAGGTCGGCAGCTTCGATGGCGACGACGACGGCGAACAGCGGTGTTGCGACGCGCTTTCCGGCTTCCTTGACGAAGAACTTGGTTCCCGCGTATTCCTCGCGAACCGGCATGATCTTGCGCAGCAGGCGAACCGCCAGCGAGGTTCCCGGATCGAAGTTCTCGTCGTCGTCCTTGAGCAGCTTGTAGGCGCTGTAGAGCAGGATGGCGGCGAAGACGAACAGCACGGCCGTGAACTTGCTGACCACGGCAACGCCGGCGGCGAGGAAGATACCGCGGAAGATCAGGGCGCCGATGACACCGAAGAACAACACGCGGTGCTGGTATTCACGGGGCACCTTGAAGTAACCGAAGATCAGGGCGAACACGAAGAGGTTGTCGACGGAGAGGCTCTTCTCCAACAGCCAGGCCGTGGTGAATTCGACGCCCGAGTTCACCCCCAAGGTCAGGGTGACAACCACCGCGAACACGAGAGACAAACCGACCCAGAGTGCACTCCACCAGGCCGCTTCCTTGAAGCCGATGACGTGCGCGCCGCGGTGGGCGAGCAGGTCGATGAGCAACATGACGACGATGACTGCGGCGAACGCGGCCCACGCCCACATGGGAACGTTCATCGCTGACCACCTACCCGAATGGCACTGATGACTGCGGTCACGGGGAGCTCCTTCACTGGGTTCGGACGGCCGTCTCGCCGTCTTCTCCAGTGTTCCTTGCCGACTTCTATCCATCCCGGTCGAAATATCGACGACTTTCACACCTGAAGTTGCCGAGACCATGCAATCTGAGGGTGTTGCGTCCGAAACCGCCGCTGGACGGCATCTTGTTCTAGCCTGGCAGGCATGAGCACCTCGTTGTACTACTCCGCCGTCCGCACCACACCGCTGACCGACGACGAGAAGGCCGAAGTCGACCGACTCATCGCCGTCCACAACGACGAATTTCCGTTCGACTACGAGGTCCTGGACCTCTATCCGTCGGATATCCCCAACACTCTGCTCAACGGTTCGACAAAGATCTCGAGCGACCCGACCGAGGTAATCCCTTCGCTCGTCTACTGGTTCAACGCTCTGACTGAACTCCGGCGAGCGGTTCCCGACGCAGACTGGGACGTTTCACTCGACGACACCCCCGCCGATTGGGATGACAGCTCCGGCTATTCGCTCCCCGGACTCGTCGACATGCAGTAGCGAGTCACGGGTTCGCCAGGAGGGCGGCTCCGTAGCTCTCCAGCGCGATGAGCGCCAACTCTGTTGGCAGCCGACGCTGGTCCACGCTGCGGCCTAACAGCTTTTCGGCCTGATCGAGTCGATACCGCACGGTGTTCTTGTGCAGACCGAGCGCCACGGCGGTAGCGGCTGCAGTGCAATTGTTCTCGTAATAGACCCGAACGGTGTCACGGATACGCGTCGTGACACCGTCCGCGCCGGCGAGGCCTTTCAATTCCCGAGCCACCAACGCACGCAGTTCGTCCAGATCTTCGGTGAGCAGACAGGGAACCTGAACATCTTCGTAGACGGTGACCCCCGGCGAACGCGTCGAACGGACCGCGATGCGCTGCGCGGCGAGAGCCTCGCGGTGACTGCGCGCGAATCCTTCCATTCCGTAACCGCTGGCCCCCACCGCGACACGAAGATCCGAATTCCGAGCACGATCGAGCGCCGCCCACTCATGGTCGTCGAAATGCGCGACCCACGACCACACCTCGCGCGCCCCCGAAGGCAGCGTCAGCACGCGCTCGGCGTTCGACTCGTCCACAAAGGAACGCGCATACGAGTCCAATCGGGCCAATACGTCGGCGGCCGGATCGGTGTCGTCCGTCCAGAGAACAAACGCAGTGTGGTGGCGCCGCATCGGGTAGTCGAGAATCTGCGACACCTCATCGGAGTGAAGTGCTTCGCCTGCGACAATCGCGTGCACCGTCTCGGACCGACGCGCAAAAGCGCCGCGCGCCAAGCTCTCACGCTCCTTCGCATACGTTGCCACCAACAATTCGGTGGTCACTTCCAGCCATCTCATGGCCGAACCCCACACTCGGACCAGAAGTGCGCGCTTGAGTTCCGGACCGATCGGGAGTGCTTCTATCGACTCGTCGACGAAGCCCAGCATCGCGAGGCGTCCGGCACCGTAGATCTTGAGCAGGACTCGAAGATCCATACCGCGCCTGGCAACGGTGAGTGCAAGCGCAACCGACTCCGGCGGCGGCGTGACCTCCTGGGAACCGCCCGCGATCGCGGCCACGATGACGCGAAGCTGCGCCGCAGTGCTCGCATCCACATCGCGTCGTAGCTCCCGGTCAGCCGCCACTTCAGGATTGGCCACCGCAATGGCGTCGTCGATGCGTTGAACGAAACCGTCGATCACCTCCGGCTGGAGATAGATGGGTGCGAGATTTGCAATCCAGCCGTCCAACTCCGATGTGTCCATAGCGCCTCCCCGACTTGTCACCCTGATTGTGACTTAGTCACAAATCTATCGTCTCACTTCGGCCAAGAAGCCCTAGCAACCCGGTTTCGACTGGTCCACAATCACATCTCACTGCAGATTAATCTCACTGCAACCAACCCCTGTCTTTGGAGACGCTGGAGTAAATGAACAAACCTTTCGACGGTCAGGTAGTGGTCATCACCGGCGGCGCCCGGGGCATCGGATACGCCACCGCGAAGCGGCTCATCAGCCTGGGTGCGACGGTCGCGATCGGCGACATCGACGAAGCCACTCTCGCGCAAGCAGCCAAGGATTTGGGCATCCGCACGTTCGGGCGCCTCGACGTCACCGACCCCGCCTCGTTCTTCGACTTCCTCGACACCGTCGAAGGTGAACTCGGCCCGATCGACGTGCTGGTCAACAATGCGGGCATCATGCCGGTCGGACGGATCGTCGACGAGGACGACTCCGTGACCAGACGCATCATCGAGATCGACGTCCTCGGCGTGATCACGGGAACCAAGCTCGCACTACGGCGGATGCTTCCGCGCGGACGTGGACACGTCATCAACATCGCTTCGCTTGCAGGCGAACTCCCGTGCCCCGGTTTGTCGACGTACTGCGGCGCCAAGCATGCGGTGTTGGGCTTCACCGATTCTGTCCGCAAGGAAGTTCGTGCCACCGGAGTTCACATCTCGTCTGTGCTGCCGACGCTCACCAACACCCAACTCACCTCGGGCACTTCGGGAATGAAGGGATTCCGAGAGGTTCAGCCGGAGGAAATCGCCGAAGCCGTCGTCGGCTTGATCACCAAACCGCGCCCACGCGTACGCATTACGCGGGTGTCCGGGCTGCTCGTGCAGGCACAGGGCTTCTTCCCCCGGCGGCCGTACGAGGCATTGAGCCGACTGTTCGGCGTCGAGACGCAGTTTCTCGGCGACGTCGACACCGCGGCACGTGCTGCCTACGAAGAACGCGCCCGCGCAAGCTGATCAGGTCAGCTCGGTGGCCGGCCAGTCGAGCAGCTTCGCACCCAGTACGGCAGCGTGGAGCGCGAAGCTGTCGTTGGGATCGTTGACGTTCTGACCGGTGAGTTCACGGATACGGTCCAACCGGTACGTCACGGCGCGGACGGACAAATGCAGGTCTCGGGCGGTCTTAGCCGTATTGCCGCCGGCGGAAAAGTACGCGAGCAGTGTGTCGATCATCGGTCCAGCGCCACCACGCGCCTCGAGCAGCGGTGTGAGAAGGGTGTGGATCAGGTCGGTGACCGCCGGTCTGTCGTTGACCAGAACCCGGTAGACCAGCAGGTCACGAGCATCGATGATCGGTGCGGTCAACGACAGGCGCTGCGCCAGGTCCAGTGCGTCCAGCGCCTCCCGGTACGACGCCACCACGCCCGAAGCGGTGGTTCGAGGGCGCCCGACAGCGATCTGCCACGTGCCGTCCAAAGGACGCCGCTGCAACTGCACTCGCCCGTCGTCATCGGTCCCCGGCCCGAGAGCCGACCGAATCCCTGCCAGCACGTGGTCGACGGCATCGCGATCCGGCGCCGCGAAAACGACCACCAGTTTGCCGCTCTTGCTGGCGACCAACGCATCGGCGTCACCCTTGCTACCCAGAACGGCACGTTCGACGGCGCGCACCAAAGGGTTGTCGTCGGTGAACTCACGGGCGGCGGTCACTACCGCCACGGCATGCGGACCACTGAGGTGGAGACCGAATCCTGAAGCGCGATCCAACAATCCGACGACGTCAGCGCCGCCGGTCAACAAGTCGTCGACGAACTCGCGGCGTGCCGATACCTGCGAGCGGACCAGAGAACGTCTGGCCAACTGAAACCCTTCGGCCAGTTCGGCGACGGCATCGTCGACGGCACGCAGCATCACTTCGCCGGCCGCGACGACGGCATTCGGATCCGATTGTGCCGCAATAACAGCAGGCAGTTCACGCCACAGACGCCAGGCCGAGGAGAGATACAGATCGAGCAGGGCTCGCAGGGCCACACCTTGCTGCGCTGCTTCTTCCCCGCGAGCGCGGAAGCGGTGCAGCTGGCGACGCTGCAGCGGTTTCCCTTCACAGACAGCATCGCTGAGCACGTCGAGGAAATCACCCAGCAGTTCGACGGGCAGGCCACCGGCGTCATCGGCCCCCGCCGCGGCAACCCGGCGTATGGCGTCGTCAGGTACCCCGGTTCGGCTCACCCTCGCATTCTCTCACTGCCGGCAGCATTGCCTGGCGTCACGAAAGGCGCATCGAACCCGTGTCGATGTACCGCTGATGGAACGAGAATGCCTCGCCCAGGATGTGCGGCGTCTGCCCCGCACCCGGTTGAGCGTCGGCGCGAGCGATGTAATCGTGGAGCAGTGGCCGGAACTCCGGGTGAGCACACTTGTCGACGATCAGGCGCGCGCGTCGCCGCGGCGACAGACCGCGCAGATCCGCCAACCCCTGCTCGGTCACCAACACCTGAGTGTCGTGCTCGGTGTGGTCGACGTGCGGAACCATCGGCACGATCGCCGAGATCTCACCGCCGCGGGCCGTCGACGGGCTCAGGAACATGGACACGTAGCCGTTGCGGGCGAAGTCCCCCGAGCCGCCGATTCCGTTCATGATCTTCGTCCCCATGACGTGCGTCGAGTTCACGTTGCCGTAGATGTCGGCCTCGAGCATGCCGTTCATGGCGATGATTCCGAGCCTGCGCACCACCTCCGGGTGGTTGCTGATCTCCTGCGGACGGAGAGTGATGTGGTGGCGGTAGAAGTCGATGTTCGCGGTCAGTTCTTCGATGCCCTCTTCGGTGAGCGCCAAAGCCGTCGAAGACGCATGCGCGACCGTTCCGTCCTTGATCAGCTTCAGCATCCCGTCCTGGATGACCTCGGAGTAGCAGGTCAGGCCGCGATACGGCCCCCGATCGAGCCCTCCGAGCACCGCGTTGGCGACATTGCCGATGCCCGCCTGCAGCGGAAGCAACGTATCGGCCGGCATCCGTCCGGCGCGCACCTCGAAGTCGAAGAATTCCAGGACGTGCCCGGCGATCGCCTCACTGACGGCGTCGGGTGCAGTGAGAGGGCTCGCGCTGTCACGGCAGTTGGTCTCGACAACGGCCACAACCTTCGTGGGATCCACTCGGAACGTGGTCTGGCCGATCCGGTCCTCGACACGAATGATCTCGAGCGGCTTGCGATGCGGCGGCAGCGCGGTGCCGTAATAGACGTCGTGAATACCTTCCATCGCCTCGGGCACCCACGAGTTGACTTCGAGGATGACCCTGTCGGCGACGTCCAGCCAGGTCTTGTTGTTGCCAATCGACGCGGAGGGAATCAGTTCCCCTGATTCGGTGATACCGGCGACCTCGACCACCGCGACGTCTACGTTGCCGTAGTAGCCCTCCCACACCTGCTGAGCCACGTGGGAGAGATGGATGTCCACGTAGTCCATACGACCGTCGTTGATCCGGCGACGTGCGGTGGCCTCGGACTGATACGGCATGCGCAGCGCGATTCCGTCGACCTCCGCGAGCAGCCTTTCGGTCTCGGTGGACACAGAAGCGCCGGTCAGGAGATTGATCGTGAAGTTCGATCCGTTGCCGCGGGTCCGGTGAATGCGCTCGGCCAGGGCCGGAATGACAACCTTTGGTGTACCGGCGCTTGCGAAACCGCTGATCGCGACGGTGTCGCCCGGGTTGATGAACTTCACGGCGTCGGACGCGGACATCACCTTCGACGCAAACGCTGTGGCGCGAATGCGGTTGGAGGTGGCGTTGTGTCCGGTCTCACCGAAGGTTGAACTCACGGCACCAGGATAAACAGGGCACGTCGAAGCGATTTACGGGGATAACCCAGACAGAATCGCTCCGACATGCTATGAGCACCGATCAGTTGACGACGCCGTACACGCCTTCGCCGACCAGGCTCGCAATTCGATATTTCTGGATCTTGCCCGACCCTGTCAGTGGGAACGCCTCCGCGCTGAACCACTCCTTGGGCGCCTTGTGGCGCGCCAGTCGCTCGGTGCAGAACTCGACCAGTTCAGCGGCGGTCGGTTGGTCGGACTCGTCCTTCCAGCGGATGACGGCGACAACTCGCTCACCCCACACCTCGTCGGGCACACCCACGACCGCCACGTCGAGAATCTTCGGATGTGTGAAGATCACGGACTCGACCTCACGCGGATAGATGTTCTCACCGCCGCGGATGATCATGTCCTTGAGGCGGCCGGTAACCCGGACGTATCCACGTTCGTCCATCGTCCCCAAATCGCCGGTATGCAACCAACCGTCCTTGTCCACGGTGTCGGCCGAAGCCTCCGGATTACGGAAGTACTCGGTCATGACGAGGTACCCGCGCGCGCAGATCTCGCCTTGTTCGCCGAGCGGCACGCTGTCCCCGGTCACGACGTCGGAGATCTTCACCTCGACCTGCGGCAACGCGAGTCCGACCGTCTCCGACTTGTCTTCGTGGGTGTCGGCCGGGCTGGTCTGTGTGATGACGGGGCTGGCCTCGGTTTGTCCGTAGACGATGCTGAACCCCGCCCCGAAGGCCGACTCCACCGTGCTGACGAGTTCGGGCGGGACCGACGACCCGCCGGATACGACTACCGAACAGGCCGAGAAGTCGCGGCTCGCGAAGCTGGCGTCGTTGATCATCGCGATCAGCATCGTCGGCACTCCACTGACCACGTCAGCGTGAAAGCGTTCCGCCGCATCGAGAACCGCAGTCGGATCGAAGTACTGGATCAGGCCGATGGACATTCTTCGCTGCGCGGCGCCGAGAACCAGGATCCCGCACCCGGCGGTGTGGAACAGCGGCATGGCCGACACAACCGAACCCCGCTCAGGGAATCGGCCTCTCCGACTCACGAAATCGGCATTGTTGACCAATCCGCGGTGATGCAACAGAGCACCTTTGGGAACTCCGGTGGTTCCCGACGTGTACTGAATCTGCGCATTGTCATCGGGAGAGACTTCCGGCAGAGCGCCTCGCTCGCCCGTCCAACCTCGAACCTGACGATCCCAGTCTTCGAAGTTGACTGCCAGAACCTCCTCTCCCGCACTCGAAATCGCCTCGGACGCCACCGCTGCCATGTCACCGCCGCGGAACTTTCCGGTGTGGAAGAGCCCGCGGGACTGGGACTGCGACAGGACGTACGCGAGTTCCTCCGCACCCAACGCCGGATTGGCAGTCACCAGAACCATCCCGGCGAGCGCGGCGCCGTATTGCAGGATCATCCACTCCGGAACGTTCGGAGCCCAGACGGTGATCCTGTCTCCGCGATCGAACTGGGACAAGAGGTAGTGCGCACACCCCTCCGCTTCGTCCAGCAGTTGCGCGAAGGTCCACGTGCGATCGGTTTCGGCGGCCCCGGACAACGAATGCGATTGCGCCGGAACTACTTCTCTGATTGCAACCAGATTCGGCGAGTCCGCGGCGCACTCTCGCAGCAGCCCGCCCACCGTTTGTTCCGCAATCGGGTCCGACACGTCAGCGGGGAAGTACGACGTTTCGAGAACACTGCTCATCTCACATCCACTTTCTATCGAGGAGGGGTGTCGGACGCGGGGAGCGGCCCGCCTCCGTCTGGAATCTTGCGTCCGGAATCGCGGTACTGAACCGCGGCATGGAATCCGTCGCGCTCGGCAAAATCCTTGAACCAGCGCCCCTCCGGGGAGTGACGCGTAATTCCGTCGAACAGGGTTGCCAGCACCTGGGTGCCTTGCAATCCCATGTTGTCGTACGCCTGGTTGATCATCATCTTCTGCATGGCCAACTGATTGAGCGGAACACCGGCGATGCGATCCGCCAACGCTTCCACCGCCGAGTCCAATTCGTCGGCCGGCACCGCTTCGAGCGCCAATCCCCAGTCAGCCGCAGTGACACCGTCAATGGTGTCTCCCGTCAACAGCATTCGCTTGGCACGCTGGGCGCCGAGCCGGTACACCCACATTGCCGTCGTCGGGCAACCCCACACACGCGCAGGCGGGTATCCGATGCGAGCGTCGTCGGCCATGATCAGCATGTCGCAGGACAGTGCGATGTCACTTCCACCGGCAATCGCATATCCCTGAACCTTGCAGATCGTCGGCTTGAGCGATCGCCAGAGCGTGAAGAAGTCGTCGGTGTTCTGCTTCATCCCGCGAAAGTCCTTGATGGGGTCCCAGACCGGGCCCTGGTTCCACTTTCCGTCAAGGTCGCCTTCGGCAAACTTCTTGAGATCGTACCCGGCACAAAACGCCTTGCCCGCACCTTGCAAGACGATCACACGGACCTCGTCGTCGTCATTGGCTGCTGCCACCGCGTTTCGAATGTCCGACGGCATCCGGTCGTCGATCGCGTTGAGCCGATCGGGGCGGTTGAGCGTGATATACGCTTTACCACCGGACGTCTCGTACTTCAGGGTCGCAAAATCCGTCATCATCGGTCCTGTCGACAGAGCGCGCCTCGCTCGGAACGAGTTGCGCTAGTTCTGGGTGAGGAGCAGGCGAACGACGCCTGCCCATTGACTGATCGAACGACGCGCAGACGCGTCGCTCTTCTGCACTGCCCGGGACAGCGCCAAACCACGGAGCATCAGCACCGTCAGATCTGCAATCTGCGAATAGTTCTCGGAAGCAACAATTTCGGGACCGAAAGCGTCGTGGACAACTCGCCGCAGATCCCGTCCGGCGATTCGCTCCGATTCCCGGAGCACCTCGGCCAACACCGGATCCGTCCGCGCTGCGGACCACAGTTCGAGTTCCGCTTGAAATGGCGGCTGAGTCAACGCCGAATACAGAGCGGAGATCGAGTTCTCGATCGTGTCTACCGACGAATCCTGCCGAGACATGGCAGCTCTTACCGCCACCTCGTTCCGTACGACGATGTTCGACACCAACGCCGCAGTGAGCTCCTGCATGTTCGGAAAGTGGTGCAGCAGAGCGCCCCGACTGACTCCGGCAGCGGTTTGCACCGACTGCGTCGTCAGAGATGAATAACCGTCCGCTATCAGTAAATCCGTTGCCGCATCGAGAATCCGGTGGCGCGTCGCTTCGCGCTGCGCATCGCGCAGGGTCACGGTCTCACCTCCAACTTCTCGAGTGGCATGGCTCACAGTTTCACAGTCCATTCAGACTGTCAATGGCCGAAAGCCTCCGGCGTACTCTCGATGCACCGGCCCTTCGGACTGATCGGAGCAACACGTGACGACCTCACCGCCGACCGTCTCGCTGACGCTCGACCAACTTGCTTCACGCGCTGCTTCCCTGATCACCGACGACGGTCGGAGAATCCTCGGCATCACGGGCGCACCGGGAGCCGGAAAGTCGACGGTGTCACAGGCAATTGTGCGGAAATTGGGTTCTCGTTGCTCCATCGTCGAGATGGACGGCTTTCATCTTGCCAATCGGGAACTCGACCGACTCGGCAGGCATGAACGCAAAGGTGCACCGGACACCTTCGACGTCGACGGGTACGCAGCTCTACTACGCCGACTCCGAGCCTCGAACTCGACGGTCTATGCTCCGGTCTTCGATCGCGAGTTCGACGAATCGATAGGCAGCACAACGGCCGTCGACCCATGTACACCGCTGATAGTCACCGAGGGGAACTATCTCCTCCTACCCAGTGGTGGATGGCAGGAAGTGCGAGCAGCACTCGACGAGGTCTGGTATCTCGACGTTCCGGAGGAAACTCGGACGAAGCGCTTGGTGAAACGCCACAGCCGCTTCGGAAAGAGTTCCGAAGCGGCTGCCGAGTGGGTGAAACGGGTAGATCAGCCGAACGCCGAGTTGATCAGCGCAGTCAGGTCACGCGCGGATCTGATCGTCAGAATCGAACGGTCCAAGACTCAGTGATGTCAGCTGAAAACCTAAGAACCGCCGCCGGTTCCGAGAAAAGTTGCCAGCCCGGCAACTCCGGCGATTCCGCCGAATATCGCCGCCAATGCACCGGCGACGGTGATAACGCTGTCGAGCGCTTTGAGATCGGTGTCGGATGAACCCATGACAGTCTCCTGGAGTCAGAATTGAAAGTGGGGTTGAATGTGCGCCGAAGTGCGCAATGTTGCACACGTCACTTTATCGGCATTCGCGACGCAGATCAACGAAAACTGTCTCCACATACGTTGCACTGCAACATATTTAAACAGTAGCTTGCAGGTCCACCGAGACACGACGACGGCCACCGGCCCGCAGCGCGGGCAGATGGCCGTCGTTGTATATTGCCGAGGAGTCAGACGCTCGTCACATGCATGACGTGCTTGGCCCTCGTGTACTCCGCCAGTGCGAGCTCCGACAGATCCTTGCCGTAACCCGACCCGGCGAAGCCACCGTGAGGCATCTCAGCGGCGAGCATTCCGTGGGCTCCCACCCAGACGCAGCCGAAGTCCAGTTCGGCCGTCATCCTCATCGCGGTGCCGTGGTCGGACGTCCACACGCTCGACGCGAGAGCGTACTTGGTCCCGTTCGCAAGTTCGATCGCTTCAGCCTCGGTGGAGAACGACTGTACGGTGACAACCGGCCCGAATATCTCTTCCTGGACCAACTCGTCTTCCTGCTGCACCCCGGAAATAACAGTCGGCAGATAGAAAAACCCAGGTCCAGCTGGCTTTCCCCCGCCAATACATACGTTCGTATTTGCTGAGCGTCTCTCTACCAACTCCGCCACTTGATCACGGTGAGCGCGGCTGACCAGGGGGCCGAGACAATCGCCCGATTCCGGTCCTCCCAACCTCAAGTCCGCGGCCGCAGCCGTCAACTTCTCGGTGAAATCCTCCGCAACCTCCTCTTGAACGAGAATTCTCGTCGCAGCGGTGCAATCTTGACCGCTGTTGTAAAAGGCTCCGGCAACAATCCCCGTGACTGCGCCGTCGAGGTCCGCGTCGGCGAAAACAACGGCGGGTGCCTTGCCTCCGAGTTCGAGATGCAACAGCTTGACGTCTTCCGACGCGGCCTTTGCGACCGAAATACCCGCTCTCGTCGATCCCGTCAGCGCAATCATCCGAGGAACCGGATGAGCGACGAGCGCGGCTCCGGTATCGCGATCGCCGCACACTACGTTCAACACCCCGGGCGGATAGATCTGCGCTGCGAGCACTCCCAGCATCACCGCGGTTTCCGGCGTCTCCTCGGCCGGCTTGAGCACGAGGGTGTTTCCCGTCGCGAGTGCCGGCGCGATCTTCCAGACCGCCATCATCAACGGGTAGTTCCAAGGAGCGATCGCACCGATCACGCCAATGGGTTCACGTCTGACATAAGACGTAGCACCCTCCGTGTACTCCATTGCGGCAACGCCCGGCAGAGAGCGGGCAATACCCGCGAAGTACCGCAGAAAGTCAACACACTGCGGGATCTCGTCGTCTCGCACCTGCCTGAGAGGCTTTCCAGTACTGCGGCATTCGACCTCGAGGAAATATTTCGCGTTTGCTTCCAGCGCGTCCGCAAGGGCCAGCAGCAACTCCTGACGGCGCGCAGGGGTGGACCGGCGCCAGGACCGCGCAGCCTTCTCGGACGAACGGCAGGCTCGATCGACGTCATCGGCGGAACCGACGGCAGCACGGGCATATGGATTGTCGGTCACCGGATCGACCAGCACGGAAAGTCTACCTGCCGGGCTCTCGCACGTTCCGTCGATCACGTGACCAAACGCTGCGACAGTCATCGAAGTTTCCACCGTCATGAGCGCGATCCGGGGAGCGCGACGAAGAACTTCTTCGACGGCTCAACCGTCTCCCAGGTACCGCGAAACGACTGCGGCACGAAAAATGCTTCCCCAGAAGAGAATTCGCGACGGTTTCCATCGAGGTCGATCAGCGCCACCCGGCCGCTGATCATGATGCAGACCTCGTCGTACGGATACGGGTCGCACAAGAGCGTGCCGGGCTCGCCCTCCCAACCACCGCCGAAGTATTCCCCGTTCGGATCTCCGAATGACCTCCATTCGGATTCCGACCAGTTCGGGCTCGCGTCGTCACCCCACTCCGGGATGAACCGCGTCCCCTGCCCTGGCCCGAACGTTCGAATGTCGTTGACACTCATGTCATTTTTCCTTCGTGTTGGAGCTGGAAATTCGTGCAGCAAACAGATTCAGTACGTTTGCAGTTATTCGTTCGGTGAACGGATCGTGATGGATCAGCCCGTTCACCCATTCGGTGGAACCTGCGTTGAACACGGAGCCGAGACCTCGCTTGTGACAGGCGACCATTCCCGATCCGTATTCGAGATCACGAAGGTGATCTGGAGGCTCACTGCCGTAGAAGCATTCGATGATTCCCTGCACTTCGGCGAAAGGCGCACCGATCGGAACTTTCCCGTTCCATTTGTCCCGCGAACCCGAAACTGCCGGCGCCATCGCGATGATCTCCAGATCCTCGGGAGCGCCGTCGACGCCGGTCGCATACGGCTGGCCCTTCCGGAACGTGAAATCCACGCCGTCCATCTCGAATCCGGCAACACAGATCGGGGCGATCCCGAAGTTGTCTCCGTAGTACAGGTCGGTTCCGTTCAACGCCCAATGATCCGGCCGGTATACCGTGAAACCACCCGAAGACCTGGGAGTTGTTGCACCGTAACGATTGTAGACACCGGCCATGCCGGTCAAACCCATCGTCCACGCTCCCGGTCGGGCAACCTCGGGCGAATCCCACGCCGTCGTCACCCGGGTCGGGTCGACTTCTCGCATCGGATCGTCGAACGGATTCTTGTAACAGACTTGTGCGTCGTTTTCGAGGCGTACCTGCCACAGGAAGTTCCCACCGAATCGCGCCAGACCACCACCCTCTTCGACGAAATCGTCTATGCAGTCACGCATCTCCCAGGACCAGTACTCGTCGTGACCGACGACAACTGCGCATGAATATCCCTGCAGCGCTGACGGATCGTTATGCAGATCGTGTTGTGTCACGTGGTGGACGCGGAACCCCTGCTCTTCCGCCCAGACCGTGAACGGCCTCTCGTAAGTGGCCCAGAAGGCGTCCGCATGGTGACGCGAGTAGCCGTTCACCCACGCCCATTCGTACGGCGGGTGACGGGGTATCCATCCGATTCCCGGTGTGTCGGTGTGGATGTTGCGTGCTGCGCCCTCGGGTTTGCGCAACATCCCCCGCGCGACAGGACGCTGCGTCGAGGAAATCGGTGTCGGCACATCGCCGGAGCCGTCCGGAACACCTCGGTAGTGGTTTGCCCCACCCCAGTCGTTGTAAGCCAACATCGTGCTGGTGGTGTGAATGAGTACGAAGTCGGCGTGCTCGGGTTCGCGCGCCTTGACGACGAAGAAGCCCTCCCGCTCAATAGTCACCCCTTCGTGGAGCATCCGGACCAAAACCAAGTACATGCCGGACGTCCACTTCGGATCTAATTCGACAGCAAGGGATTCCGACCAGTCGCAGCCCACTGCGTACGCATCGGCAGGCGTCTGCTGCTGCTTGCCCGGCAGACCGAAGTATTGCGCGACCTGTTGCGGCCGGGTGCCGTCTCGAACAATTTCGAGGTCGTATTCTTCTGCGGTGGTATGCACTCGGATCGAGACGGTGTCACCACCGAAGTACGAGAACCTGTCCGCATAGACCCATATCTCTGGAGCGCCCGGAACAATTCCGGGACGTTCGACCAACCCTCCGGGGACCGACCATGCGTATTCGCTCATACCGACAGCACCTCGATCGAGTGGTTACGAACCCACAGGCTCCGAACGACCCCCACTGCGAAAGCAGCGACCAGTGGCACCACGAACAACAGATTCCGAGCTGTGGTCAACCCAGTCACGGTGCCCATGTTCACTTGCAGGAATCCGAGAGCCACGACGAGCGAAACGGCAGCGAGCGAGGGCGCGATCAGCCTCTGCCACAAGCCTTCTCCCCTAGCTCCCGTCGAGAAGAATCGGACCACGGCAATCGAGGTCAGGATCTGCAGAGCAAGTACGGCGATGATGGTGGGGGTATTCGTCCACAGAACAACCTCCGTGTACGGATCTGCCGGGGTCAGCGCAAATCCTGCGATCGCGACGAACACCAGAACGCCCTGAACAATTCCGGCGACGCTGGGCGTACCAGTCGTCGGTGACACCTTCGCCAGAACCACGGGCAAGATTCGCGCACGGCCCATGGCCAGTAGATAGCGACTACACGCATTGTGGAGTGCCAGGCACCCCGCGAAAAAGCTTGTCACGATGAGCAGGTGCATGACGTCGGTCATCGTCTCTCCGGCGAATTCACTGTTGAGGTCGAAGATCAGCTCCGAGGGATCACCGCCGAGGAAGTCGACCATCCGACTCGGTCCAACAGCCTGCACGATCACCCAGGCGCAGAAGGAATAGACAACCGCCAGGACGATCACCGCCGTGTACGTCGCGCGGGAGACCGTGCGCTTGGAATCGACGACCTCCTCGCTGTAGATCGCTGTTTGCTCGAAACCGACAAACGACGTGAAGGTCAGAACAAAGACGCTGGCCAAGCCGGCGGTCAGGAAGGTGGAGGGCGAGAAACTGGTCAGCGAGAGCCCTTCGTGTCCGCCTTTGACAAGGACCGCAATGCAGAAGACGGCGAGCACGCCGAGCTCGAGTGCCATAAGCACTGCAAGCACCTTGGCGCCGATGTCCACCCGGTTGTATCCCACGACAGCGACCAGAACAGCAATTGTCAGTGCACATGCGTAGACGGGCACGGATATGCCGAACAGACTGTCCAAGGTCGACGAGGTGAAGATGCCGCATGCGACGACGAACCCGATCTGGCCGCCGAGGTACCCGACGTAGGCCACTACGGAGGACCCCGCGCCGACTGTCTTTCCGAGCCCTTCGGTGATGTAGGCGTAGAACGCACCCGCACCACGGATATGCCTGCTCATCGCCGTGAAGCCGACGGCGAACAGTAGGTAGACGATCCCGGGAACGACGTACCCCACCGGAAGCGCAGCGCCGGAAACCATCAGACCCAGTGGCGCGAATCCCACAAGGATCGTCAGCGGTGCCGCTGCGGCGATGACGAAGAAGACCAGATGTCTGCTGTTGATCGTCCCCCTACGAAGCCCCGGAGTGGCTCCGGGCGGATGCGGGTCGGGAGCTGTGCCCACCCTTCGCGGGTCGGTGTTGTCGGTCATGGAGTGACTCCGTGCGTTATCGCAATTATGCGCTTGGACTGGAACGAGTGCGCCATGTGTGTCCAGGAAAATCATTCGGCCTTCGACTGGCGTTCCATGAGCGTGCCCAATCGTTTCAGCAGTGTCAATAGCTGCGATGAAACGATTCGGCATTCGCCTTCTTCGGGCAACGGTCCACCAACTGCAGCAGCGCCGTTTGTTCGGGCGTTACTCTTGGGTAGAAACCGACCAGCGAGTAGAGGAACGACCCCGATGTCCACGCCGAACACTCCGACGCTTCGCGATGTCGCGAGCGCCGCCGGCGTCGCGGTGTCCACGGTCTCCTATGCACTCAACGGCAAGGGCCGGGTCGACGCGGCCACTCGCGCTCGGGTTCAAGAGGTTGCCGACCGCCTTGGATACCGTGCCAATCGGTCGGCCCAGAATCTCAGGTCGGGTCGGACTGCCACCCTCGGGCTGATGCTCCCCGCTCCCGACCAACTGTCATCGGCCGAGTACCTCAATTTCGACTGGTACGGGCGTGTGGCGACCGCCGCGACCCAGGCTGCATTCCACGCCGATCACTCACTCCTACTACTGCCGTCGATGAAAGATCCGAACGGACTGCGGCGCATCGAGATGGACGGCGTACTGGTCGTCGACCCGATGGTCGTCGACCCACGCGTCGAGGTTCTGCAGAAGATCGGAATCCCCTCTGTCGCAGTGGGTCCTGGACACTCCGGGCAGTTCGGATACTCCACCTCACCGGACCTCGTCTCCACCACGGAAACTCTTCTGAACCACCTCGCCGAACGTGGCGCAAGGGACATTCTCGTCCTCACTCCCGGAATGCATTCGGAGTGGACCCGCGCAACGACTTTCGCTTACTTCGAGTGGTGCCGCGCCCGGGGAGTGGCACCACGCACCAGCGAGGATTTGACGTCGTTTCCGGGCGCCAGCACCGTCGAGGGCCTCATCGGCGCCGCGTATGCGGCCACCCGCGAGGCCCTCGACTCCTCGACTCCGCCTGACGCGATCCTGTCGTTGATTCTCGGTTGCGCCCCGCCAGCGGCGCGAGCGGCCCTCGATCTCGGGCTGTCGATTCCGGGTGACGTCTTGATTGCACAGGACAGTGACGAACCCGCCCTGCTGGTTTCCCAGCCCCCGATCACCGCCTTCGACTTCTTCCCCCAAGAACAGGCGGCAGCGGCCGTGCATGCGCTGTTGGCTCTGGTCAACGGTGACGAACCCGCAGTTCAGAGCTATACGCGTAGCGAACTCCGCGTGCGCGCGAGCACGGCCCATTCGCTCACACCATAAATTCACCTGGCACCGATAGACTGATTTACGAATTATCGTCCGTCGCCTGCCGAGAGGAATCAGGTCATCGCGCACCGCTCCCGCGACCGCTTGGCCGGGTATCTCGCCGTAGTGCTCGTCTGTGTACTCGCCCTCCTCGCATCCGTCAGCAGCGCAACCGGCCTCGACCGCAACGTCGCTCCGGTGCGCATCGCATACTCCGCCGCCGCAGACACTTTCGGCGATCTGTATCTTCCAGCCGGGTCGGAGGACGATCTGCCGGTCGTCGTATTGATCCACGGCGGCGGCTGGGCGCAGAAGAGCAATCTCGAGTACGCGGGTGCGTGGGCAAAAACGCTGACCCCCTACGGAATTGCGGTCTGGAACATCGAATACAGACGCGTGGGTGGACAGGGCGGTTGGCCGACGACGCTGTCCGATACCGTTGCGGCTACCAACGCTCTGGCCGACATCGTGCAGGAAAAGGCTTCCGGGCGACTGGATTTGAGCCGTGTACACATCGCCGGATACTCCGCGGGTGGGCAACTGGCCGCCTGGGTGGCGTCGCGTTCACAACAGGGTGCAGATGCTCCGGCACCCGACCTCTCGGTGCCGGTTCGCTCGGCGACGATCATGGCCGGCGTCTTCGACATGACGCTCGCCGCAACCGCGGGCAAAGATCGTTTTGTTCGAAATCTTCTGGGCGGCATGCCTACCGATCATCCTGATCGCTACCGCATCGCATCACCGATCGAACACCTCCCCACCGGCCTCCCTGTCACAGCGATCCACGGGCTCGGAGACAAGGTCGTGTCGATCGAACAGAGTCGGCGCTACGCCCGTGCAGCCCGAGCAGCAGGCGACGTGGTCGACCTGATCGAACTACCCGGCGTCGGCCACGGCGACTTCGGCAACCCGACAAGCGACGCCTGGGCTATCACCAAGCAAGCAATAATCGACCGCGTAAACACTCCCTGAGCAGGTAAAACCGCCTACTGTGAGCACGATCGCCCGCAAAAGGATTAGCTGAAACCAACTCCATGACGTACGGTGGGGTTATCAGAGGGCAGCCGTCAGTCAGGCAGCCGGTCGCTTCGCCCGGGACAACAGTTCCAGTATTCGTTCCAGGGGCAGACTTCCAGTTCGGTGCAAACCCGCGCCTTTGATCACTACGCACTTTCATCAGTCCCGCAGATTGTTGACCAGGCCGAAGACTCCGACGGAGTCCGCCGCCAATCGCGTACCGACTGCACCAGTATCAACATGCGCTACACACCGCACGGGCCCAAAACCCATGCGGTTCAAAGGAATACCTTGATCAACACCATGATTCACCCCAACGACACGAACAACCAGGCGAACGGCAACTCGACGAACGGTCTACGGATCCCGACTACTTCGGGCCGGATCCGCGAGCGCGCCATCGAAATCGTCTGCACCCTCTACCGTTGCAGCACCGACGAAGCCGCCGAGCTGTTAGTCCGACATTCTCAGACCAACAACCTCAAGGTCACCAGCCTGATCAAAGCGCTTGTCGCCCTGATCGACGAGGACACGTCCGGCACCGGCTATGGAAGCAACAACGCGCTGGCGTCTCACTTCTGGCTGCGTGAGATCAGAAATCTCAGCCAGGCGCACCGCCGCAGCGATCATTTTCATCGCCATCTCGTCGGCGCGTAACCGGCGCTGAGCGACAACTGACCTGAAACGACAGCTGGGGCAGTACACGGAAATCGTGTACTGCCCCGGCTGTTGTGTTTTCAGTTGTCAGGCGGAAGCCGATTCCTTGTTCAGGCCCTGCGGAGCACCGTCGGTATCTGTCGCCTCGTCCACATGCTGCGGAGCGAAGAGCAGGCAGACGATGCTCAGGACGCACATGCCGATCAGCAGTGCGATGACCGGCCAGATGCTGCCGGTTGCCTTGTACATCAGCGTCGACACCAGCGGAGACAACCCACCGAAGATCGCGCCTGCACCCTGGTACGCCAACGAAATGCTTGTGTAGCGGGCCTGCGGCTTGAACATCTGCGACAGGACGGCGGCGATCGGGCCGTACGTGGCCGCCAGCACCAGTCGCATGACAGCGAAGGTCAGGAAGATCAGGAACACGGATCCGGACTTCAGCACCAGGAACTGCGGCGCTGCGAGAATCGCGACTGCCGCAAGGCCCCAGATGACGACGCGGACGCGTCCCACCTTGTCGCCGAGCCACGCCACGCCGAGAGTCGCGATCAACTCGACCACTGCAGCGACACTGAGCGCGTTGAGAATCAACGTCTCCGACAATCCGACATCGGGGTCGGTTGCGTATGCCGTGATGAAGGTCGTCACGAGGTAGTAGCCGCCGACTGCGACGGGCAGAATGCCGATGCCCAGGATGATCGGGCGCCAGTTGGTCACCAGCGCGTACTTGAGCGGGAGCATTTCCGGTACGTCCGCGGACTTCACCTCGGATTCGAAAACCGGGGACTCTTCGACCTTCAGGCGAACGACCAAGCCGACGAGAATCAGCAGCGCCGAGCAGAGGAACGGCAGTCGCCAAGCCCACTCGCGCAGAGCGTCGTCGCCGAAGGTGGAGAGAATGCTGAAGAAACCTGTGGCCAGGAGCGCGCCGGCCGGGTTGCCCAGCTGAGCGAAACCGCCGTAGAAGGTCTTCTTGTCCTCGGGTGCATGCTCGACGGCCATCAGGACCGCGCCGCCCCATTCGCCGCCGACGGCAAAGCCCTGGACGAAGCGGAGCAGTACCAGCAGTAACGGCGCCCAGAACCCGATCGACGCGTAAGTGGGCAACATGCCGATGAGGAACGTGCCTGCACCCATCAGCGTCAAAGTCACAACCAATGCGGTGCGTCGGCCCATCTTGTCACCGACATGGCCGAACACGATTCCGCCGAGCGGGCGAGCGAAGAAACCGACGGCGTATGTCGCGAACGCCGCCGCAACGCCGGTCAGGCGGTCGGTTCCAGGTGGGAAGAAGATGTCACCGAACACCAGGGCTGCTGCCGTGGCATACACGTAGAAGTCGTACCACTCGATAGTTGTACCGACGAAGGCTGCAAATCCCGCCTTGCGGGCCTTCACGATCTGTTGCTCTCGGTTCATTACTTTTCCTCGGTGGTCGAAGTGCTCGACAATAGGTGGTTATGACCTGAATGTGCGAGTTCGCCGTCGATCCAGGTCTCTCGGACCTCGATCTGCGCAATCGCGTCGGCCGGAACCTCGAGGGGATCCGCGCCCAGAATGACGAAGTCGGCCCGCTTGCCGACCGAGATGCTGCCCAGCTCTGCTTCACGGCCCAGCGCACGCGCACCGTTGAGCGTGTGAGCCTGCAATGCCTGGTCGGCGGTGATGCGGAGTGCATCGGAGCCGAGCTGATGGCCCTGACGCGTGACACGAGTCACGGCTGCCTGAATTGCTTCGAGCGGCTTGGGCTCGGCGACGGGGGCGTCGGAGCTGATGGTCACCGGAACCTCGGCAGCGATGAACTCGCCGAGGGGGTTGAACCGCTCACCCGGCGTACCGATCGCAGCAGTGACGCCCTCGCCCCAGTTGTAGTAGTGCTGCGGCTGGTTCACCGGGTAGACGCCGGCCAGGTTCATCCGGGCGATCTGCTCGGCAGTCGGGAGACCGCAGTGCTCGATGCGGTGACGAGCGTCGGCGTCGGGGTGAGCCTTCTGCGCAGCTTCGATGGCATCGAGCACCATGTCGATGGCGGTCGGAGACTGAGCGTGCGTGGCGGTCTGCAGACCCACCGAATGCGCCTTGGCAATCAGATCCGAGTAGTCCGCAGGCTCGTGATAGAGCTGCCCGGTGCGGCACGGGTCCCCGACGTAACCGTCGGGGAAGTATGCGGTCCAGCCGCCGAGAGTGCCGTCGGCGTAGAACTTGATGCCGCCGAACGCGAGCCGCGAATTGCCGAAGGCGCCGTGCATTCCCGTGTCGATGACGTGATCGAGGAGGTGGCTGAGCATGTACATGCTGACGCGGGTCTTGAGTTGATCCTGCTCGGCCAGACGCAGGTACATGTCGAATTCACGACGGGTCACCTGGCAGTCGCCGATGGTGGTGACGCCGCCGGCCAGGAACTTGTCCTGAGCGACCGACAGCTGACGAAGGTGTTCTTCCGGCTCGTCCTCGAGATGGAAGTTGGGTCCGTGATGACCTACCTTCACTCCGTTGACGCCGGTGAGGATGTTGCACGCGGCATCAGAGAGCTCACCGGTGAGTTCACCGTCTGCATCTCGGAAGAACTCGCCACCGGCAGGATTCTCGGTGCTCGCGTCAATGCCGTGCTTGTCGAAAGTGAAGGAGTTGACGACGCCGCCGTGACCGCTCGCGTTCATGAGGTAGACCTCGCGATCGGTGGCCACCTGATCGAGCTCTTCCTTGAGTGGATGGCGCCCTTCGATCAGGTTGCGGTGCTCGTAGCCGTAGCCACGAATCGGGACACCCGCAGGAGCTGTGAGCGCCGCTTCCTGAAGTAGCGCAATGATTCCGGGGATGGAATGTGCCTTCTCCGGCCCACAGTCCACCCAGCTGAGCATCTGCCCGTACATCAACGGGTGTGCGTGCGGATCGACGAAGCCGGGGACGACGGTGGCGCCGTCGAGTTCGACCACCGCGGTCGTGCGAGTGCTCAGCCGACGCGCCTCGGTGCGGCATTCCTCGAGTGTTCCCACCGCGGCAAAGCGGTTTCCGAACACCAGGAACGCTTCAGCGCCTGCCGTGTTGTCGTCAACGGTGTGGATCTTGGCACCGGTGAAGATCGTGCCGGTGGCGTCGAGAGGCGAGGCTTCGTGCGTGTGCAACTTGCGCATGGTGGTCCTTCGTCGAGATGGTGGTGCAGGTCACTGCGTGTTGAGCGAAAACTACGCCCTGACCTGGAGCTATGCAATGCATCAAAGTTTCAGACCAGGCGGTATATAACTTTTTTGTATGAGTTTTCGAGCATTTCTGCACTTATCCACATCATCCATGGCCACATGCGACTGTTCTAATAAGAAGCTCATACAGAAAAATCTCTGGAAAAGTTGGGGCAACCATGACGCTCGATCTCGATTCCAAGCTCATTGCCGCACTTCAGCGCAACGGGCGAGCGAC
Organism: Rhodococcus sp. C3V; assembly: GCF_029269915.1. Classification (NCBI taxonomy): domain Bacteria; kingdom Bacillati; phylum Actinomycetota; class Actinomycetes; order Mycobacteriales; family Nocardiaceae; genus Rhodococcus; species Rhodococcus sp. C3V. The sequence continues at coordinate 180,929 of NZ_JARJBE010000005.1, forward strand.
GTACCGCGAACTGTCCGTGGCGGTCGACGCCCCACGAGCGGCGGTGTCCACCAGAGTGCAGGCGCTACTCGACTCGGGAACGGTGTCCGTAGTCGCCGTCGCGCACCCCGAACTTCTCGGATTGAAGGCGCTTGCACACGTCTCGATCGCAGTGTCCGGACCGATGACCCCGGTGCTGGACGCGTTGATCGCATCCGAGGCCGCCGTCTACATCTCGGCAGTCAGCGGGCAGTACAACGTGATTGCGGAACTTCGGGTACCCAGTCACGACGATCTGTACCGTGCCATCGCCGAACTCCGCTCACAACGTGGCGTTCGATCCGTGAGCACGCTGGTCTACGTCGACGTCATCAAGGGAATCTTCATGCCCGAGACCGCTTTACAAGCCGACATCCGACTCGATTCGACGGACGTTACCTTGATCGAACTGCTCGAACGCAACGGGCGCATGCCCTTTCTCGAGCTGGCCGAACACACCGGCCTGTCGCCGAGCGCTGTGCGCAATCGCGTCAATCACCTGATCGCGAGCACGGCACTGCGCGTCGGCGCTGTCGTCAAGCGGCGAGGTGGTGGCCGGACGCTGGCGATGGGCATCGGCGTCAATCTGGGCTCACGGGACGACAACGCGGTATCGGAGATCGAGTCCCTGCCCGGAATCGAATTCCTCGCGCGGACCCTGGGACGGTACGACGTGATCGCGACGGTCGCCGCCAACTCGTCCAACGACCTCCATGCCCTGTCCGAGCGAATCCGGGGCATCGACGGTGTCAGCGGCTTGGAATCGTGGGCGCATCTCGAGGTCTTCAAGGAGCACTACGCCCGCAGCCTGGACGTACGCGGATAATTCCCAAGTCATTGACCCACTCGTGAGAGCACGCTAACCTCGGACAAAGTCATTGACTCACTTACCCGAGGTGGCACACATGTCCGACTCCGGACGCAAGGTAGATATCGTCGCCGCGGCGATCGAGGAGGCGATCTCGACCGGTCGATGGCCCGTCGGATCGAAACTCCCGCCGGAGACCGCACTGGTCGAGGAATTGGGAGTCGCCCGAAACACCATGCGCGAAGCGGTACGGGCGCTTGCACACGCCGGAGTTCTGTCCGTTCGTCACGGTGGCGGCGTGTACGTCATGGCGGCGTCGCCGGTCGAAGGACTACTCGGGCGCAGGCTCGCCAGAGGTGACGTTCTCGACGTACTGAGCCTGCGACGCGGACTCGAGGTCGAAGCCGCGCGACTTGCAGCGCAGCGCCACACCCCCGAAGATCTCGCGCGGATACATGCAGCCTGGAATGCCCACCCCGGTCACGTCGGCGGCTTCACTGTCGAAGCCGGCATGGCCCTGCACCTTTCGATCGTCGAGGCGTCCCACAATTCCGCACTGATCGACGTCTACCGGGGAGTCCTTGCCGCCGTGACGGATTCGCTGTCCGCAGTCAGTGTCGGTCAAGGTTTCCACGTCGACGAGCACCGACCCTTGATCGCAGCCATCGAGGAACGCAACCCCGACGAAGCAGCGCGCGCGGCGGGCGCAGCGCTCGATACGGTCATCGACACCGTCGAAAGGAGCTTGGCGTGAATCAGGGAAACTGGAACGGTACGACGTATTCGCCTCTTGCCGAGCAACTCTCACCGGCATCGACGGAGGCACTGCGCTCGATCGGGCATGTGAGCACGGTGTACGACGTCTGCGCCGGAACCGGGAACTTTGCGCTCCCGGCGGCTCAGTCAGGCATGACGGTCCACGCACTCGACCTCTCCGCCAGCCAGCTCGAGGTCGCACGCGAACGCTGGATTCCCCACCCCGGCACTACCCAACCCAACTTCACGATCGGCGATGCGCAGTCTTTACCCTGGCCGAATTCGAGTGCCGACGCCTGCGTCAGCATCTTCGGGATCATCTTCTGTCCCGACCCCTCGATTGCCCTCGCAGAGATGATGCGGGTGACCCGGCCAGGCGGAAAGATCTGCGTCGCAACGTGGTCGGAGAACGGGTGGGCAGCAGCACTCCGCCGGGAGGCCGCCTCGGCGTGGAATGGCATCACACCACTACCGACGACATGGTCGAGCTCGAGCGAATTCGAGAAGGCAGCAGCCGGATTGGAGTCGGTGAGCTCGGCCTCCCACCTGCTCGAGTGGCAACTACCAGCCGGATCGGATCCCGTCGAGGAACTGTGCGACCAGGCACCGGCGTTGAAGAACTTTCGCGAGGCCGTTCGAAGCACAGGGAATTGGGCTTCGATGTCAGCGCACCTCCGCTCGACGCTCGAGCCCTATCTCAGGTCGAGCGCGGCCGGCCCCGTCGCCACCAGCGAATACATCCTCCACGTTGGCACTGTCCCGAACTCTGACACCGCGCTCTTCCGAACGCGCGGGTAACCCTCTTGGCCGGATACGGTCTCTTCACCGTCCACCGACCCGAAGAGGCCCGCTCGATGTCCGAATCGAACTCCCTGCCCGAATTGAAGCAAGCATCGCAGCAAGCATCGAAACAAACCTTGTCCATGACCGTCCTCATGACGCCGGACATGTCCAATTTTTCGGGCAACGTTCACGGCGGAACGATTCTGAAGTTTCTCGACCAGGTCGCCTATGCGTGCGCGAGTCGATACGCCCAGACGTACGTCGTGACCCTGTCGGTGGATCGTGTGGTGTTCCGCGAACCGGTGCATGTCGGCGAACTCGTCACGTTCAGCGCTTCCGTCAATTACACCGGGCGCACCTCGATGGAAATCGGAATTCGAGTCGAAACCGAAGACATTCTTCTCGGAAAATCTCGACACACCAATAGTTGCTATTTCACGATGGTGGCGATGGGAAGCGACGGGAAACCGGCTGAGGTACCCCAACTCCGGCCGACCGGAACAATCGCGAGGCAGCGATTCGAGGCCGGGCGTCGGCGTCGTGAACTGCGCAGAGAGAACGAGCTTCGTGAACAGTCCATCCGGGCCGCAGTTCGGGACTTAACGCCCGAACACGATGACTGAATCCAGTCATATTTAAGTTATAACCTTATGCATTATGCTGATCGAGTGACTTCGAAGGCACGGGAAAAGTATGACGTTGTGATTGTCGGCGCGAGCATCGCGGGATGCGCGGCCGCAATCATGTACGCCCAGCAAGGTCTGCGGATAGCGCTTCTCGACGCTCGCTCCGACATCCGGGCGCACAAAGTCCTGTGCACTCACCACCTGCAACCGTGCGGTGCCCCGATCTTGCAACGACTCGGCGCCACGGAAAAACTGCTCGCCCTGGGAATGGTGGAGACCGTTCCGACATTCTGGACCCCGTGGGGAATGATCACCCCTGATGCCGCAGAGAACTCACCGCCACCTGGGTTCAACGTCCGAAGGGAAACTCTCGACCCCCTACTGCGCCAACTCGCGAACGACTACCCGAACGTCGACCTTCTTCTCGGGCATCGCGTTTCCGGACTACTGACCGAGAACGGCACTACTGCAGGCGTCTACGGCACCGAACAGGGTTCGGCCTTCACTGTCGGAGCACGATTGACCGTCGGAGCAGACGGCAAGGATTCGACCGTCGCACGATCCGCTCGTTGCGACTCCGTGACTGCATCCAACGGGCGTTTCAGCTATTTCGCCCAACTCTCCGGACTCGAACGACCCGGCGGAGAAACGTCATTGTCGTGGTTCATGGATCCCGACGTCGCCTATCTGCTCCCCAACGACGGCGGAATCAGCGTGCTGGTCGTCTTCCCTGCCCTCGACAAGCTCGGCTCGTTCGCTGACGACCTGTCTACTGCTTTCCTCGAGTACGCCAACGCATTACCCGGCGCTCCGCTTGTTCGGCGAGAGCACATCGTCGGGAAGATCGTTGGTACCAAACACTTCTCCACAACCCTCACCGAACCCGTAGGTAACGGGTTCGCACTCATCGGCGACGCTGCGGCAACCAACGACCCGTTGTGGGGTATCGGATGCTCGTGGGCACTCGAGACCGCTCAGATGCTGGTCGATGCGACCGCGCACATGCTGACGGAGACGCCGGCAGACACACTCGACTCACATCGGAACGTGAACGCTGCATTGACCGAATACCGTAGCGCCAGAGCGAGTATGACGAATCACATCGACTACATGAGTGGTTACGCCGGTGGGCGAAAGTTCACCGCGATCGAACGTCTGCTCATCTCCGCGGCCACCCACGACCACGACGAAGCCCGAAGGTTCTACTTGTTCGGTTCCCGGTTGATACCGGCCGAACAGTATCTCTCGACTCGCTCGGTCGCGCGGGCAGCACAAAAACATCTCAGGCACCGTCTGCGTCGTAGATCTGTGGCCGGGACGTAATCTGACAAGCGTTTTTTCGGCGCCGGCAACGGGGAACCCTCCGATCGCAACCGAGCCGGAGGAGCGACCATGCGGGCACACATCGCCATTCCGAGTGAATCGACTTGTCACAGGTACGTAGTCGCCGTCGCCAGCTCCACCTTCGCCGAATCGGTCATCTGGTGCGACGGCCCCGCGTTCGACGCAGTACTCGTTCTGGGCAGCGAGATTCCGCAGCACAGTGGCCACCGAGCCGTACTCGCCTGGAATCACTACTTCGGGTGGGCGCTCGGCGTGGAAACCACACCGGATGCGTCGTTCGCCGTTGTCGAATGCCTCGGTATCGGGAGAATGCCGGATCCGGAACTGTGCGCCGACCGCGCTGTCGAGTTGATTGCCCAGGCGGGTAGTTAGGGAACTCGTCGCGCGGCGCACAATCCGGCGGGCATAAGATCGAGCGCGAGTTTCGCACGCCCGACGAAAGAGAGCCCGACATGGACCCGCTGAACAGGCCTGCCGGTCAGCTGGCTCTCGAGAACGAACCGGACGGCAGGGCGACTTTGCGGGCGCGTCAGACGCCCCGCAGTGAGCGTCGCAAGATCGGGAAAGGCCTGCGCAAGCGAGTGGCGCGATCGTCGCTCGGCGACTGGACGCCCCCACCCGATCGACGTGACCCGGTCGATCAGGTCAACACGGCACACGAGGGAAGACTCGACTGGTTGGTTCCGATCCGTGTGGGGCGAATGGTCGCTTCGCCATACGGATTCCTGCGCGGTACCGCGGGATTGATGGCAGAGGACATGGCGCAGCTGCCGTCCACCGGCATCACTCCCGTCATCTGTGGAGATGCGCACGTCGGAAACTTCGGGTTCTACGGATCTCCGGAACGCGAACTTGTCATAGACCTCAACGATTTCGACGAAGCACATCCCGGCCCCTGGGAATGGGATCTACGAAGGCTGGCTGCGAGCATCTGGGTGGCCGGTCGGCAGAACGGTCTCACCGAAGCTCAATGCGAAACAGCAACAACCTCGTGTGTGTCCGCGTATCGCCTCCACTTGGCGAAGCTGTCCGAGCGTCCACTGTTCGATCGCTCCTTCGACCGGGTCGATCTCGACGGACTCACCGACCACGTCACAGATCCTGGGTTGCTGGCCGAGATCAGGCGCGCCGCGGAGCGCGCCCGGCGGCGTACGAGTGACCATGCGGTGCCGCGGTTCACCGTCGAGGATCACGGACGGCGCCAGTTGGTCGAGAACCCGCCGCTCACAACACGACTCACGCCGCAGGACACCGACTTCCTCCTGGAGGGTCTGGACGAGTATCTCGAAACCCTTGCACCACACTGGCGCCGAGTCGTCTCGGGATACAACGTCATCGACGTCGCGCACCGGGTTGTCGGAGTCGGGAGTGTCGCTCTGCGCGCCTATGTCGCCCTGTGCGAAGGGAGCATCCCGGACGACGTCATCTTCTTGCAGCTCAAACAGGCTCGCCGATCCGTAGTTGCGCCCTTCGTGCACGGCGACTCGGCCTGGCACGACCACCAAGGACGACGCGTCGCGGAATACCAGCAAGCTCTCCAGACGGTCAGTGATCCACTGCTCGGTTGGTGCACCGTGGACGACCGCCAGTACTACGTCCGTCAGTTCCGGAACATGAAAGGTTCTGTGGACCTGAACAATATCGACGCCGCAGCGCTGACCGATTACGTCGCGATCTGCGGCCGCCTACTGGCCAAGGGGCATGCACGAACCAGCGGCGCGTCACTGATTTCCGGTTACCTGGGAACCTCGGACGCGGTCGATACCGCCCTCACCCGGTTTGCTCGGCTCTACGCCGATCAAACCGAACGTGACCACGACGCTCTGTGCCGGGCGGTATCGGCCGGTACGATCGCCGCGGAGCCGGGAATCTGATCCCTCACGCCGCGACGATCCTGCCCTGCTCGAACTTCACTCCTCCCCAGATTCCGGTCTGGCCAGTGGCAGAGGCGAATTCGCGACACGATTCCGCAATCGGGCACCTGTTGCACACGTCGGTCGCGTAGTCGTATCCCTCGGACGGAAAGGGAAACCACCGGTCCGGCTCGGGGTCTCCTCGGCATTCCGCCTGCCACCACGTCCGGTCGTCCGAGATCGGCAAAAGCTCAGCCAAATTGGAGATTTCGTCAGCGCACATCACTGGCTCCCTTCGACTGTCACGTCCGACTCAATTCACGCCAGATCTCCTGCTGCACTTTCTCGATGCGCCGAGGTGCCTTCGGCTCCCACAGCAGACGCATACCGGCCTCGGCCGGTGTGCGATCCGCCTTGCGCTGATTGCAGGAACTGCAGCACGCCACCAGATTTCCCCACGTGTTGGGCCCGTTACGGCTCCGCGGCTGGACATGGTCGATGGTCGTTGCCCGGGCGGCGCAGTACGCACATCGACGACCGTCCCGGTCGAAGACACCGGCAAAAGTGGCCCGACTGGAATCGGTGACCGTCACCCGGTGAGCAACGTACACGTACTCGGCGAGCAGGATCGTCCTCGGCAGTGGGATTTCGACGTGCTTGGAGCGCACCGGAAATATCGGGGTCACGTCTTCGGTGGACTGCGCGGAGCCGGTGGCGATCAGGACGACCGCACGATCGGCGCTCACTTCACCGAGGTACTCGTACGTGGCGTTGAGTACCCGGACGGGGCGGTTCATCCAACTGTGAGCAAGTGCGCGGTTCGGGTTCCGCATGAGAGTTCTCAGTTCGTGTCGAGGAGTGAAACTCCTCGACACGAAGGCGGGTCAGGAGCAAATGCAAGAAATGGGGAACGGCATATATCCAGCGCCGCTCTGTTCCCCGAATGCGGGATGGGAAATACCGCGGGGTGAGTGCCCGCGCAGGTGCAACGCTTGCTTCCAGTCGCGCATGCCTGTCCCCTTCCACTTCTTGTTCTCGTCACCGGCGATTGCCGGCGCTCATCATCACACGGAAGGCATCCTCAGCGATATCGATTTATCAGGCCGGAAGAGCCGTCCTGGAAATACCGCGGTTTGACGCCGGAACACGCGGCTTGATCGAATGAGCCATGACTTCGTCGTACATCGACCTACGCTCGGACACCGTCACCAAGCCTGATGCGGAGATGCGGAAGGCGATGGCCGACGCCGAGGTCGGTGACGACGTCCTCGATCACGACCCGACCATGGCGGCGCTCGAGGAAGAGGTGGCGCACACTCTGGGTTTACCGGCGGCACTGTGGGTGCCGAGCGGATCGATGGGCAACCTGATTGCGCTGATGCTGCACCTTCACCGCGGCGATCAGTTTCTGGCACCGGAACACTCTCACGTCTTGGGCTCCGAATTGGGCACCGCTGCCTGGCTCGCCCAGGGAATGCCGATGGCGTTGCCGCACGACGGCGGACCCGGACGTCCCACCCCCGAGACTGTCGTGAAGGCGGCGGGCTCCCCCGGCCCGTACTTCGCGTTGAACACCACGCTGCTCTGTCTCGAGAACACTCATAACTTCGCCGGCGGTGCCGTCATGAATCCGACCGAATGGACGAAGCTGGTCGACGCAGCGCGATCACGCGGCTTGAAGATTCACCTCGACGGCGCCCGTCTCTGGAATGCCGCTGCCGCACTCGATGTTTCGCCCACCGAATTGACTTCCGGCGCCGATACCGTTCAGGTGTGCCTGAGTAAGGGACTCGGTGCACCGGTCGGCTCGATACTCGCCGCATCACCCGAATTGATCACCGAAGCCCGAAGGATCCGCAAGATGCTCGGCGGCGGCGTTCGTCAGGGCGGAGTGCTGGCCGCAGCCGGCATCGTCGCGTTGCGCTCACAAGCTCGCCTCTCCGACGATCACGACAACGCGCAGCGCCTCGCGTCGGGGCTTCGTGAACGCGGTTGGGCCGTCGACGAACCTGCCACCAACATCGTTCTGGCCGCGACAGCCGATCCGTCGGTCACCGTTGCTCAGCTCGCCGCTGTCGATGTCGGCGCGGTCACCGTTGCCGGGAAGGTTCGGTTCGTGACACATCGCGACGTGAGCACTGCCGACATCGACGCGGTTCTGTCCAGAGTAACCTTCTGAACTACGCCACCAGGGGTTGAACCTCCTGCGCGACAAAGCGAATGAACTCGCGGACATCCGCCTCGTCAACAGTCGGTTGGAGTACCACGGTGGTTGCACCTGCTGCAACCCATCGCCGTGCTGCTGCCGCGACTTCGGCCGCGTTGCCCACGGCAATCGCATCCTCCGGCGACTCGCTACCGGACGCTGCGGCCTCGGCAAGGGCGCGCTCACGACCGCCGGAACCGAAAGCACAGATGACGTAGACGACGACCTCGTGATCCGACGCCCCGATGTGAGCGATCGCCCGACGCACGCCGTCCGGGGTCGTCCCACCCGAGAGCACGGTGCCCTGCGCCAACTCGCCACTGAGTGCCAAAGTCTTTGGCCCCGTGGCGCCGACGAGCAACTGCGGCACCGTCTCCGGTGGCCACGCCAGCGTGACGTCCGTGAGATTCACGTATCGACCGGACACCGTCACCGACTCACCGCGCAGTAGCCGCTCGACTGCTCCGAACTGCTCCCGTAGGAGGGTCAACGGCGATTCGGCTTTGGCCCCGATCTGCCGCATCCAACTCTGAACGCCGTGACCGAAGCCAACCCGTAGTCGATCCGGATGAACTCTGGCCAGCGCTGAAATCTCCATCGCCGTGATCGCGGTGTTGCGCATCGGGGTCGGCAGCACACCGATCGCCACACCCACGCGATCGGTCTCAGCCAATACAGTTGCAGCAGTGGCTATTCCTCCGCCGAAGAAGCAGTCTTCCCACAACCAGACCTCGTCGATACCGACTTCGTCGGCATACCTGGCATGTCGAACCAGATCTTCCGGAGATTGCTCCGGGCGCACGACGACGGCAATCCGTGCGGCGCTCATGCCGTCACCAGAAACGCGGCGATCTCGTCGGCGGTTCGACGGCCCTGTTCGCGGCCGAGTTCGGCTGCGGGGCGCCTGGTTGTCGGTGAAAGCGAGTTCGTTCCGATCGCTTCGACGACGGCGTCGTCGGCGAAGACAGGCAGCACGGGCAAGGGCGCCATCACGTCGATTTCCTCTCGTAGACTGCCGCCCAGAAGATTCGGGGCGGGGCCGGCTGCGGGTGAAAGAACCACGACCACATCGCAGTCGGCAGCCAGATGAACATTCGAGCCACTCGCCATTCCGCCGTCCATGTACCGCTCGCCCTCGATCACGACTACCGGCCACACCCCTGGTACGGCGCAACTTGCTCCGACTGCGTCGATCAGTTCTACGCCGTCAGCGTTGCCGAACACCCTCAACTCACCGGTCTGTGCGTTGATCGCCGGGATGCGCAACTCCCGGTCGGGCCACAACCGATTGGGCAGCCTCGCCTCGATGACCGCGCGACGCACGGCAGGTTCGACGGTATCGGCTCTCATCGCTGCTTCGCCGAGCAAACGGAGCTGCTCGGCCCGGTCCTGCGATCCTGCGATCGCGTCGACGAACATCTGACCGAGTACCTCGACATCGACCTTCGGGTCGAGCTCCCCGGTGGCCTCCGCTGTTTGTGCGTCGAAAAGCTCTTGCAGTGTCACGCCGCTCGCTATCTGAGCGCTCACCGTGGAACCTGCGGAAGTGCCGATCAACACGTCCGCCGTCAGCAGCGCAGCGGCAGTGTCCGGTGATTTGTCCTGAAGGCCCAACAGAAAACCTGTTTCCCAGGCGATTCCCGCAACGCCGCCACCGGCAAGTACCAACCCCAATTTCACGCCGTCCACCTCTCGTCGATCGTGATCCGTGCCCGAAGTCGACGTTAGACCTACTCTGAAGTGATGTTCATGCGCAGCGCAAAGACATTTGTTCCCGACGCACTCCGTGGTTTGATCGCATCCACCGACGACATCGCGTGGAATCCCGACCCTGGGTACCTCACACGCGCAAGGCCACTTCCCCGCGGACGGGTCGCGCTCGTCTCCGGCGGCGGTTCAGGCCACGAACCCATGCACGCCGGATTCATCGGCGAAGGAATGCTCACAGCCGTCTGCCCCGGATTGGTCTTCAGCTCACCCAATGCACTTCAGATCCACGAGGGATCCAAGGCTGCCGACGCCGGCGGCGGCGTCCTTCACATCGTGAAGAACTACACCGGCGACGTGATGAACTTCGGTATCGCCCGAGAGTTGCTACGCGAGGACAAGATCGATACGGACGTCGTCCTGGTCGACGACGACGTCGCGACCGAACGCGCAGACGGCAGTGGCCCGGGGCGACGCGGTACTGCGGCAACCATCGTGGTGGAGAAGGTCTGCGGCGCATCCGCCGCCCGCGGCGACGACCTGGCCGAGGTGACCCGGATCGGACAACACGTCGCGCACTCCGCTCGGAGCATGGCCGTCGCCCTTCGCCCATGCACTTTGCCGGGGGCTGACGAGCCGTCGTTCGACTTGCCGGCGGGTCAGATGGAACTCGGTATCGGCATCCACGGCGAACGCGGCACAGAACGCGTGGACGCCCTGCCCGCACCGGAATTGGTGCGGCGGCTGACGGACCCGATCATCAAGTCCCTGAGTCTCGCCGAAGGTGACCGCGTCATCGCCGTCGTCAACGGTCTCGGCGCCACCCACCCGCTGGAGTTGCAACTACTGTTCGCCGAACTCGGAGATTATCTGGACGAACAGGGAATTCACATCGAGCGGACACTGATCGGAACGTTCGTCACTGCATTGAACATGGCAGGCGCGTCCATCACCCTTGTTCGCACAGACAAAGAAATCCTCGAATTATGGGACGCACCAACAAAAGCGCCCGCCTGGCCGAATGCTATCGCGCGTGAGTACAGCGGAATGGGCACGCGCGAATCATTCGGTCCCACATTCACACCCGACACCTCACTCACTGCCGAAAGCAGTTTCGTCGGAAGCTGGATTGCAGACTGGGCCGAGAAGGTACTGGATCAGGAACCGGCACTGACCGATCTCGACCGACGAGCGGGCGACGGCGATTTCGGGACCAACATGGTGGCCGCACTGGATCAACTCGACATCTCGGCGATCCGTGACACGTACCCCACCGCAACGATATTCGATGCAGTCTCACAGGCGTACCTCGGCCACGCCGGTGGCACCTCCGGCGCATTGTTCGGCATCTGGTTCCGGCATTTCTTCCGCGTTGCCGCAGACTCGGCGGACTCCGAACTCGACCTCGGCGCGATCGCGGCTGCAGCGCGAGCGGGACTCGACAACATCACCTCGCTCGGCGGCGCACGCGTCGGCGACAAGACGATGGTCGACGCGATAGTTCCGGCGGTCGAGTCGTTGGAGCAATCCGTGAGCTCGGAAGCCGATCGAGATGCTGCGCTGGCGAGCGCAGCGGAAGCCGCAGCGGCCGGGGCGGAGTCGACCGAAACCATGCTCGCGAACCGCGGACGTGCAAGTTATGTGGGCGAAGCCGCTCGCGGAGTAGTCGATCCGGGAGCGCTACTCATAGCGTGGTTCTTCGCCAGTGCAGTGGGTCACTAGCGAGCACTTCGGGGCTGTGACTAATCTGGCAGCCACAGCACATCGTTTGTGACGGCCCGTGGGCAAAAGCACCGGTCTCACACACCACACAGGAGCAGCCCATGCTGAGCACCATGCAAGACGCCCCCCTCTCCATTGCTCAACTTCTCCGCCACGGTGCCTCCGTTCACGGCGCCTCCGAGGTTGTCACGTGGACCGAGTCCGGCCCGCGCCGTGTGTCCTACGCTGACGTCGGCAAGCGCTGTGCTCAGCTCGCGCACGCCCTGCGCGGGCTCGGCGTCGAGGGTGACGAGCGAGTCGCCACGTTCATGTGGAACAACTCCGAGCACCTCGAGGCGTACCTGGCGATCCCCTCGATGGGCGCTGTGCTCCACACCCTGAACATTCGTCTGTTCCCCGAGCAGTTGATCCATGTCGCCAATCACGCCGAGGACCGCGTGATCATCGTCGACCCGTCCCTGATTCCGCTTCTCTCTCCGCAGCTTCCGTCGCTGACCACCGTCAAACACATCGTCGTCACCGGCTCCTCCACTGCAGGACTCGAAGCTCCCGAGGGAGTGCAGGTTCACACCTACGAGGGCTTGATCGCCGATCAGCCCACCGAGTTCGACTGGCCCGAGGTCGACGAACTGAGCGCTGCCGCAATGTGTTACACGTCCGGCACCACGGGTGACCCCAAGGGCGTCGTCTACTCCCACCGTTCGATCTACCTGCACTCCATGCAGGTCTGCATGAGCGACGGCCCCAACCTCGCCCAGGGCGATCGTGCGCTCGCCGTGGTGCCTCAGTTCCACGCCATGTCGTGGGGACTTCCCTACGCCGCGTTCATGATCGGCGCCTCGCTGATCATGCCCGACCGCTTCCTCCAGCCTGCCCCGTTGGCTGCGATCATCGCCAGCGAGCAGCCGACGTTCGCCGCGGCCGTACCCACCATCTGGCAGGGCCTGCACCTCTACCTCGAGCAGAACCCGCAGGACATCTCCTCGATGCGCGAGGTTCTGATCGGCGGCTCCGCGGTACCGCCCGCCCTCATGCACGCATTCGAAGCCGATCACAACGTCTCCGTCCTGCACGCCTGGGGCATGACCGAAACCTCCCCGCTCGGATCCGTTGCCCGTCCGCCGGCCGGTGTCACCGGCGACGCGATGTGGAAGTACCGCTACTCGCAGGGTCGATTCCCGGCATCCGTCGAGGCGCGTCTCATCGACGACGACGGCAAAGTTGTTGCACACGACGGAGTTTCCGTCGGCGAACTCGAAGTGCGCGGCCCTTGGATCACCGGGTCGTACTACGGCGTCGACGCGGAAGACAAGTTCAACGACGGCTGGCTCAAGACCGGCGACGTCGGATCCATCACGGCCGACGGCTTCCTGAGCCTGTCCGACCGCTCCAAGGACATCATCAAGTCCGGCGGCGAATGGATCTCCTCGGTCGACCTCGAGAACGCCGTCATGGGTCACCCCGACGTCACCGAAGCTGCCGTCATCGGCGTGCCGGACGAGAAGTGGGACGAGCGCCCGTTGGTTGCGGTTGTCCTTCGCGCCGGTTCCGAAACCACCATGTCCGAACTGCAACAGTACCTTTCGGACAAGGTTGCCAAGTGGCAGCTGCCCGAGAACTGGGCCGTGGTTCAGGAAGTCCCGAAGACGAGCGTCGGCAAGTTCGACAAGAAACGCCTTCGCGCCGACTACCACGAGGGCGGACTCGAAGTTACGCGACTCTGACACGGAGTGAATGTCGAAGTCTGAATACTGAAGGTGGGCAACAGGTTTTCGACCTGTTGCCCACCTTCGTTCACGAGCGATGCACTTTACGGCCGATAGCCGACCGTGTGAAAAGCGATGTCGACGTACTTCTGCGCCAATTGCGACGGCGACATCGGACCGCCGGTCTGGAACCAACGCGGCAGTGACTGCGCCATACCGAGTATTGCCCGGACGGTCTCTTCGGTATCGGTGACCGCGAAATCGCCCGATGCCACACCGTCGTCGACGATCCTGCGCATCAGCAACTCGAGCCGCTTACGACTGGCGGCGTACCGACTTCGACTTTCCGGTGAGACATGCCGGATCTCGGTGTCCAACGCAGCATGCCGCGACCGGTGGGTCATATAGAGAACAATCGCCTCCACCACCAAGGCGAAGCGTCGTACCGGATTTTCGCCGGCCTCCGCTTCTGCCGCTTCGGTTCTGGTATTCAGCTCACTCATCGAGATCTCGAACAAAGCGACGAGAACTGCCTCTTTGTTCGCGTGGTGATAGTAGAGCGCGGGAACGGTTACCCCGACACGATTGGCAATCTGGCGCACCGTCGTGCCGTGGTAACCGTTCTCGTCGAACAGTTCGAGCGAAGCCGTCAGGATGTCGGTCATCACCAGCGGCGGGAAGGACCTCCAGTCCACTGCCACCGAGCTCACCGACTCCACCTCGCCAGTCATGTGATAACCGAAATTACCGCGGTGCCATACGGATTGCACCGTCGAGGCGGATCGTCTCACCATTGAGCATGGGGTTGGAAACGATGTGCGCAGCAAGCGCGCCGTACTCGCTGGGATCACCCAGGCGAGAGGGGTGAGGCACCTGCTGACCCAACGACGCCTGGGCTGCTTCGGGCAGTCCGGCCAGCAACGGGGTCTTGAACAAGCCGGGTGCAATGGTGTTGACGCGGATCAGCAGCGACGCGAGGTCACGGGCGATGGGAAGCGTCATACCGACGACGCCGCCCTTCGACGCGGAGTACGCAGCCTGCCCGATCTGGCCGTCATACGCTGCGACCGAAGCGGTGTTGATGATGACGCCGCGTTCACCGTCGATCGGCTCGGTCTTCGAAATACGTTCCGCAGCAAGACGAAGGACGTTGAAGGTGCCGATCAGATTGACGTCGATGACCTTCTTGAACGCGTCGAGCGGGAAAGCGCCCTTCTTGCTGACCGTCTTGACTGCGTTGCCGATTCCGGCGCAGTTGACTGCCACGCGCAGGGGTCCGAGGGACTCGGCCACGTCGAGTGCCGCGGTGACCGCAGCCTCGTCGGTGACGTCTGCAGCCGCGAAGCGGACCCGGTCGCCAAGTTCCTTGGCGATGGCTTCACCGTTGGACGACGGAAGGTCGATAATGACGACGCTGGCACCGTCGGCAAGAAGGGCTTTGGTCGTAGCCAGGCCGAGGCCGGATGCTCCACCGGTGACGACGGCGACGCTGTCGTTGACGATCATGAGAGTTCCTTTCGAAAGGTTATGTGTTTCAGATGCGTTCGATGATTGTGGCGTTGGCCATGCCGGCGCCCTCGCACATGGTCTGCAATCCGTAGCGTCCGCCGGTGGCCTCGAGGTGGTTGACCATCGTGGTCAGCAGACGAGTACCCGAGGACCCCAGGGCATGGCCGAGTGCAATCGCGCCGCCCCACGGGTTGAGCTTTGCCGGGTCGGCGCCGAACTCGTGAGCCCAGGCGAGTGGAACGGGAGCAAATGCCTCGTTGACCTCGTAGGTGTCGATGTCGTCGATGCTCAGACCCGCGCGAGCGAGCACCTTGTGGGTGGCTGGGATGGGTGCGGTGAGCATGAAGATCGGGTCATCGCCCGCAACGGAGAAGGAATGGAAACGAGCTCGCGGCGTCAGCCCTAGCTTCGACGCCATTTCTTCGCTCATGATCAGTGCTGCGGACGCGCCGTCGGTGAGCGGCGACGAGTTACCGGGAGTGATCGACCACTGCGCCTCGGGGAAGCGCTGCGCGTACTTCTCCGAGTAGAACGACGGCTTCAAACCGGCGAGTCCCTCGGCGGTGGTAGACGCGCGAACCGTCTCGTCGACGATATGCGAGACGGTCTCACCGGCGGCGTTGGTCACCGAGATCGGCAGAATCTCCTTGTCGAAGAGCCCCTTCGCCGCTGCCTCTGCTGCCCGCTGGTGGGACTGCGCGGAGAATGCGTCGAGAGCGTCGCGGTCAAGCTTCCACTTGGCGGCGATCAATTCTGCAGAGATTCCCTGGTTGACCAGGCCTTCGGGGTAGCGAGCCGCGACGCCCGGACCGGAAGCGTCCTTCCCCATCGTCGTGGTACCCATCGGGACACGACTCATGGATTCGACGCCTGCCGCGATCACGATGTCGTAGGCCCCGGCGATCACGCCCTGCGCCGCAAAGTGCGCAGCTTGCTGACTTGATCCGCACTGGCGATCAATCGTGGTGGCGGGTACCGACTCGGGGAACCCTGCCGACAGGACCGCGCTGCGGGTGATGTTGAGCGCCTGCTCACCGGCCTGGCCGACGCAACCGCCGATCACGTCGTCCACCAGGGCGGGGTCGAGGCCGTTTCGCGAGGTGATGGAACGCAGAACGTGGGCCATCAGTTCGACAGGGTGCGTCCCGGACAGTGCTCCGCCCGGCTTTCCCTTGCCGGACGCGATCCGGACTACATCGACGATCACTGCCTTGGTCATCTTCGTTCCCTTCGAGGACGTGCATTGCTGGGGCGGTCCGGCACCCGTGTTTCGTGGCGCCGGGTACCGGACCGAGATCGAGGGAGCACCCTGACTTAGCGCTCGCTAAAGAACTACCACCGACTTGATCCTCTCGTCAAGAGGGGGCCTCCGAACTCGAAACAAATGCGGCCGACTAAAAGCTGGGCGATCAGTGACCTCGCCTGGCCCACGCCATTCATTAGTACTTTCGAATGATAGGTTTTCAATCTTCGCCCGAAATGTCCGGAATCGGATAACCTTCCGCCACAAGCAATCCAAGCCACAGGGGATTCGGGGCGTGGCACCAATCGATGACAACCGCAGGGGGACTGACCGGGAGGTTTGGCGTGGACCTGCGATACGTTGCCTTCACGCGTGCCGACCCGCATTTCTACGACCGAATCAGAACGGTCACCCGACCAGATACATTAACTGACCAGCACTTTATCCCCGCGAAGTCGGTGGATTGGTCGCTCTGGCGGCGCGGTCCCCAAAGTGGACCGTGGAACTACTTCCAACCGCCCGACGGTCTGCTGCCAGAACAAGGATGGAAGATTCACTGCTCCGCTACCCGAGCCAATGCGCAGGAGCTGCTCGATACCGTTTCCGTGTATTGCGGTCACAATCATGTGCCGTTCAAATTTCTTCGGACGGCAGCAGACCTCATGTTGTCCAACAGCAAGCAGGCCAATCGAACTTCCAGCGGAAAATTCATCACGATCTATCCGGCGGATGGTGTTGCCACACAACGTGTCATCACCGAACTGGACAAGCTTGTCGCCGGTGCCGACGGGCCGTACATCCTCAGCGATGTGCGATGGAACCGGGGACCGCTCTACTTACGGTACGGCGCGTATCTGCCCATGCAGACCTACGATTCATTCGGCGATCGCGTCCCGGCAATTCGGCGTCCTGACGGATCGCTCGAACCCGATGTGCGCGGCACTTCCTTCAGAACTCCGGACTGGGTACAAATCCCGGACTTCGTTCGCGCGCAGCAAGACAAGCTGAAATCACATGACGAATTCCCCTATTCGATCAATGAAGCCCTGCACTTCAGCAACAGCGGGGGGATCTACTCCGCATTCGACGACGCCGGCATCGATCTGGTCATCAAAGAAGGCCGTCCCTTTACCGCCCCGGACGCAAACGGCCGGTACGCAATCGACCGCATCCGTAACGAGTACGACAAGTTGACTCACCTTGCCGACAACCCGTACACACCTTCTGCGATCAGGTTGTTCGAGCGCGAGGGACACCACTTCCTTGTCACCGAGCGCGCTGCCGGCACTCCCCTGAATCAGGAAGTTGCGCTCCGTCACCCACTGATACGTGCGGACCAGACACTCAGTTCCCGAACGGAATACAGAACCTGGGCACTCGACATTGCACAACAGTTGACTACCGCAGTCGAGAGCTTCCACAACGCCGGAATCGTTCATGCCGATCTTCACCCTGGCAACGTCATGTGCTCACCGTCCGGTATTCGGATCATCGACTTCGAGATGGCCCACAACATCGACGAGCATCCGCCCCGGTCCACCGGAGCCCCCGGATACACAGCACCTCGACAGTTGACAGGAATCGCGGCGGATCGATACTCGTTGGGATGCATCGAGCTGGGACTCTTTGTCCCACTTACTACATTGTTCCCTCTCGATTGCAACAAGATTCCCGAACTCATCGACTATGCGGTGTCTCGATTCGATCTTCCTCGTGCCTTCGGTGCCTCGCTCTATTCGATGCTCGACGTACAGGCGCCGGCGCCGAAGAATCGCCCGCATCGTTGGGACACGTCGTCGAACGAAACCTTGCAACGCACGGCCGCTCTATTGCGCTGCGGCATCCTCGCCTCGCTTGATCTCGCCCGCGCTGATCGACTCTTTCCCGGCGACATCGCCCAGTTCGAGGTGAACGGCTACGGCATTGCGCACGGCTCGTGCGGAAACCTGCTCGCCGATGATCTTCCCACCGACACCTTGGAGTCAGTCCTGGAATGGACTGAACATCAGGTTGATTCGGATACGCAACCACAGTTCGGTTTCTTCGACGGGCTCGCGGGTGCGGTGCACACCTTTCGGCATCACGGGCGACATTCGACAGCCGACAGGTGGGTCGAGACTTTGCGTCGAGCCCCACTCGACGACATCGACTCCAGCCTTTTCAGCGGCCTTTCCGGAATCGGTTGCCTCCTACTCGAGGAATCGGTTTCACGACCGACTGTGTCACCCACTCTCGCTGTCGTGACCGAGACTCTGCGCGAACGAATTTCAGCTGCTCGCTTGCATGTCCGCGACGCCGGCGGAACACCTTGGGCAGTGGCCGGCCGAGGTGGGCTGATGCGGGGACCGAGCGGACAAGCACTGTTCTGGACTCGCCACTACGAACTGAGTGGTGATCCTCGATCGCTGGAACACGCACGCCAGCTCGTCGACATCGATCTGTCTGTGATGTCGATGTGCCCTGACGGGTCGATGCAGCTGAGAGAGGAGCGCCGGACGATGCCGTATCTCGGATCCGGGTCTGTCGGTGTGGGCCTGGTACTTCTACAACTTCTGCGCCATGTCGACGAACCGCGTTACGCAGCTGCGGTGCGTGCGATATCCCGCGCCGCCACAGTCGAATTCACTGCCCAAGCCGGACTACTCAACGGGCGAGCCGGGCTGATTCTGTTTCTCAGCGAACTCTCCAAGACTCCATACGCCGGCGCCGATTGTGAACAGACGCTTGCACAGCAGTTTCAGCTTCTGGGCTTGCACAGCCTCAATCACGCAGGAGGCCTGCACTTTCCAGGTGAACAGAACCTGAGACTCTCGACAGACTGGGCAACCGGATCCGCGGGAATACTGGCATTGCTCCGTCATGCCGGATTGCCAACTGTCCGACAGTCGTTTCCACTGATGTGCGCGTCGAACTGCCACATCGCCTAATTGTTCGGAAGTTATCACCCACGGAAGATTGGAGCACAGAAGTACCAGGCGAAAAACCTGGAATTAAATCAACACCGCAAGCAAACTCGATCGATCAAATCCATCGGCAAGAACGCCGATCAACAAAGGAAATGACAATGGACGCTATTCTCTCCCTTCAAGATCTGTCAGTCGCCGCCGGCAACGTCGGAGATGCCGGCCAACTCGAGCAGAACGCGGCAATCAGTTCGCTCAGTTTCTTCTGCCTCTGACCTCAGGCCGATACCTCGGAGCAAGTCCGGGGTATCGGCTTTCGGAATCCGTGCGGATCATCAGACGAACAATATTGTTTCATCATGAGACGCATCCGCACTTCACCGAGCTGTATTCGCCGATGATGTGTGCGACCTGGCGGCAATGCCGAGGGTAGATCGCATGGTCACTGGCGACGATATTCCTACTGATCCTGACAGCCGCACTTTCGGGCTGGTTCGTTCAGCGTTGGGGCGAGAGTTGGGACTTCGGGGACATCTGCTCGCGCTGGTACGACGGGGGGTGGCGGTTGCCGCGCCGCCACCGCCTTGACCTTCACGACGCTTTTCGTACTCCTACTTCCCTTCGCCTCAGGAATGCTGGTCGGCGTCACCACATTCGCCCGAGACTTCGAGCGGAGGGTCTGGTGGTTTGAGTTTCAATAGCTGTCAACGACAAGATGAGGGAATCGGTACCATCCGCCCCCGATGTCTTCCAGCCGGAGCTGATTGAAGGTCTTGTCGGACACACCATCGGGTGCGTACACCCAGCCGGGATTGTCCAAGATGTCCAATCCATCTCGTGCGTCATAGAAATAGACGTGACCTTCACTGCTGACGTTGGCATAGGAGATATCGAATCTGCCGATTCGTAGATCACGATGATACCCATCGGAATAGGGATCGTCAGGTTCTTGAAGTAGTTGCTGTGCAACGGTTTCGAAGTCTGCCCGATACTGATCGAAATGTGGCTGCCCCGCGGCCGCGATCCCGAGTGCGATCACCACGAGAACCGGAACAGCGACATCGGACCACAACCATCGGCGTCGCTGCCACCAGCACACTCCTAGCAGCACGATTGCAACACTCGCCGTGAGGACCCAGAGAACGACCGCACCGGCGATCGAGAGTGCACTATCCGCAGGTTCGGGCCAGGCGAGATGGCATTTCGCTGCGACATACATCGCCGACGCCGACGCTGCGATAAGTGCGTTTACCAAAACAACCCAACGAAGAGCACCGGACCTTCTCGTTGCCTGCGAGTTCGACACTGCCTGATCCATTCGATGAGAATAGCGAGCTGTTTGTCGCGGACTAGCAGTAACCACTTCCCCGATCTCACGATCGATTGTTTCTCGGCACGGAGAAAGTGTCCACGGTGCCATCTTTGCTGACTATGGGAGGCAGGGCTGCGAGGATGGTCGATTTGAACTACCGATGTCAGGAGAGCTCGGCGACTCCCAAAGTCGACAGGTCAATTTTGAGCACGGCTGGATTCGGTGGATCGCAGCAACCAATACCATCGTCACCCCATGATGACGTGACTGTTGCGGGCGAGTCGTGAAGATTCGATTATTACGAGCAAGCCAAGCGTCTTTAGCAATAGCGCTGATCGCACTAACCTTGGTCTATTTGTTGGACGCATTTTCTTTGCGCCTCCAACATCAGCCCAGCTGGTGCATTGATCACTATGGAATCCCATCACGATTCAATTATCTCCTTCCCGACCGGGCGGAGAGGGTAGCGGCAGGAATTACAGACTTCTGGGGATGGTTCCCTCCAGGCATAAGCTGTACATTCACTGATGCAGTGACCAAAGAAAGCGAAACGATGGCACCGGCCGCGGACAGGTCGTACATCGTCGTCGTTCTTGTGGCGCTGATCATGATCTCGGCTGTCGGCGTATTGTTCGGCCGCCGGAAGCGCTGAAGATTGGTTTTGGCTCGGGACTGCAGATGCGCACTCGACACCAGACCGATGAGTAATAAATCGGTGTCCGTCGTGTCCGGCGCTTCCACTACTCGTCGATCTTCGCGAATCCACCAGCCTTGTTCGAGGGCATTTCTTGCGGGTCCTGGTGGTCTTCGTTCCCATCACGCTGGCGATGACACTCCTGGGCCTGGTGCTCGGCTGGACCCATGCGCTTGCCGGGGACAGGCGGCAACATGATCGACGCCGATTACACAATGTGCTGGGGCTCAGACAATTCCGACGTGATGCTGTTGCGCTCCGGGTTGATGGTGGCGCTCGCACTCGTCGGCGCACGTGGACTACGTCGGCGACCCGCCTATAGCCGACTGTCCGAAATGTCGAAATCGATTTGATAGCAGCAATTTTCGACCCACATTCTCTTGCGTTCGAAACTTTGTTCGATTATGCTTTCGGCATGGACAGTCGGGATGCGTGGCAGCTGGATGGCGAGAGCCTCAAGGGGGAGGTTCTGGATCTGGTGCGTGTCCGGCACGAGTTGCAGTCGCGGTTGGTGTTGCTGATCGTGGAGATGTTTTCCCGTGAGGTTCTCGGCGGGAAGGGTTTTCGGGCGATCGCGCAGTGGTTGCATGGTTCGACGAATCTGGAGATCGGTGAGTGCAGTCTGCTGGTCGGGTTGGCGCGGTTGTTGATGCTCGAACCTGTTGTCGCGGATGCGTTTCATCGTGGTGACGTGGATGCGTTGAAGGCGCGGCAGGTGGCGTCGTTTTGTCAGCATCCACCGAAGAACATGACCCTGGCGGATGTGGACAAGGCTCGCGGGATTCTGTTGGGTTTGGCGTCGAAGAACATTGCTGATTGTGATGCGGTGCGGGCGGCGATTCGGCGGATCGAGAAGCAGTACGGCAAGCGTGAGGACGGCGTTCCGGTGGGTGAGGATTCCGAACGTAACGAGTTCTACGCCTCGAAAGGCTTGTACGGGCGTGTGTCTGTGAAGGGTGACTTGGATGCTGTGAACGGGGCGCGTCTGATCACGTTGTTGTCGAGCCTGTCTGCGCCGACACCGGAGAAGGACGGCGTGAAGGACACGCGTACGCCGGCATTACGGCGGGCGGACGGGTTTTGCGAATTGTTGCGGCGGTATGAGCGGGCGGGGTTGGGTCCGATCGAAGGCGGGGTGAAACCGCACATCACGGTCACCGCCAGCGCAAAAGACATGACCGACCTCCAAGCGTTGAAGGACTTGCTGCCGTCGACCGAGGAGTTGGGATTTGCGTGGACGGATTGGGTGGGCCCGATCAGCATCGACACCGCCCGGATGTTGGCGTGCGACTGCACAGTCACCCGGATCCTCCTGGGTGAGAATGGTGTTCCGCTCGACTGCGGTAAGGAAGCGAGAACGGCGACCGTTCCGCAGCGGCGGGCTCTTGCGGTTCGGGATGGTGGGTGTGCGTTTCCGGGGTGCGGGACACCGTCGGGGTGGTGCGATGCCCATCATATTGTTCACTGGAACGATGGTGGCCCAACAGATCTCGATAATCTGATTCTGTTGTGTGGTCATCATCATCGGACGCTGCATCACACCGAGTGGCGGGTCGAGATCGGCCCGGATCGGAAGACGGTGTTCTATCCACCGATGTCGATCGATCCGTATCAACAGCCGATCGGCGGGAACAGCCCACCCACAGCCGCCTGAACCGCGACAATCGAATACATCAGCACCGGGGACGAACCATGCCCCGGTGCTGGTGCACGTTTCTGGTCAGATCCCAACCCCTCAAATCCCAACCCCTCAGATCCCAGCCCCTCAGATCCCAGCCCTTCGCACGAGAGCGTCAGTGGCAGAAGGGGATACAACGTCAATCGCTCGTAACAGCCCCGCGTACCGCGGATACAGCTCGACGGGACGCGTATTGATCGCCCTCAAGATCCACGATGCAGCTTGATCGGCCGTCAGCGCCGGCTGGCTCACGTAATCCGCCGTCGGCGCGATCATCGGTGTTCGTATGAGTGGGAATTGCACTGTGGTGACATCGACACCGGTGCCGTGACATTCCGCGCCGAGGCTTCGGCCGAATGCACTGAGAGCAGACTTCGACGCGTGATAGGCACTGAACCTCGGCATCACGCCCGCAGTGACTCCCCAGGTTCCGACGTTGATGATGTGTCCGGACTTCGCCTCGAGCATCGCGGGCAGTAGCCGCAACGTCAGTCTTGTCGGCCCGAAGTAGTTCAGCGCCATGGTGCGCTCGTAGTCATGGAATCGGTCGACCGAATCCAACGCGGTACGCCGGATCGAGCGACCCGCATTGTTGACGAGGATGTCGACCGACCCGAATCGATCCGCGATCGTCTCCGCGAGTTCGTCGACGGCTTCACCGCGGGAGAGGTCCGCAGGCACGATGTGTGCCCATCCTCCCCTGCGGTGAATCTCGTCCCGTACGTGTTCGAGGTTTTCCTCACCGCGCGCGACCAGGATCATCTCGGCTCCCCGACGAGCCAAGAGATGAGCTGTCGCCTCACCTATCCCCGAGGAAGCTCCTGTCAGAACGATCGTCTTGTCGGAGAGCGTGACGCCGCGTGACGGAACAAGGGAGCGCAGACGCGTCGGCGGACTCAATGCAAGATTGCTGAGAATCGATCTGATCACGTCGGCCTCGGTTCGATCTTCGCGTGCGATTCGGTGCGAACCCGTCCCTGAACAGCCCACTTCGGACGCACCGCGGAAATTACTCAAAAGTAAGTTATGGCGCCGTTTCGGCCGTGTCAAGAATTCGTCGGGATTCAGGAGTATCTGCCACTAGCTTTTCCTGATACCTCGGGTTACATTAAATCCAGACCGAGTGCCAGCGATCACACAACCGGCCCTCGATTCCACCGAACACCGCGAGAAATACCAGCGGTGACCGAAACGAAGAGGAGACGCCATGACGCTCACATCGCCGCTCGACAAGCGCGGAGAAGCATCCGACGACTCGTACAACGAGACGCTTCGACTCCTGTCCGAGGGCTCGGTGCACAAGCACTTCGACCCGTACCTCGACATCGACTGGGACTCCCCCGAGTTTGCCGTCGTCCCGAACGATCGCCGCTGGATCCTCCCGGCCGAGACTGACCCGCTGGGCGCACACCCGTGGTACCAGTCGCAGTCCGAGGCCAGGCAGATCGAAATCGGCATGTGGCGCCAGGCCAATGTCGCGAAGGTCGGTCTCCAATTCGAGAACATCCTGATCCGCGGCATGATGCAGTACGTCTTCTCACTGCCCAACGATTCGGCCGAGGCGCGCTACTGCACGCACGAGTCGGTCGAAGAGTGCAACCACACGATGATGTTCCAGGAGATGGTCAACCGCATCGGTGCCGACGCTCCAGGGATGAGCCGTCCGATGAAGATGCTTGCACCCTTCATCCCCCTCGCTGCGGGTCCGTTCCCCGAACTGTTCTTCGTCGGTGTCCTCGCCGGTGAAGAGCCGATCGACCACATTCAGAAGAGCATCCTGCGCGCCGGCGGCCAGATCCACCCGATCATGCAGTCGGTCATGGCCATCCACGTAGCCGAGGAAGCGCGTCATATCTCGTTCGCGCACAAGCTTCTGAGCCGTCGCATCCCGCTGATGTCACGCCCGAACCGGTTCGTCCTCTCGCTGCTGTTCCCGATCGTCATGCGCATTCTCTGTGACGCCATCGTCATCCCGCCGAAGTCCTTCTGGAAGCAGTTCGACATCCCGAAGTCCGTGAAGAAGGACCTGTTCTGGGATCTGCCCGAGTCGCGCCAGACCCTGCGCAACTACTTCGGTGACGTCCGCATGCTGGCCACCGACACCGGCCTGATGAACCGTGCCTCGCGCCTGGTGTGGAAGGCCTGCAAGATGGACGGCCGCGCATCACGCTTCCGTAGCGAACCTCACCGCAGCTCGCACAACGCCGCCGCGTAGCTCCCGGACAGTCGAGATCGGACTCATAGCGCCATGCCACACGTAGTCACGCAGTCCTGTTGCAGCGACGCCTCGTGCGTCTACGCCTGCCCGGTCAACTGCATCCATCCGACGCCGGACGAGCCGGACTTCCTCACCGCCGAGATGCTGCACATCGATCCGCAGGCCTGCGTCGACTGTGGCGCATGCGTCTCGGCCTGCCCGGTCGACGCCATCGTCCCCGAGTCGAAGCTGACCGACCCGCAGCGAGTCTTCCTGTCCATCAATGCGGACTTCTACAAGGAAGAGCGACCCAGGCCGCTTCTCGCCAAGGTCATCCCGGCAGCCCACGTCGACAAGGGCCGACCGCCGTTGCGCGTTGCGATCGTCGGTTCCGGACCGTCGGCGATGTACGCCGCGGACGAGTTGCTGACTCAGCCTGACGTGCAGGTCAACGTCTTCGATCGCCTTCCTGTGCCTTACGGCTTGGTTCGCGCCGGCGTTGCTCCGGACCATCAGAAGACCAAGCAGGTCACTCGCTTGTTCGACAAAATCGCCGCACAAAAGGGTTTCGAGTTCTACCTCAACGTCGAGATCGGCAAGCACATCTCGCACAGCGAACTGCTCGAAAATCACCATGCGGTGCTCTACGCAGTCGGCGCTTCGTCCGACCGTGGTCTCGGCATTCCGGGCGCTGATCTGCCTGGCACGGCCTCGGCCACCGACTTCGTAGCCTGGTACAACGGCCACCCCGATCACGCCGACGACGTCTTCGACCTCTCACATCGCCGCGCGGTCATCATCGGAAACGGAAATGTCGCGCTCGACGTCGCTCGCATTCTGACGGCCGATCCCGAGAAGTTGGCCGGTACCGACATCTCCGCTCACGCACTCGCCGCTCTGCGGAAGAGTCGCGTCGAAGAAGTTGTCATCGTGGGTCGACGCGGAATCGCGCAGTCCGCGTTCACGGTCCCCGAGTTCACCGGCCTGATGGCACTGCCGGACATCGAACTCTCTGTCGGACCCGACGACATGGTTCTCGACTCGGCCACCGAAGAACTGGCAAAACGCGGCGAACTCCCGCATGCCGTCGAGCAGAAGTTGCGTCTCCTCGAAGCCCTGAAGAACCGCGATCACGTCGACGTCGGCAACAAGCGCATCACGTTGCGCTACCTGCTCACGCCGACCTCGATCACCGGCGACGATCAGGTCAGCGGAATCGAGTTCGCGCGCAACGCTCTTGTCGACGCCAACGGAACCGTGCAGATCGAAGCAACCGGCGATACCGAGACCATCGATACCGGCTTGGTCCTCACCTCGATCGGCTACCGCGGAGTGCCCATCCCCGGCGTCCCGTTCGACGAGCGTGCGTCGGTCATTCCGAACGAGAACGGCCGAGTCCTCGAAGCTCCGAACGGTGATCCCGCCACCGGGGTCTACGCGACCGGTTGGATCAAGCGCGGACCGAGTGGGTTCATCGGCACCAACAAGTCCTGCGCGCAGGAAACGATCAGGATGCTCGTCGACGACTTCAACGACGGACGCCTGACCAACCCGGTCGCCGACGACTCCGCAGTCGATCGTCTGGTCCGGGCGCGACAGTCCGACGTCGTCGACCGCGAGGGCTGGCATGCCATCGACAAGGCGGAACTGGAACGCGGCGCTGCGCACGACCGTGTCCGCGAAAAGGTTCTGGATCAGGTCGAGATCACCTCCATCCTCGACGCTGCGGCCCGGGTGAAACCGGCGCGTCGATTCGGTCGACCCGTTCGCGCTCGCTGATCCGCTACAGGTAAACAGCTACTTAAACAGCTACTTTCACGCACACGGCCCCGCCTGCAGACTCGTCTGCCCGGCGGGGCCGTCTGCGTTCCGGCAGCGTCCCACTCAGCGAAAATTTTTGCCCGTCAGCGGCCGAAATCGTGTAATACTGCAACCTGTTCCAGTAAGCGGCACAGCGGGCCCACGATCCCCCGGATCAGGCTCGCCAACCAGATGAGGATTGCATGAGCGAGACTGCAACGCCGGCGCCGAACGGGAGTGTGACGCCTGCAGTAGAGGGTTGGTTCACCACCGGCGACGAACCTGCTCTGATCGGCACGAAGTGCCAATCCTGCGGCACCATTTCCTTCCCTCGTGAGGCGACGTTCTGCAAGAACCCGAGCTGCTTCAGCGAGGAGTTCGACGATGTGGAACTCTCCCGCCGCGGCACTGTCTGGTCGTACACCGACGCGCAGTACCAGCCCCCGCCGCCGTACATCCCGCGCTCGGATCCGTACGAGCCTTTTGCTCTCGCAGCAGTCGAACTGCCCGAGGGCATCGTCATCCTCGGCCAGGTGGCCGACGGATTCGGCGTCGACGATCTCAAGGTCGGCAATACCGTCGAATTGGTTGTCGAGCCGCTGTACACGGACGAAACCGGAGTACGTACGACGTGGCGCTGGAAGCCTGTCGCCGCCGATCAGGAGTCGCAGTCATGAGCAAGGACGTCGCAGTACTCGGTGTCGGTATGCACCCCTGGGGCAAGTGGGGGCAGTCGTTCGTGAAATACGGCGTTGCGGCCGCTCGCGCCGCGCTCGCCGATTCGGGTGTGAATTGGCAGGATGTCGACTTCATCGTCGGCGGCGAGACCGTCCGCAACGGGTACGGCGGATACGTCGCCGGAGCCACCTTCGCGCAGGCACTCGGCTGGAACGGCGCTCGCGTCGCCACGTCGTACGCCGCGTGTGCGACGGGAGCCCAGGCACTCGACACCGCTCGCGCACGAATCCTGGCCGGCCTCAGCGAAGTTGCCCTGGTCGTCGGCGCCGACACCACGCCGAAGGGCTTCCTCGCTCCCGTCGCCGGTGAGCGTTGGGACGACCCGGACTGGCTGCGCTTCCGCCTCATGGGTATGACCAACCCGGCGTACTTCGCGCTCAACGCGCGTCGTCGCATCGACCTCTACGGCGCCACCGCGGAGGATTTCGCCAACGTGAAGGTCAAGAACGCCAGGCACGGGCTGAGCAATCCGAATGCGCGCTACCGCAAGGAAGTCACCGTCGAGAACGTGTTGGCCTCCCCCGTGGTGTCCAATCCCCTTCACCTGCTCGACATCTGCGCGACGTCCGACGGCGGCGCCGCAATCTTGCTGACGTCGATGGAATACGCCCGCAAGATGGGCATCGCGGAACCTGTTCGCATCAAGGCTATTTCGACGGTCACGCCGACGTTCCCCCAGACGATCATGGACATGCCGAACTTCTCCACCGATTCCAGCTCCGCCGTTCCCGCTCCGGAGCGCACGTTCAAGGAATCCATCGGCTACGCCGCATACGAAGAAGCCGGGATCTCTCCCGAGGACGTCGACGTCGCCGAAGTCTACGACCTCGCTACCTCCGTGGAACTGGACTGGATCGAAGACCTTGCCCTCTGCAAGCGGGGCGAGGCCGAGCACCTCCTGCGTGCGGGTGACACCAGTATCGGAGGCCGCATCCCGGTCAATCCGTCCGGCGGTCTCGCGTGCTTCGGCGAAGCCGTTCCCGCACAGGCACTTGCGCAGGTGTGCGAGCTCACTTGGCAGCTTCGCGGACAGGCCGAAGGCCGTCAGGTCGAAGGCGCCCGCATCGGTATCACCGCCAACCAAGGTCTGTTCGGACACGGCTCCTCGGTAATCGTTTCCGCCTGACCCTGTTCTACTTTCGTGGCGGTCGCACACTCACCCGTGAGCGGCCGCCACGATCACGTCTGCCACTGCCCCTGGCTGTGAGACCAGCGAGGCATGGGAGGTCGGGAGTTCGCTGGTGTTCGCGCCCATCCGGTTTGCCATGAACCGCTGCGCCGATGCGGGGATCACGCGATCCTCACCGGCAACCAGATACCAGCTCGGTGTGTTCGCCCACGACGGTGGCCCGCCGAGCTCGAGGTTCGCCCACAAAGCCGCAGACTTCTGATGCGCCAACATCGTTGCCGCTGTCTCGTCGGAAACATCCTGAGCGAAGACGGAATGGAAATACTCGTCCGTGACGTAGCCGTCGACGTTCTTCCCGCCGATCGCGTGAGGATCGTCGACGATCTTCAATCCCAGAGCCGGAGGAAGCAATTGGCTGCCAGGAAACCTGATGGGATCGATCGTGATCTGCACCGGCTCACCCTGAACCGGAGCAAACGCCGCGATGTACACCAACGACTGCACCTTCGGGTCGTGAACATTGGTGATCACCGCGCCGCCGTACGAGTGTCCGACGAGCACGACAGGTCCGTCGATGTCCGCAACCGTCTTCTCGATCACGGACGCGTCGTAAGCGGGCCCGCGTAGAGGATTGTCCGGCGCCACGACGCGATAGCCACGCGAACGTAGGTCGGCGGCAACGCCGTCCCAACTGGTCGCGTCGGCAAAAGCGCCGTGGACGAGAACGACGGTTGGCTTGGGGCTCGCCACCGCAGCGCCGGAGCCGAAGATCACTCCAGCCGCGACTGTCATGAGTAACGCCAGAACTGCGGTGAATACACGTGAGATCTTCATGCGTTTCCTTCACTCTCGTCGAAAAGCGAGAAACTGCGGTAGGCCGGGACACGCCCGTTTCGATCCTAGAAATACCTGCTGCGACGGACGTGACTGTCCGTGCAGACTTTCGAGCTCACACTGCACAACTTCTGGTTGAGCGTCCGCATCGCGGGGTATCAGGGCTGCATGGCTTTGCTCCTGGATACTTCCGTGTTGGAGCCTGACCAACGCGCGGACGCCTTTGTCGACGCGATGGGTCGTGCCTCGGTCCCGTGTGCAATCCACTTGGAGAACCCGGAACGGGTGAGCGCGAGAATGAACGTGTGGAACCTCGGTGCAGCATCACTGTTCCGCTCCGAGTCGACCGGTATGCGGTTGACCCGAACACCACGTCACGTCCGGTCCGCGTCGATGCCCGTCCTTGCGATTGCCCTGCAGGAGATCGGGATCGGCCATCTAGATCAGCACGACGAACAACGCAGAGTGCCCGCCGGTGAGCTGTTGATGACGGACCTGACGTCGACCTACGATTTCTCCTGGCCGGGAACGGGCGCTTCCCAGTGCCTCTACGTTCCGATGGATCGGCTGGGACTGCCGATCGACACCGTGCGGGACGCAGCTACCCGGCCTCATCACAGCAATCTGTACCCCGTGATGATCGCGCACGTTCGTGAATTGTTCCGCAGCGCCGCTCTGTTGGAGACCGATCCTGCCGCCGAACAATTGGGCGAGGCCTCGATCGAACTCGCACGTGCTTTGGTCGCTTCGATCGCACATGCGAATCCTGACGCATCCGCTCCGAGATCGGCCCTTGCCATGACTTCGATCCGTCGATACATCCGTGAACACCTTCACGATCCGACACTGAACCCCGCACGAATTGCTCACGCCCACAACATCTCACTGCGACAGCTGTACAAGATCTGCTCGGACAACGGCTTTCGGATCGAACAGTGGATCATCACCCAGCGCCTGCAGAAGGCTCGGGACGAACTGGCTCGACCCGCTACCGTCGATCTGCCGATCGCGACCGTTGCGCACCGGGCGGGGTTTGTCGACGCCGGACACTTCAGCCGACGCTTTCGACAGGCCTACGGGCTGAGCCCGACTCGTTGGCGTCAGCTCCGCGATTGAAGCAGCGCCACAACGTCTGACTGACCACGACTTTCGGCATTGTCCAACGCGGTCTTCCCCGATGCATCGCGGATCGAGGGATCTGCCCCCGCGTCGAGAAGCTGAGTGATCACGTCGATATAGCGCGCCGAACCATCGCCGTACACAACGGCTTCGAGTAGCGCCGTCCACCCGGGATCGTTGATGTGATTGACCGGAACCCCGGCAGCGATCAGCATCCGGACGGTCTCGACATGCGCGTGTTCACTCGCCGGAATCAGCGCCGTACCGCCGTAACGGTTCACGCTGTCGACGTCCGCGCCGTGGGCGAGCGTGAGCGCCAGAATCTCGTTCAAACCCTCGGCTCCGGAATACAGGAAGGCCGAATCCTGCATGGAGTCCTTCGCGTTCACGTCAGCGCCGGCAAGAATCAACGTAGAAGCCGCAGCGACGGCGTTGTTCTTGGTGGCCTCGACGAGTGGAGTCCGTTCGCCCTCGCCGCGCGCTTCGATGTTCGCGCCGGCAGTCAGGGCCGCGGTAACAGCTGCGGGATCATTGCGGTCCACAGCATCGAAGAGCGCGCGTTCGGATTCCGGCGTCGATGGTGGATTTACACCCGTAGGCGGTACAGCTGCCGTTGTTGGTGCTGACGCCGCGGTTGTCGGCGTCAGCGGGGTGTCGGACGAACTGCAGCCGGCCAACGCCCCGGTCACTGATACCGCGAAGATTGCGCAGACGAGGACAGACCTACCCGGAAGCGCCGTCACAGCGGATTACTTTCTTGGACAAGTGTTTCGAGCGTCATCCTGACGGCGTCCAGGTGTTCGGCCATCGCTCTGGAGGCGTGGTCGTAACTGCCGGATGCGATTCCTTCGACTATTCGTTCGTGTTCCTCGTTCGACCTTTCCTGGCGACCGGCAACAAGATTGAGTGTCTCGGACTGCCTTGTCAACGCTTCACGGATATCGACGATTACCGACTCGAAGACCCGATTCCTACTGGCTTTCGCGATCAGTCCGTGGAACTGCGCATCGAGTGCGACCCATACGAGCGGATCATCCTCGTCACGCATCTGCTGGACCAGTCCGCGGAGGGCCGTCAGCTCCTCCCCTGTGTGCCGTTGGGCAGCCCATCCTGCGGCCGGAATTTCGACATGCGGCCGCGCTTCGACCAACTCGTTGGCCGCGTAGCTGCCGAAGTCGAGGTCTCGCGCTATCGAATCGCTGACGACGAAGGTGCCGAGCCCGGATTTCGTCTCGGTGAGCCCGAGGGCATGGCACGAGCGCAGGGCTTCACGGATGACCGATCGACTGACCCCGTGTCTTTCGGCCAGGGACGCCTCGGACGGGAGACGCTCTCCGACTGCCAGTTCGCCGGAGGTTATTGCGGCACGGAGGTCGGCGAGAACCGCCTCGGCAGCACTCACCCGCGAGGCGACGGGTCGCCTGGTGGCCCAGCTGTCTGACAGGTTCATGCCGTCATTGTTGCGACTGCCGAAGACCCGCGTCAAACATCGCACTTGATGAAGGGTTGACGTGCCGGAGTGAGCGAGGTAACAATTACACCTGTCAGACAGCCTGATAGCCCGATAGCTGGGCGGGACTATAACTCGACCGTCAGCGCTGCGATCCCGAAATACACCCACCGCGCAGAGTGATGCTTGCGCGAAGAGACACGAGGAATTGATCAAGTGCTCGAAACGCGAACAGAACACGATCTGCTCGGCGATCGCGAGGTTCCAGCCGATTCGTACTGGGGTATCCACACCTTGCGCGCAATGGAGAACTTCCCGATCACTGGTCGAACAATCTCCACGAACCCGCATCTGATCCGCGGCATCGCTTACGTCAAGTGGGCCGCAGCCAGCGCAAACGAAAAGCTGGGCATCCTCGACCGCCCGCGCGCGGAGGCCATCTCACAGGCATGCAAGGAGATCGTGGACGGGCGGTGGCACGAACAGTTCGTGGTGGACGTCATCCAGGGTGGCGCCGGCACGTCGACGAACATGAATGCGAACGAGGTCATCGCCAATCGCGCGTTGGAAATCCTCGGCCACCAGCGCGGCGACTACGAACGGCTTCACCCCAATGAACACGTGAACCTGAGCCAATCGACCAACGACGTCTACCCCACGGCCGTGAATATCTCGACGATCTTCGCGATCGATGACCTGCTGGATGCACTTCTTACACTCCAGAACGCATTCACGACCAAATCTCTTCAGTTCGCCGACACAGTGAAGATGGGACGCACCCAACTGCAGGACGCCGTGCCGATGACCCTGGGTCAGGAGTTCGGGACCTACGCGGTCATGATCGAGGAGGATCGGGCGCGTCTGGCTGAGGCCGCTCTTCTCGTTCACGAGATCAACCTCGGTGCGACTGCTATCGGCACTGGCCTCAACGCACCCGCCGGCTACGCCGAGGTGGCCTGTTCCGACCTGGGCGCACTGACCGGACTGCCGCTGGTGTTGGCAACGGATCTTGTCGAAGCGACCCAAGACGTGGGCCAGTTCGTCCACCTCTCCGGCGTCCTCAAGCGGGTCGCTGTGAAGTTGTCCAAGGTGTGCAACGATCTCCGGCTGCTCTCTTCGGGCCCGCGAGCCGGATTGAACGAGATCAATCTTCCACCGGTGCAGGCAGGTTCGTCGATCATGCCGGGCAAGGTCAATCCTGTCATTCCCGAAGTCCTCAATCAGGTCGCGTACGAAGTCATCGGCAACGACGTGACGATCACGATGGCTGCGGAATCCGGTCAGCTCCAACTCAACGCTTTCGAGCCGATCATCGTGCACTCACTGTCCGAAGGAATGCGACACCTCGGTGCGGCTTGCCGCATTTTGGCGGACCGGTGCGTACTCGGCATCACGGCTAACACTGAACTGCTGCGCGCCCGAGTCGAAGACTCCATCGGCCTCGTCACCGCGCTCAACCCCTACATCGGATATACCGCGTCCACTCGGATCGCCCAGGAGGCGTTGATTTCCGGGCGTCGCGTCGCCGATCTCGTAATCGAAGCCGGCCTGCTCGACCGCGAGGAACTCGATCGGTTGCTCAGCCCCGAACATCTCGCCAATCTCCGCGTTTCGGGGGAGAAGCCTCATGCCACCGCTGTTGCGGAGGAGGTTTGATGACCGTCGAACGGGAAGAGACAGGCCGCGCCGAAGTTGCCACTGAGGAGGATCTCGGATATCAGAAGGCGCTCGGCCCCAGACAAATTCAGATGATCGCGATCGGTGGCGCGATCGGAACCGGCCTTTTCATGGGGGCGGGAGGGCGACTACAACAGGCGGGCCCGGCCTTGGTTCTCGTGTACGCGCTGTGCGGATTCTTCGCGTTCCTGATCCTGAGGGCGCTCGGCGAACTGGTGATGCACCGACCGACTTCCGGATCCTTCGTTTCCTACGCACGCGAATTCTTCGGCGAAAAGATGGCTTTCGCTGCGGGCTGGTTGTACTGGATGAACTGGGCAATGACTGCCGTGGTCGACGTCACGGCTGTGGCGTTGTACATGAACTTCTTCAAAAAGTACTGGGCGCCACTGGGACACATCGATCAGTGGATGTTCGCTCTGATCGCGGTGTTGCTGGTTCTCGGACTGAATCTCGTGTCCGTAAAAGTCTTCGGAGAGTTGGAGTTCTGGTTCGCGTTGATCAAGGTCGTGGCCTTGACCGCATTCCTCGGGTTCGGTGTCTATTTCGTACTCTTCGGCACACCCATCGAAGGGCATTCCTCCGGATTCAGCCTGATCGCCGACAACGGTGGGCTGTTCCCCAACGGAATACTGCCGGCAGTCGTGGTGATTCAGGGCGTCGTGTTCGCCTACGCTTCAATTGAACTCGTGGGGACCACGGCTGGAGAGACCGAAAATCCCCGGAAGGTGATACCCAAGGCGATCAACACAGTGATCCTTCGGATCCTCGTCTTCTACGTGGGGTCGGTCCTGCTGCTCTCGCTGTTGCTCCCGTACACCGAATACCACGCCGGTGAAAGTCCATTCGTCACATTCTTCGGTTCGATCAACATCCAAGGCGCAGATGCGATCATGAATCTGGTCGTTCTCACGGCGGCGTTGTCTTCCCTCAATGCCGGGTTGTATTCGACCGGACGAATACTCCATTCGATGGCGACGGCCGGTTCGGCGCCTGCCTTCGCTGCCAGAATGAACAAAGCCGGAGTGCCGTACGGGGGAATCGCACTCACCGGCGTGGTCATCCTGTTCGGCGTCGGGCTCAATGCTGTTGTCCCAGCGCAAGCCTTCGAAATAGTCCTCAATCTTGCGGCACTGGGCATCATCAGTGCATGGGCGGTAATTGTGCTGTGCCAGTTGAGGCTCTGGCAACTTGCGAAACAAGGCAAAGTCACTCGCCCTGCCTTCCGCATATTCGGCGCACCGTACACCGGGATCGCGACACTGGTCTTTCTTGCGGTCGTTATCGTGTTGATGGCATTCGACAACCCTGTTGGAACGTGGACCGTCGGATCCATCGCGATCATCGCACCGCTCTTGATGATTGGTTGGTACGCCGCCAGGAATCGTATTCGCGAGTTGGCCATCCACCACCCCGCAGCTTGACGTGAAAGGACCACAGTGTCGAAAGTCGCAGTTGTCACTACCGGTGGCACCATCGCCAGCACCCGGGATGCGCATGGAATCAGCCGGCCCGCAATCACCGGTGCAGATCTGGTCGGCAACGAGCAGACCGACATCGAGCTTCGAGTCGTCGACGTAATGTCGAAGGACAGCTCGAGCATGACCTTCGCGGACATGGATCGTGTTCGCGACGCCGTAGCCGATCAATTGAAAGATCCCGAACTCGACTCGGTGGTCGTGCTTCACGGCACCGACACGATGGAGGAAACTGCGTTCTTGTTGGACCTGCACCACGACGACCAACGCCCGGTGGTCTTCACCGGCGCGCAGCGCACTTTCGACCATCCCGAATCCGACGCTCGTTCGAATCTCGCCGCGGCGATCTCAGCCGGACTGGACATCTCGTCACACGGGCGTGGTGTCCTCATCGCCTTCGGCGGTTCGGTCCATCCAGCCGCAGGTACGCGAAAGTCCGATACGACGGCACTCGATGCCTTCCGCCGCGTGCACATCGATCCGCTCCTGCTGCGTAATCCCGAACCATTGCCGTGGCATCCGATTTCGGACACCCGCGTTGACATCATCGCCGTGTATCCCGGGGCAGACCGCGTACAAATCGACGCCTGCGTGCACGCCGGGGCGCAGGGACTTGTTCTCGACGGACTCGGTTCGGGAAATGCCAATCCGACGATAGTCGAGGCCGTACGAGACTGCGTAGGCGCTCACATTCCGGTAGCCGTGACAACTCGGGTGCCCTCGGGGCCAATCTCCCCGGTTTACGGTGGCGGTGGTGGCGGGCACGACTTGATCGCCGCAGGCGCTGTATTTTCCACCGATCTTCGAGCCGGGCAGGCACGTGTACTTCTGGCAGCCTTGTTGTCAGATCCGGATCTCGTGGGCCTGGAAAAGGTATTCGACCGCTATTCGAGGTTTGCTCGCACCCCGCCGTTCGGGCGGTAGAACTGGCGACACCATTCATTGTTCGAAATTCACTCCACTAAATCAGGGACTTTGGTCCGAATTTTCGACTTGGACGCTTATTTGGTGTCCGAATTGGGTAGTTTCACATCATCTAACTCGTTCAAAATTTCGATCCAGCGGTCACGTCCAGTGCAGCCAGTCGAACAGGAGTCGGATGAGCAGCCCATTTCGTGATGCCGCTGCAGTAACGCTCGACGCGGCTCACCGCGTCGGGCAAGCGCACGTGCCAGGCGCCGCACTCAACGGTCGTTTTCACCCGCCAACTGCCGTGAAAGGACTGGTCGCGCGTCCGCGCCTGCACCGCAAACTCACCGCATCCACTGCCACCAAAGGCTCAGGCCCCGGGCCTGTCGGGTTGCTCTCGGCTCCGGCCGGTGCGGGGAAGACCCTACTTCTGGCCGATTGGGCTCGCGAATATTCTCGAGCCTCCCCTGATGTTGCGCTGGCCTGGCTGACGTTGGCCGAGCGCGACAACAACGTGTCGATACTGTGTGAATCCCTCGCCGAGGCGATCGCGACCTCGGTCGATGCGGCCGGCCAGAGGCTCCCCGTGCAGACCGGATCCAGGCCGCCCGTCGAGCAGTGGCTCGCGCACTTTGCGGAAACCCTCGAAACGCACGAGCGCCGAACAACGTTGATCCTCGACGACGTTCACACCCTCCACGATCCGATGTCGATCGGTCTCCTCGATCGGATACTCACACAGACCCCGGGCAACCTGTCGATTATCGTTGCCGCCCGCTACGAACCACCGCTCACCTGGCATCGTCTGGCTCTCGACGGCCGACTCACCCGCTTTGCATCCACCGATCTCGCTTTCGATCGCTCCGAGATCACCGCGATATTCGGCGAGTACGACATCACGCTGCGCGACGACGAACTCGCAATCGTCGAGAACTTCACCAAGGGGTGGGGCGCCGTCGTTCGGCTGACCGCCGCGTTTCTGGCCGGCCGCAGTGACATCGGCGATGCACTGAACGAGTTCACGCACACACCCCGCCCGATCGCCGACTTTCTCGTCGACGAGGTACTGACGTCCTTGCCCGAACATGTCACCTCGTTCATGTTGCGAACATCGGTAGTCGATTCTTTCTCCGCCCAACTGGCGGAAACTCTGACGGACTCGAACGCTCTATCCGAGATCGACTCGCTGATTCAGTTCAACTTCCCCGTGACCCGTACCGATTCCGCCGACCACACAACGTGGTTCAGCTATCACCCTCTCTTGCGCGAGCACCTTCGGGCAGAGTTCCGTCGCGTCGATCACGTCGAGAGAAACCGCGTACACCTGCGAGCAGCAAGCTGGTTCGAAAGCAATCACTTCGAACTCGAGGCGCTCGAACTCGAGGTGTCGATCGGAGACCCATGCCGCATTCTCGCGTTTCTCGAACGCTGCGGGCTGGGCCTCGTACTCGACGGGCACTGCGGGGACGTCGTGCGAGTCCTGGAATCCGTGTCGACGCAGGTCTCGGAATCCCCGATCACCCGACTGGTGCTGGCGGCGGCCGCCCTCCACTCCGGTGACGTGACCTCGGCGACCACGTGCCTCGATCTTCTCGAGGCAACTCATCCACCGATTGCAGAAGATCCATTGTTCCTGGCGATGAGCCTGGAAATCTCCTGCGTTACGGCGACTTCCGACAACGAGCCGCTGGCGGCACGTCTGGAGCGGCGGCAGAAAAGCACCCACTCCGACATCGAAGCCTACGCACACATGGAATTGGCGACGGCACACTTACTGCGACGTGAGTTCGACAGGGCGACTGTCGAATACACTCAAGCCGTCGCACTCGGGACAATACGGGGCAGGGCGCGATTCGTCTTGAAGTCGCTGACCGGACTGGGCTACGTAGCTTCTCTCAGCGGAGACATCGGGGCGATGAGGGCTCACTCCGTCTACGCTCTCGACTACGCGGTCGAACATCGCATCACGACGACTGCGGAGTACGAGTTGTCCGCGTCGGTGGCCGCCTTTGCCACATATCTCTGCGCTTCGAGCGAACTCCCGTACCGCATCCCGACAATCGGAAACTACCGGAGCACAGACGTTCTCGGCGCCAGCGCGCCGGTGTTCGGGTGGCACTCCGTCGTAACCTTCGGCCTTCACAGTCTCGACGGCTCGACCGACCGACGCTCGACCGCCGCCGATGTTCGCGACGCGATGCTCAGCGCGATCGAATTACGTACCTTTGCGTTCGCGACCTTGGCTCTTCTACCACCCGTCGTCCACGCATGCCTTTCCGTCGGCGAAGTGGAATGGGCAGCGAGACTCGTGCGTGACGCAGCCGATCAATTCGGAGAAACGTCGGAGATACATCTCGCACGGGGTGCCGTCGCCTTCTCGTCCAACAAGTTCGCGGAAGCACTCGTCGAAGTTTCCGAAGCTCTCGGGTCCTCCGAAATCCCGTTGCTCGCACATCACGTCTACGCCTGGACACTCGAAGCCGGGATCCACGCTGCAACAGGTCACGAGCGCAAGTCGTTTCGCTCCCTCCACAAAGCGCTGCGCGCCGCGGAAGCCGGTAGCCTGCTACGCCCCTTCCTCGACTACAGCGCATCCCTGCGACCGGTGTTCGACGAGTTCAGTGGACATTTCGGCGATCAGGAAGCATTTGCCGAACAGGTACGTAGCCGCATTCGCCCACAAGAATTGGTGAGTGCACCGATCCTCACGCCAGGCGAATACACCGTGCTCCGTGAACTGGCTTCCGGAGACACCACCGAGTCCATTGCCGACACGCTGTTCCTTTCCGTCAACACCATCAAGACGCATCTTCGCGGGATCTATCGCAAGTTGGAAGTGAGCAACCGACGCGACGCGCTCAAGGCTGCACGACGCGGCGGACTCATCTGAGCAAGACTGCTTCCATG
Organism: Rhodococcus sp. C3V; assembly: GCF_029269915.1. Classification (NCBI taxonomy): domain Bacteria; kingdom Bacillati; phylum Actinomycetota; class Actinomycetes; order Mycobacteriales; family Nocardiaceae; genus Rhodococcus; species Rhodococcus sp. C3V. Next base: position 220,035 of record NZ_JARJBE010000005.1, read on the forward strand.
CCCCCGAAGCTGTATTCCGATACGCGCGATCGATTGACCGTGTGGGCGAGACGTACACCCAGTCGACGGTTGGCGACTGATGCAACCATCGGGGTCTTCGAAGTCGGGCTCGTGGACAGCGCCATGACTTTGGCGGCCCAGGCCTTTACGTCATTGCTCCCGGTCATGATTGCAGCGTCGACCTTGGAGAAGCTGAAGCCGTTGGCTGATGCCGCCAAAGACGACCTCGGCGTCCAACTCCCCGACACCGTATTGACCAGTACCTCTACCGCGGCAGCGTTCGGGATTGTCGGCTTGCTCATGCTGCTGATCAGTTCCACGTCCTACGCTCGCGCTCTCGGCCGGATGTACGGACGGATCTGGAGCGTGCCGACGGCGACACTCCGTCAGGCGTGGCGGTGGTTCGCGGTAGTGTGCGTCGTGGCCGCGTCGGTGGTCGGTGCGGCCCTGTGCCGTGAACTGAATGGTGTTCCGGGAGTGGGCAGAGTCCTGGAATTCACAGCGGTCTACGTCGTGTGGGCACTCGTGTGGACAGCCGTGCCCATGCTGCTGACGGCCAATCGCATGACCACTCGAATGTGCGTCGGGTCAGGATTGCTCACCGCGACGGGCCTGACCGGACTGCACGTGGCCGGCACTCTTTTCCTCCCCCGAATGACAAAGACGTCGCAGGACGAGTTCGGTCTTCTGGGCGTGATGTTCACCGTCATCGGCTGGCTGTTCATCTTCTCGGCCATCGTGGTTGTCGCGTCGTCGATCGTCGGATCAGTGGCCAAAGATTCCGGTCCCCTGGGAATCTGGCTATGGACATCACGCTGAGGTGTTGTCTCGACCTGCAAGCGCTTGCGAGACGGTCGGATAGACGTCGACCTTCAGCGCGCCCTGGTCGGCACCGGACAGAACGTCGCGGAACTGCCCGATGTCGCGTGCCACTCGGAAGCTCACATTCCTGCGTGCCAACGAATCTCGAAGCTGAGCCAACATCTGCGCAGCGCTGACGTCGATGAACGGTGACGTCTCGGCGTCGAGAACGACCATGGTGGTGCCGGCGGTCACCAGACCGGTGATCTGATCACGCACGTGATCGGCATTGGCGAAGAACATCCCCGCTTCGACCCTGACCACTACGACGCCGTCGAGTGTCTTCAGATCAGGATGCCCACTGATGTCGACCCAGCGCGTACCGTCCTTGACCAGAGCAGCCACGTGCGGTTTGGAGACTCGATACAGGAGCAGCAACATCGAGACGGCGATTCCGATGATCAGACCGGGCAACGTGTCGAAGAGGAGAACCCCGAACATCGCCGCGATCGCCGCGGCGAAATCGGCCCGGGCAGCGTGCCCGTAGATACTGCCCAACCTCTTCGTCCACACCCGGTACAGCGCTGCGAGGGAGGAGAAATCGACCAGTTCGATCACTGCTGCGATGACCACAGCCGAGAGCGTCGCCTCTGGCAACTTCTCGAACAGGCCAGTGAGAAACAGCAGTGTCACCAGCGTCAGTGCCGCGACCACCAGTCCGCTGACCTGAGATTTGGCGCCCGCTCCTCCGTTGACAGCGGTCTTCGACAGGCTGCCGTTGACCACCATTCCCGAGCAGAGACCCGATCCGAGATTGGCCGCACCCAGTCCTGCCAGTTCACGATTGGCGTCGATGGTGTAGCCGGCCTTGGCCGCGTATGTCTTTGCAGCGCCAAGACCTTCGGCGAAACCGATGAGCAGAACGCCGACCGCCGGTCCGACCAGGTCGAGGTAGTCCTCAGCTCCCACACCGTTCGGCAGGCCCATCGACGGCAGGCCCGAGTCGATGTGTCCGACAATGTCGATGCCACGATCGTCGAGGCCGAACAACGCTACTGCGGTAATGCCCAGCAGCACGACGAGGAGCGAACCCGGTACGAGCGGAAGCCATCGCTTGACGCCCAGGACCATTGCCAGGCTGAGCAATCCGATGATCACGGTCGGTAGGTCGACCTCACCCAGTTCCTTCACCACTGTCCACGTCTGGACGAAGAAGTTTCCCTCACCCTTGTCCACGCCCAGGAGTTTGGGTACTTGACCGATGATGATCGTGAGCGCCAGACCGACGATGAATCCCTTGAGAACCGGCTCGGAGATGAAGGACGCGATGAATCCGAGGCGCATGAATCCTGCGAGCAATCCGACGAGCCCGGTCACGATCGCCAATGCCGCCGACAGCGCGATGAATCGGCCGTCGTTTCCTGAAGCCAATGGCGCAATCATCGCCGCGGACAACGCTGCGGTCGCCGACATCGGCCCGACGATCAGATGGCGCGAACTGCCGGCTGCTGCATACAGAATCAATGACGGAACCGCAGCATAAAGCCCGACCACCGGCGGAACTCCGGCGATGGTGGCGTACGCGAGCGCTTCCGGAACAAGGACAGCCCACACCGTAAGGCCCGCAATGATGTCGGGGCGAAGCCAAGCGCGTTGATAGTCGGACAACGATCCGAAGACCCACCAGGTCCGCGTGTGCGGAGCACTCATAGTCCTTGCACCCCTTTACTGATCTGCATCGCCGCGATCAGGACGAGGAGCCCGACGTTCAGCAAGTGCGTGTTGGTGGCTATCCAGGTGCGGATCTTCAGCAGCGGTTCGGTTGCCTCGTCCTTCTTGATCAGCAGGAGGGCAACAGGTACCGCGACCGAGGTCACGGACACCAGCGAGAAGATCACGGCCGAGACGATCTGCGACGTCGGTGCCACGGTGCTGAGACGAAGGTTCATCGCTGCTGCGATGGCACACGACATGTCGATGGGGTTGAGAACGAACAGCGCGAAACCGAGCACACCGGATCGCATTGGTTGGAAGTGCTCAACCGATTGCAGCATCTTCGGCAGCTGAGGGGCCGCAGCCACAACGTCGCCAGGGGCAACTGCAGCCGCCATCGCCTGAACCCCGCGACGACTGCGTGAGTAGACGAACCAGGCACCCGCCAGCAGAGTTGCCCCGAGAACGAGATGGATGACGGGCACCCACAGCGGAGGGTGTGTGCGCTGATGAACCTGGAGTGCGGTCAAGATGACGTACGAACCGGCCAGCGCGACAACTATTCCGAGATACCACCCGATCAGGTACGCAATGCTGTTGATACGCGCTCGTTCGGAAAACAGTACGGCCACAACGGCGACAACCGCCAGCGGGCTCATGATGATCCCGAGCGCCAGCGGGATCTGTTGCAGTAGCAGCGATCCCATAACTACCTCCAGTTGTCAGAGACCGCCGATGCCCTTGCCGATGAGAACAACACCGATAACCAGGATCAACACACTCATCACCGTGGCGTTGTTTTCCTGCAACCACACCTTCAGCTTGGCCAGCGGACCACGCAGTCGCTCCGCGGCAACGAGGTAGCCGATCACGGGCACGCACACTGTGCAGGCCGCGATGATCGTGAAAACCAGAATGGCGACAACAACTTCTCCGGAGCCCAATGACGCGGATCCGATCGAGATTCCGGCCGCGATACACATCATCAGATTCTTCGGATTGATCGCAGCCAGAGCGAAGCCCAAGCCGAGGCCTTTGACAGCGGTCATGTCATCGATGGCGTGCATCCACTTCGGGGTTTCGTGCTCGCCTCCGCGTCCGCGCCATTGCTTGACTCCGAACGCAAGAAGCAATACACCCAACGCCAGCTTGATCCACGACACTGTCGCTGACGGATCACCTTCGGAGTCACCGAGCTTGCTGGACAGAAGCACGAAGATCACGGTGGCGACGACGATTCCCAGTATCCAGCCCAGCGCGAACCCGACGCTCGTGCTGCCGGCACGCTTGGACAACAACATCAAGATTGCCGCGATGATCGGGATCGGCGATACCGCAACGCCGACCGCGAGGGGTAACAGATCCCCGATGACAGATCCCATGCCGACCTCTTCTCTCTCTCCCGGTCGACACTAGGGGTGGCGACTCTACGGAGCCTCACACAAAAGGGATGAACGGACCCGCGACGACATTCACCCGTAGGGGATGACGCCCCGAGCGCGTACGGGAGTAAGACTGGATCCCACGGATGCGGAGTCCTGGATCGGGCAGCGACGCCGATTGCACTTGACGACATGCGATTTCGAGGCTCGGAGCGCTGCCTTCTCGAACCTCATGGCCCTACGAAATGGAGCGGATACTGATGAATGCTCCCACTCGGTATCAATTCCTCATCGACGGCGAAGTGTCGGACCGCGTCAAGGCCGCATTTCCTGAACTCAGTGTCGCCAGTGCGGCCGGCGGGTTCACCAGTTTGTACGGACCCGTCGCGGACCACACGGCTATGCGGAGCATCATGGCCCGTCTCGATTCCCTCGGCCTGACCGTCGCCGAAATGCGTCGACTCCCAGACTGATCCGAGCCACACCCTGTCGAAATGTCCCACGCACGAGCGATGGTCCCGACCGAGTCGACTCGGTCGGGACCAACTGCTCTCGGGTTGTTCGGTGCCTAGACTCTGTCCCTGTCCCAGGTCGCGACCGCCCAGATCACAACGACATCGAGCGCGATGACCAGGATCGACCACAGTGGGTAATACGGCATCCACAAGAAGTTGGCGATGATCGAGAGCGACGCAATGACGATTGCCGCCGCCCTGGCCCACACTGCACCGGTGAAGAGGCCGAGGGCCACCACGATCCCGATGATGCCCAAGATGATGTGGATCCAACCCCACGTCGTGATGTCGAACTTGTACGTGTAGTTGATACCCACGACAAACAGATTGTTGTCGGCAACGGCCGCGATGCCCTGAAGCAGAGCGACAATGCCTGCGGTGAGCAGCAGGATTGCTGCTGCAAACGTCGTACCTACCGCGAAACCCTGCCGGACAGGGTGATTCGCGGGTTCCCGCGGTGGAGCAGTCATCAGCGTTCCTTTCGACAGAATGCACTTCCCTTACTCAGTCTCGAGGGGCTGGAAGGCGAAAACATCACCCGTCGCGGATGAACCGCAGGTCACCGACCCGTACCCGTTTGCCGGGATCGCAAACCAATGTTGGCAGACTGGCACTGTGCAACACACCGTAGTCGTGATCACCGATATCTATGCTCCACCGGCGGTGATCTTCGATCTCGAACTCGACATGGACGAACACTCGGCCTCGCTCCGCGCAACAGATGAGGTGGCAGTCACGAGTACGGGTAGATCGACGCTGGGAGAGGGCGACGAGGTGTCGTTCACTGCTCGGCATCTCGGGTGGAGATTCTCGATGACAAGCCGGATCACGCAGTACAACCGTCCGTACTCGTTCACAGACGAGCAGGTCCGCGGCCCGTTTGCCGCAATGCGGCACGAGCACGTCTTCGACGTTCAGCCGGGTGGGTGGACGCGGATGCATGACCGCTTCACGGTTACGGCCCCCTTCGGGGCGCTCGGACACCTGGCGCTGAGGTTGGCTGTCGGCCCGTATCTGCGGCGCCTTCTCGAGCAACGCGCCGCGCACATCAAGGGCCGCGCAGAAGTCGGCACGCCTTTCATCGAGTGAACACCCGCTCTGACGCACCGCAGCGAGTGCTCACTCGACAAAACCTGTGTTCACTCAGCAGCAGTCGCACTCGTCACCGCTCTCGGGCACAGCCACAACCGGGCAGCACGGATCACCCTTCCACGCGTTGATGCCTTCTTTCACCGCGATGACGGCGATGACCAGTGCCGCAATCGGATCCGCCCACGACCAGCCGAGCAGCGAGTTGAGCAGCAAACCGACCAACAAGACAGCAGAGAGGTAAGTGCAGAGCAGCGTCTGCTTCGAATCCGCGACCGCCGACAGCGAACCCAACTCCCGACCGGCTCGGCGTTGCGCATAGGACAGGGCCGGCATGATCGCCAAACTCACCGCAGCCAAGAGTATTCCGACGCTCGTGTGCCGAGCTTCCCCCAGACCGAACAGCGACCGAATCGCGTCGAACGAGACGTACGCAGCGAGCCCGAAGAACGAGAATGCGATCACTCGCAGTGCCGCCTTCTCACGGCTCGTCGGATCCGGCGCCGAGAACTGCCAGGCAACAGCTGCCGCCGAGGACACTTCGATCACCGAATCGAGGCCGAAACCGAACAGTGCTGCGGACGACACTCGTGTGCCCTCCGCCAGCGCGATGATCGCTTCGACGACGTTGTAGCTGATCGTGATCGCCACGAAGATGCGAATTCTTCTCGACAAGAGCGCACGCCGGTCAGTCGAGAGCCCGACACCGTCAACGGGCGCAACCATCAGCAGCACCCCTCTGATTCGCTGTCCGGGCAGTACGACGGATCCACCGCGAGTACGACCCCGAGCAGGTCGTCGAGGGCCCGACCGATATGTACATCGGCGAGTTCGTATCTGGTCCGGCGCCCTTCCGGGACGGCCACCACCAAGCCACAACCGCGCAGGCACGCCAGATGGTTGGACAGCTTCTGCCTGGTCACAGCCAGCGTTTCAGCGAGGTCGGACGGATACCGCGGTGCGGTCTTCAGTTCGAGCAGTATCCGTGTCCGAGTCTCGTCGGACAGTGCATGCCCGAACCTCGCAAGCACCGCCACGTTGGTCACCACATCTACGCCCTCGATATCCATACGTGCGACAGTACATCGAAAACTGGATTCAGAAAACGATGAACTCCGATGGTTCAAGATCCCACCATCGGGTAACGCAAGCGTGAAGCCACCCAACCAAGCGAACACCGGGAGCCCACATCCGATGAACCGTACAAAAGTCGACGACCACGTAGCGATGGCCGAACTACCGACAACCGGAAGCATCTTCCAGGCCTCGTGGCCGGTGCGTACGGGTGACATCCACACCGACAAACAACTGCGCCTCGACGCGATCGCGCGCTACCTCCAAGACGCGGGCTTCGACAATCTCGTCGACCGCGGCGCCATGGATACACACCCGCTGTGGATGGTACGAAGAACGGTGATCGATGTACTCGAACCGGTCGTCTGGCCGGATCGAGTTCACCTGCAGCGCTGGTGTTCAGGCCTGTCGAACAAGTGGTGTTCGATGCGAGTTCGCATCAGATCCGATGGCGGCGGGTTGATCGAAACCGAGGCGTTCTGGATCAACATCGACCCGAAGACGGGAATGCCGGCATCCATCAGTGAGAAGTTCACCGCTGCCCTGGCATCGACGGCCGTGGACCAGCATCTTCACTGGCGTCGGTGGATCGACCCGACCCCGGACACGACGCCGTCAGCGGATACGCCGTTCCCGTTGCGCTCGAGCGATTTCGACCCCTTCGATCACGTGAACAACGCAATCTACTGGCAGCCCGTGGAAGATGCGCTGCCCGACAGATTACGAAGCGGGCCCTTTCGCGCGATCATCGAGTACACCCAGCCCATCAAGAGAGGTGAGCAGGTGAGCGTGCGAACCGGCACGAACACGCTGCACATCGACGCAGGCGACGAGGCACGTGCGTCGGCGCGGTGGTTCGCCTTGTCTCCGAAGAGCAACGATCAGGGGTGAAGTTTTCCGAATCCCACGACGGCAGAGTCGGATTGCCAGTCCAGATCATGAACCCGCACCTTGCCGAACTCGTTGCCGCCAACCGTGACCGCAGAGTTGCCGTCCACTGCCACAACGATGTTGGTGTGCTGACCGACCCATCTCGAACTGTCGTAGATCACCACATCACCCACATTCGGGGTGTACCCGCTGCCGTTCTCGGCGTACGCGCCGATCCCTTGGTAATACTCCTGCAAGGTGTACACCCCCGGGATGCGCCAACTTCCGGAGTTCGGGTTGGACAACGGTCGACCCGCTTCCCTCATGATCCAGCTGACAAAGTCGGCGCACCACTCTTCGTCGATGCCGTCGGAATAGAAGGTGCCCGGACGGTCCTGCTCATGCTCGGATTGCAGTAGCTCGAGCACCCGACCTTGATCAGACGTGAGCGCACTCGCGTCCACCGCCGGGAACTCAGCCGTGTCCCAGGGCAGGTACCGCGATGGTGCGATCGCGACGACCACCACCCCAACCACGATCACGACGCCGAGCACCCCGGCAATCCAGAGCACGATGCGGCGTCGGCGGTTCGATTCGGCAGGACTCACCCTTACGAGTGTGCCAGCCTGCCGCGGACCGAATCGCCAACCACCCCGATGACCTGGCAATTCTCACCAAATTCACACGAATGTGCCACCAAACTATTGCGGTGGCACCAAAGTGGTGCCATAGTGATGCCATGGACTTGACACCGTACGTAGACAACCTTCGCCACGAACTCGCGGTGGCGGCCGAAGCAGGCGGAGAAGACGCAAAGGCACTCGCCGATCGTTTGACCGCACCGCTGGAATCAGCAGTGCGACTCACCCTTCTCGACGCATTGTCTGCGGCAGCCGCCGAGATCACGCGTGACCTCGCCCCGGGTTCGGTGGACCTGCGCCTGCGGGGACGCGAACCCGAATTCGTGGTGGCACCAGCCATCAGTGAACCGGTTCCAGCCCCCGTCGAAGAGGACCCGACTCCGGCACCGCGCCCCGTCACGGAGTCCGACGACGCCTCGATGACTCGAATCAACCTGCGGCTGGGGCAAGACCTCAAAGACCGGATCGAGGCGGCGGCCCGGGAAGCCGGGATCTCCGTCAACGCGTGGCTGGTTCGCTCGGCTGCAACGGCTCTGGAAGGCGGCGCGAACAGAAGCACTCCGAGACAGCGCACGTCCCAAGGTTCCGAAAGCTTCAGCGGCTGGGTGCACTGACACCGGCTTCATCTTTCGCACCACCCTCTTTCATCAACCGAGACAACCTCATCGGGAGTATCACCATGCCTACATTCAGCACACCTGACCCCATCACCTTGAACTTCGACGTGGCAGTCGGACACATCCGGATCACGGCGAGCAGCCGCAACGACACTGTCGTGGAAGTGTTGCCCAGCAACTCGTCTCGCGAGGTCGACGTTCGAGTCGCCGAACAAACACGCGTCGAATTCGCAGGTGGCCGGCTGCAGATCAAGACTCCGAAACAGCGCGGCCTCGGCATCTTCGGGAAGACAGGATCTGTGGACATCTCCGTTCAGCTTCCCTCCGGCTCGGAACTCGAAGGCACTGCCGCAGTTGCCAACCTCCGTAGCGAAGGCACTCTCGGACGATCACGGGTGAAGGTTTCCGCGGGCGATTGCACACTGGAAACCACCGGGCCGCTCAACATCAGCACCGGGGCCGGCGCGATCATCGTCGAGCACGTGGCCGGTGACATCGACACGAGCACCGGGTCCGGAAGCATCCGCATCGGCCGCGTCGACGGCAACGCGGAGGTCAAGAACTCCAACGGCGACATCAACATCGGCACGATCACCGGCGCACTGAAGGCGAAGACCGCCAACGGAAGCGTCGCCGTCGAGCATGCCGAATCCGATGCGAGCGCCGCAACCGCCAACGGCGACATCCGCTTCGAGGCCATCGAGAGTGGAGTCGTATCCGCCAAGACGGCCGCCGGACGAATCCATATCGGTGTTCGATCCGGAACCGCCGCGCGATTCGACGCTCATACGTCCTTCGGCCGCGTCGACAACCAGATGAATGCCACGCACGGTCCGGCTTCCACTGAACGCCGGGTAGACGTCCGGGCACACACCAGTTACGGCGACATCGTCATTCGACGTTCGGAGCCTCGAGAAGAATCCAACAAGAAGATCTAGCGAAAGGAACGCTGATGTCCCGTAAACCAGCCATCACCGCGACGGGCCTGAAGAAGGCCTACGACGACAAGACGGTACTGGACGGAATCGACATCTCCGTCGACCGCGGAACCGTCTTTGCACTCCTCGGCCCCAACGGCGCCGGCAAGACCACCATCGTGGAAATCCTCTCGACCCTCGTTCCCGCAGACGGCGGCGACATCCGCATCGCCGGGTACAACCCTTCCGACGATCCCGACGCGGTGCGTTCGCGCATCGGCGTCACCGGGCAGTTCTCAGCAGTCGACGACTATCTGTCCGGTGAGGAAAACCTTCTCCTCATGGCCGACCTGCACCATCTCGGCAAGGACGAACGTCGAACGCGCACTGAAGAACTCCTGAAGAAGTTCGATCTGATCGACTCCGCGGACAAGCTGGCGTCGACCTACTCGGGCGGCATGCGTCGACGGCTCGACCTGGCAATGACGTTGATCGGACGACCGGAGATCATCTTCCTGGACGAGCCCACCACCGGCCTCGACCCCCGGAGCCGACGCACCATGTGGCAGATCATCCGGGAGTTGGTCGAGGGCGGTGTCACCATCTTCCTCACGACCCAGTACCTCGAGGAAGCTGATCAACTGGCCGACCACATCGCCGTCCTCGATCAGGGACGGATCGTCGCCCAAGGTACGGCAGCGGAACTCAAACGGCACATCCCCGGCGGCCACATTCGTCTTCACTTCTTCGACCGAGATCAGCTCGATTCTGCTGCAGCTGTTTTCGACGAATCTTCACGTGACGATGCCGCCTATGTCCTCCAGGTCCCCAGCGACGGGGGTGTCCGCTCGCTGCGCTCTCTTCTCGACCAACTCGACGCTCACTCGATCGACGTCAAGGAACTCTCCGTGCACACACCCGACCTGGACGACGTGTTCCTGACTCTGACCGCCACCGAAAGGACCGACGCGCGATGACCACCATGACGCTTGCCTATCAGGACTCGAAAACCATGCTGCGTCGCAGTATTCGACACATCCTTCGATATCCGTCGATGACGGTGATGCTCGTCGGAATGCCAGTCGTTTTCCTACTGCTGTTCGTCTACGTGCTCGGCGGAACGCTCGGGAACGGCCTCGGCCCCGGCGGTGGCGGTCGAGCCGAGTACGTCAATTACGTTGCACCGGCGATCATTCTGATGACCGTGGCATCAGCGGCACAAGGTACTGCCATCTCCGTCGCAACCGATATGACCGCCGGGATCATTGCACGATTCCGAACGATGGCGATCACGCGCACGTCCGTCCTGACCGGTCACGTTCTCGGCAGCCTCCTTCAGACGATCGTGAGCCTCGTTGTCGTCATCGCCGTAGCGATAGCCGTCGGCTTCCGGCCCACTGCAGGCTTCGTGGAGTGGGCCGCGACGTTTGCACTCCTCGTCCTGGTCTCCATCGCCATGATCTGGTTGTCGGTCGCCTTCGGCCTCGTCAGCAAGAGTGTCGAGACGGCCAGCAACCTTCCAATGGTGTTGATCCTCTTGCCGTTCCTGGGAAGCGGCTTTGTCCCCACCGACTCGATGCCGACCGTGTTGCGATGGTTTGCCGAGTATCAGCCGTTCACTCCGATCATCGAGACTCTTCGAGGACTTCTTCTCGGCGAAGCTATCGGGAACAACGCGATACTCGCGATCGGATGGTGCGTCGCAATCACCTTCCTCTCCTACCTCTGGGCGCGGAGTTTGTTCAACCGACGCCCGGTGCGCTGACCTCGAAACACACGATCTTCGAGAACAGGTACGGTGTCGCTGTCGTCGAGTTCCGAGGCGATGGCGACGTCGTGTGGAAACCCCATGACGATCAACTCGCGCCCTGAGGCGCAGTCCCGTAACCGTTCCTCGTACGAATCCGACACCGCCGTCCAGGCAGTCGCCGCCATCTGCGCCTCGGGCGATGGGGACCCTTCCCAACCACTCGCGGTCAACGCCGTGACAACCGCACCGGCGCCCCACAGATCCTCCACCGCCGGACGCAACTCTCCACCGGGCCACTTTTCACCGGACGCGACTATCGCAACCCTCGATCTCGAACCATGTTCGTGCACAATCCAATCCGCGACGGCGGAAGCGTTCCTCAACGAAGCGCCGACACACACCGCAACCTGAGACGCCAACGCAAACGCGATAGTCGACCCGTTCGGCGACGGCAGCACCAGCCGACTCGACACCTCGGCTTCGCGAATCGTCTTGGGAGACAGACTGATCTGACCCTCCGCGGCTACGCTCCGCCTCACCGCCAGGACCGCATCGGCATCACGCGCGTAATCGACCGCGCGCTCGTCGTTCCAGGAAAAGGGAAGTACGTCGATTCCCGCGTCGGCGGCAACGCTCAGCGTCGTCGTGAACGAGAGAACGTCTACCACCACTGCCACATCGACGCCGGCAGCAATCGCTTCGGCGCCGCGCAACCCCCAGTCGAATCGAAGTCCGTAATCGAGTTGGCGATGCTCCGGATTCATCGCACCAGCATCTCAGAAACGAATCAGCTTGTCCGGCACGCGCAAGTCATCGTGCTCGTACAGTGCTCGCACGGCAACGGGATCGTCGGCGGCGCACACCGCGGCGACATCGTCCAACAGTAGGTCGTAGTCGGCGCCTGTCTTTCCGTCGTAGGCGGCCGTCATACGACCCCACTCGTCCCACGGCAGAGTTTCGACCTTGTTCATCGCGGCAAGATCCTTCACTGCGTTGCCGCGGATCTCGGCAGGCCCCCAGTTCTCGGTGCCGTACACCCCGAACTGGGACCCGTCGATCACGCCGCGTCGATACGCCAGCCACGCCTCACCACCACTGAGGAATTCTCCCGGCTGCAGGTTATGGGCGTGAGGAAGGACGTTTTGTCCGAGGATCTCCGAATCGATGCGGATCCACCGCTTGCCGGCGTCGTCCCAGTACTCGGTGATCCAGTGGTCCACGCCCTGTCCCGGTTGAAAGTAGGTGGCAAAACCACAGCGGACGCGAGCGGCAATTCCGCGAGAGCGCAGAAACGCACAACTCAAAACAGCAAAGTGCCGACAGGTTCCGACGAGCCGCTTGTCGGGTTCTCGGGCGGAGGTCACCGGTGCCGGATCGAGCGCAAGCAGGCGTTGAAGCAGAACGCTTGCCGGCCGGATCTGGTTTTCGTCGAATCGGTCGGTGGGCAGATTCAGCGACCGTGCATCGGTGGGTTGGACCACCAGGTACGGCACTACCCGGCATATTTGCATGGGGTCGGTGGGGAGCGACTCGAGGGCGAGCATGTCCACCCCGTCGATGCGGGTGAACGGTCCTGCTGATGTGTAGTCGAGAACCGCCGTCATGGGCGGAGGTTAACAAACACTGCCGACACAGCAACTCCACTATGGTTAGGGTCCCATAACCATGAAACCCGAGGTTGCCGTGAACCCTATGTTGAGCCGCCGTGCCATGCTGTCCGTCACCTTCGCAACAGCAGCCGGTTTCGCCCTTGCTGCCTGTGGCGACAGCGCGAAGGACGAATCCACTCCCGGCACCGAAGGTGCTCACGCCGAGGCCAACGCCTTCCCTGTGACGATCGACCACAAGTTCGGCTCCACCACCATCGAGCAGGCACCCAGCCGCATCGCAGCGGTCGGTATCGGCGACGCGGACGTTTTGCTTTCCCTCGGGCTGACGCCCGTCCTGGTCCCGGTGTGGAAGGGATCGACCGACGACGGAATCGGCGTCTGGGCCGACTCCGCAGTCCAGGGCGCCGAGCCGACGCCATTGGCCAACGCCACCACCGATTTCGACATCGAAACGATCGTGGCTGCAGCGCCTGACCTGATCATCGCCGTCAACAACGCGATCGACGAGGATCTGTACAAGCAGCTCAGCGCCATCGCGCCGACGGTGCTGCACGCCGCCGATCAGACGGATTGGGTTCTGCCCTGGCAGGAAGTCACGACCCGCATCGGTACGGCTGTGGGCGTTCCCGCGCAGGCAAAGAAGGAGGTCCAGGAAGTCGAAGACCTCATCGTTCGCACCCGCGCGGAGAACCCCCAGTTCGAAGGCAAGACAGCAGCTCTCGTCATTCGCTGGAGCGACGGAAATCTGCGAGCGTTCAGCCCCGAGGCAGCGCGGGCTCAGCTGCTCACGCAATTGGGATTCACGGCGCCTGCCGCACTGAAGGATCGGTTCGCGGGCAAGCTGAACTACGAGATCTCCGCCGAGAACTACGACCTCCTCGAGTGCGACTACCTGCTCTTCGACAACTACGAGAAGGCTCGCGCCGAGATGGAGTCGCAGCCGGCGTTCACCAATCTGAACGTGGTCGAGACCGGAGGCCTGATCAGCTTGGACCCCATCGTCAGTGACGCGGTGTCCATGCCGAACCCACTCACCATTCCGTTTGTGCTGGAAGATTTCGTCGCAAAGATCAATCAGACGATCGCTGGTCGATAACTTTCGTTCGGCCTGACCACACCCACAACACCACAGCCGACACGGCCACGCAGAGCGCAACGATCACCCATGGTGACGCCGGCGCTGCGTGGCCGTTGTCGACGAGGTCGTACACGAATCCGACTCCCACGGTTCCCAGGAGCGCGAGCAGACCGCCGATCGTGTTGAGCATGCCGAAGTGCGCTCCGAGGTTGCTTTCACGACCGAGGATCGCGATGGTGTCTCGCATCGGCGGCACCATCAACATCTGTCCCAGGTGCAGCAGCCCGATCCACACCGCCAGACCGACTATCTGCGTCGACGCCGAAGCTGCGGAGTCGACGCCGGTGACCAGCGGAACCAGGAACGACACCGAAATGAGCACAAGCCCGAAGGTGATCGCGCGCCGATGCCCGATGCGGTGGGCAACCGCGACCGTCGGTCCCTGCCCGACGATCACCAACACCGCCGCGCCCACGTAGAACCATCCCAGCGCCGACTGCGAACCGATTCCGCGCTCGAGCTGTTCCGGAAGCATCAGGTACAGCTGGCTGTACGCAACCAGCTGAAAACTGCAGAGCGTCGCGAAGAGCAGAAAGTTGTTGTTGGTCAGGACACTTCGCCAGACGTCGCGCAGCGTATAGGTCGACACCGGGCCGTCGTGGGCATCGCCCGGTCGGGGGAACCAGATGAAGAACCCGACCCACATGATCGCGAAGAGCAACGCGGCGCTCGACGCCGTCCACGAGAACGGAAACATCAGGAGAGCAGCTCCCAGCGCCGGACCGATCACTGTTCCCAGGCGGCTGCACATCTGTTCCACTGCAAACAAATCGGTACGACGCATAACTCCGGCGGACTCGAGTTCGCGTCCGTACTCCGCGTTGGCCGACTCCACTGCGGGCGCGAAGAGCGCGGCAGCAAAGCCGACCAGGAGCACGCCGACGATCACGGCGCTCATGCTTTCTGCCAGACCGAGCATCAGAAAACCGACTACACGAACGGCTATGCCCAGCAGGATGATCGGACGCTTGCCGAACCTGTCGGCGAGGCTTCCACCGATGAAGAACATGCCCTGCTGACTGAACATCCGCAATCCGAGGACCAGGCCGACAATCCAGGCCGCAAATCCGAGGTCCTCCGAAAGGTGCACCGCCAGAAAGGGGACAACCAGATAGAACCCGATGTTGAACAGCACCATCGAGAGGAGGAGCAGCTTCACCACCGGCGGCAGGACACGAACCTTCGCGAAGGTCTTGTTACCGGGGAAACGCTCACTGAGTACCACGATCAGAAGACTATTGCCCGCACGGCGTTCTGTGGAAATCTGCCATTTTACAATTGGTTAACTGTCCGTTTAGGTAGCGATGGTAATTATCTTCCGGGGGTTCGAGCACACGACAACGAGAGCCGGGATTTGATGAATGGATTGACGCGCCGCCAGATGGTCAAGGCGATGGCGGTAGCCGCGGGCACAGTCACCGCGAGCGCATTTACATTGGGTGCCAATACCTCCGTCGCGGGGGCGAGCCCCGCGCAGGAGATCAAAGTGCTCTCCCTCAACACATGGCACGGCGGAACCAAGATCAACGGTGGCCTGCAGCTGATCGCCGACATGATCATCTCGACACAGGCGTCGATAGTTCTCCTGTCGGAAGCCGGCACTGCGACAACTGCATTGGCGGACATGCTGACCAAATCAGGAACCACCTTCTACGGAGCAGCGTCCTCCGACGTGGGGATTCTCTCCAAGTTTCCGATCGAGGAAACAGCCGACCTGAACTCGATGATCAAGGCAGTCGTGACGGTCGACGGCAAACAAATCGCCGCCTACTCGGCACATCTGGCCTACACGTCCTACGCGACGTATCTACCGCGCGGATACGGCGCGGGTGTTCCCAAGCCCGGAGAGTTCTCCGAGTTCGGCTGGAACAAGATGCCGTCCGGTCCGGTCACGGACCCCGAGACGGTTCAGCGCGTGAACATCAATTCGGGACGACCCAAGGCAATTTCGACGTTCGTCGACGATGCGGCAAAAGAACGGGCCAAGGGCAGATCCGTCATCCTCGGTGGCGATTTCAACGAACCGTCGGCCCTGGATTGGACCGACGGCACGCGAAATCTGTTCGACCACAACGGTGTAGTCGTTCCTTGGGAATCCACCCGCCTGCTCGACCAAGCCGGATTCGTCGACGCTTACCGCAGTAAGTACCCGAACCCGGCCACACACCCGGGCTTCACCTGGCCGTCCGACAATCCCGACGTCGACACCTCACAGCTCACCTGGGCACCCGAGGCAGACGAACGCGATCGGATCGACTACATCTTCGCCGATCGCGCTTCGGACCTGAAGCTGGGATCCGTCGGGATCATCGGCCCGCGAAAGACGATCGTGCACAACCAAAGAGTGGAAGAGAACTCCCAGGACAACTTCATCGCTTCGCCGACGCCGTGGCCGACCGATCACAAAGCCGTTCTTGCGACGTATCGTTTTGCCAGCTTCGGCGGCGGATCATCGACCGGTTCGTGGAGCGGTTCCTGACAGGGCATCTCGTAGCCAGTCGATCATCATCGGCGTCAACTCGGGCAGCTTGGTCACTGCGCAGTGCCCCGCATCCGGGATGACGTGTACCTGCGTGTTCGGGCGCTCCTCGAAGAGAGTGGTGTCCGAGAGCGGAATGTGAACGTCGTCGGCCCCGTTGACCACAAGCATCGGGGTCCGGCCGTCGTCTGCGGTCATCAAGGCACTGCGATCGAAAGCACGGAGACCTTGTACCAGTGCATCTTTGGTTGCCGGCGCATCGAAACCCAGTGCGTTTCCGACGATGTCACCCATGCCGTAGACCAGGCGCTCCGCGTTCGCGGTCTCGAACGCGCCCTTGACCGGGGCGCCGATGTTGATCACCGCATCGACGGCGCCGGTCAACCCCGACCGCACGGCGAAGTTGCCACCGAAGGAAACTCCCAGGTGTGCCACCTGGCCATTGCCGAGGGCGCGAGCCGTCGCCACCAGTCCGTCGATCACCTCGTCACCGAAAGCGTCGAGAGGAACCGGTGATTCACCAGTTCCCGGCTGGTCGAAGGCAACAACAGTCACTCCGGCGTTCTTCGCGAACGCACTGACCAACGGATGCATGTCCATCTTCCAGCCGTCGACGCCGCCGCTGAGCAACAGGACGGGTGCGTCTTCGTACCGTCCGTCCGCCGAGAGGATGTGTACCGGTAGCTCGATCTCGCCGTTTCGGTAGGGCAGGGACAGGATTCGACGCTCGAACTCGAGCCCGAATCCCGTTGCTGCCTTGACGTATTCGTCCACCTGATTCTGCAGGGCCCGGCGCCGCGAATCGTTGGTCAGGACGGGGAACTTGGCGATTCCGTAGATCATCGCCGCGAGTGAATGATTGCCGTCGGCGGAGTACTTTGCTGCCAACGCCGACCACTCGTACGACCAACCACCCGGCGCGTCGGCCCAGGTCGAGTGGATGGACGCGCGCAGTTCCTCGAGATCCGAGACGGGGAGCCCGAAGCTCAGAAACTGTCCTGCGCGCTCTTCGAAGAGACCTCGGTGATTGACAGGAAATTCGTATGACATGGGAAAACACCCCTCAATTCATCTCTAATGCAACGATCAGTTGCATTAGCTCAGTGAACCACGTGCCTCCAGCTAACACAACACCTTGTTGCGATAAGGTTGGCTTATGACTTCGACACCACAACGGCCCGGAGGGCGTAGTGCCAGGGTGCGCGAGGCCGTCCTGGCAGCCACGGCGGCCGAATTGTCCGAACGCGGATTCGCCGCGATGACCATCGAGGACATAGCCACCCGCTCCGGAGTCCACAAGACCACGATCTACCGGCGGTGGAGCACGCTGTCCCAGTTGGTGGCCGACGCGGCGGTCGAGGTATCGGCAACCACCGTCCCCATCCCGGATACCGGTTCCATCGAATCCGACCTGCGCGAGATGGCCAGATCGATAGTCGCACTGGTGACCAGCGAGTCGGGCGGCGCGTTGGTGGCTGCACTGTTCTCCGATGCGGTCCGCACGCCCGAGGTCGCGAGACTCAAGCGCGAGTTCTATTCCGCACGTTACGAACTGGCAGACATCGTCGTCCACCGAGCAGTCGAGCGCGGGGAGATCTCCGAGAAGGTCTCGGCCGCTGATCTTCTGGCGGCCGTCGCCGCACCCATCTACTATCGCCTGCTGGTCGCCGATCTACCCGTCGACCAGTCGGTTGCCGATCGTGCTGCTGCCGGCGCGCTGGCTGCGGCCCGTGCCGGGGCACTCGATCAGGCCGAATGAGCCAGTGAATTCAGCGCTTCCACGATTGCCTCGTTGAATCCGCTGCCGCCATGCCCGGCGTCGTCGAGTACCACCAACTCACTACCCGGCCAACGCCGGTGGATCGCCCAGGCAGTGTCGAGTGGCCCGGAAATGTCATACCGTCCGTGCACGAGAATCGCGGGAATCTCAGCGAGACGGTCCATTCCGTCCAATATCTGATTCGGCGCCAGGAAGCAGTCGTTACCCCAGTAATGCGTAACCAGCCTGGTCATCACCCGGCGGAAGTCCGGATTCTGGTATCGAACACTCGGAGTCCACCCCGGCATCAGCGACACGTGCACGTCTTCCCAACGGCACCACTGCAACGCGGCATTCTCGCGCACAACAGGATCCGGATCGGCAAGCAGTCGCGCGTACGCCGCGGGGAGGTTTCCGTCACGCTCGTCCACCGGCAACGGCGCCACGAACTCTTCCCATTCACGCGGAAATACCCGGCCCATGGCACGGGTGATCCACTCGATTTCGACCCTCGTCCCGCCGGTGATCGCGCCCAGGGCCATCGCTTGCACCCGCGCGGGAAACGCCTGCGCGTACACCAGACCCAAACTCACGCCCCAGGAAAGTCCCGTCACGATCCATCGCTCGATACCGAGATGCTCACGAAGACGCTCGATGTCTTCCACAATGTGCGCCGTGGTGTTCACGGTCAGATCGACGTCCGGACTGCTCGCTAGCGGAAGACTGCGCCCACAGCCTCGCTGATCGAACAGAACTGCGCGAAAGACTTCGGGATCGAAGAAACGCCTGGCGCCGACAGTGCATCCCGAACCAGGACCGCCGTGTAGGTAGAGAACCGGAATGCCCGCCGGATTGCCGACTGTCTCCCAGTAGAGACTCTGACCGTCCGCCACTTCCAACAGCCCCGACTCGTACGGCTCGACGGGCGGGTACAGGACAGCAGTCATAGGCGGTGATTCTTCCATCAAGCTGCCTACTCGAGTAGGCAGCACGCGGCCGAGCAATGGCCTAGCGTGGACAGGACACCACTGCGACGGGAGTACACCAGATGCGTGATGGGTTCAGGTTGCCGGGATACGGCGGCGCCGCAGTCTTCCTTCGCAGTCATGCGGTTCCCGCCACTGTCTTCGAATCCGACGTACCCACACTCGTTTTCGACGTCGGGCTGCTCAGCCCCGACCGCTTCAATCAGTATCTCAGCCGACATACGGACGACGGATTCGTCGAACGGCTGGCGGCGTTCTTCTTTCACGCGGCCGCAGACTTCCATCCCGAGAAATCGCTTCCGGCGTTCACCGACGAACGACTCGGGCTGATGATCTCGGTCTGTTCCAGCACCGATCGAGAGGTGGAACTCGACTTCTCACTCGCCGAAGATCCCGAATCGGAGGACACCGAACGCGACGAGATGACCTTCGAGACAAGCCGAGTCGTCCTCGCGACCTCGGCGCAGACGGTTTCTCGACTGACCGGTGGAGTAACCACCCACTTCGACGGGGAGTTGTAGAGACATGGGTTTTCTCTTCGAGGTTCTCGATTTTCCCGAAGGCAGTCGGATGACCGATCTGTGGAACAACACATGGGCTGAGCCGGCAATGGGCGAGGAAATTGCCTCCGGCCACTTCATTCATCTGGGCGACGATCAACACGTCGACGTGGAGACCGATTTTCTCAGTAGCCACCTACCGTTCAACGTGGCAGGCTTCGGTGGAGTCTTTCCCGACGGCAAACCTTGGATGTTCGTCATGCAGAAGGCGCCGGCGGACCTCGCGACCAGGCTTCGCGGCGAGGACGATCCGCACTCACTTCTGCGCGGATCACTCGACCGCGCCATGTCTTTCAACCCTGATGCACTGGTGGCCGAGGAATTGTCCTGGAGGCACGCCGATCTGGTGAAGGTGTACGAGGAAGAGGGAATCCCTGCGGTATCCGTCGCGGGTTGGTCGGTTGCGGATCTCCTGCGTGGCCTCTTGGCGCAGTGTTGCAACGTCGAACTTGCCGCCGTCGTCGCCGGATACCCAGAGTGCGCCTATCCCGAATCGGCGCATGCGTGCGAAGCGGACGTGTTCTCAGACGTGTTCGCCGGTTGGGTCAGCGGACTGCGGTGATGTGACGGAGGAGACTCCACCCTCCCGATATTTCGGAGTAGACTCATTTATGAGCGTGATCCGAAATGGAACGAGGTGAGCGGGATGACGAAGCCGGACCAAGAGCTGGGCCGTCGCGAACGCAACAAACTCGAGAAGCAGACACGCATCTTCGACGCCGCTGCCGAACTGTTCGCGGAAAAGGGCTACAGCGCAGTCACAACTCAAGAAATTGCCGACCGCGCCGATGTAGCCGGCGGCACTCTCTTTCGTTACGCCGCAAGCAAAGCCGAGTTGCTGCTCATGGTGTACAACGCGGAATACCGCAAGCAGATCGAATTGGGAGAAGAGCGTGAAGCCAAGTCGACCGGCACAGAAGATCGTGTGCTCGAGCTGGTTTCACCCCTGCTGATCGCAAGTCGCCGAAACGACGAGAACACCGGCATCTACCAACGCGAGGTGTTGTTCGGTGAGCCCAGCGAGTGTTTCCGGGCCGAAGGCCTGGAACTCTCGCAGCGCCTGCAAACGCGGATTGCGCAAATCTTGCACGAGGCACACCCCAACCACACCACCCGAACAACCACTGCAGCGCGAACGATTTCCAACGTGCTGCACTTCGAAATAGCCCGCGCGGCATTGGACCGGATCACGGCTGACGAACTCACGAACATCGTTGCCGCACAGGTCCGATTGACGCTTGCCGGACTACCCACCGAATAGGATTGAGGATCGAAAATGACTGAACTGAAGCAGATCACCGTTCTGGGTACCGGAGTTCTCGGCTCACAGATCGCCTATCAGACCGCCTATCACGGCTTCGACGTCGTCGCGTACGACATCAACGTCGAGGTCATCGAAAAGGCCAAGGCTCGGTTCGACTCGTTGGCCGCGGCCTACAAGGCCGAGAACGTCGAGGGCGCCAAGGAAGGCAAGGCTGACGAAGCGCTGCAACGTATTACGTACTCGTACGATCTAGCCGAATCCGTCGCCAAGGCCGACCTGGTCATCGAGGCAATTCCCGAGGACATCGCCATCAAGCGCGACACCTACGAGAAGCTTGCCACGGTTGCTCCGGAGCACACGGTGTTCGCCACAAACTCCTCGACGCTTCTGCCGAGCGATCTCAAGGAGTTCACCGGCCGCCCCGAGAAGTTCCTCGCACTGCACTTCGCAAATCACGTGTGGGTCAACAACACTGCCGAGGTCATGGGCACCGAGTCCACCGACCCCGCCGTGTACCGCGAGGTCGTCGAGTTCGCGAAGAACATCGGCATGGTGCCGATCGAACTCAAGAAGGAGAAGGCGGGCTACGTACTCAACTCGCTCCTGGTCCCGCTCCTCAACGCGGCCTCCGACCTGCTGATCGACGGCATCGCCGATCCCGACATGGTCGACAAGACGTGGCGTATCGGCACCGGAGCCCCGTTCGGCCCCTTCCAGATCATGGACGTCGTCGGGTTGACCACCGTCTACAACATCTCCTCCCAGGGCGGCGAGAAGCAGCGCGAATTCGCCGACTACATCAAGAAGAACTACATCGACGAGGGCAAGCTCGGCGTTGCTGTCGGCGAGGGCTTCTACAACTACAAGGGCTGATCAACTGCAAGGCTGATCAACCAACCGGCTCACCGCGCGGTGGTTACGACGTGAATTCACGTGGTAGCCACCGCGCGGACGTCTGTTGTCAGTAAGTCCGAAACCACCCTGAGCGATTGTGACGCAAGCTTCTTCACGTGCGAACCCATCATCAGGAGAGATCCCCACATGCGTCGTTCCGCCATCTCGGCACTCACAACACTGGCACTGCTCGGCGCCGGAACATTGGTCAGCACACCCGCTGTCGCCGCTCCCCTCGCGTGTGGCGGAATCTCCACCGGTTCGTTCTCAGGCTCCGCCGGCGGATCGGAGTACCTGTGCGCCAAGGAAGGTGATCTCCTGGACGTGCGCATCGGCGACGTTCACGCGACACAACCGTCACTCGGCTACGACGAGGTGTACTACAAGCTCGGGCGATACACGCTCGGAAAAGACACGATCAACAAGAAGTTCGACGACTGGTGTGAGGCGAACGGCCAGATCCAGGCCGCGACCGCTACTGCGGCGTCGACGCTGAAGGACCCGTCGTCCTTCACCTGCCAGATTCCAGTGGGTCAGGAAACCGCCGAGAGCATCGCGCCCATGAAGACCGTGGTCGTCGGACCCCGCGGCGATCTCTATCTGACCGACGGTCACCACACCCTCACGTCCTTCATCGAGACGGCCGACGGCGGTCCCGACCTTCACGTGAGACTGCGGGTTCTCGGCAACCTCAGCGGCTTGAGTGAAGGTGCCTTCTGGACCGAGATGGAGAAGAACAAGTGGGTCTGGTCGCGTGACGTCGACGGAAACCAGGTACCGGTCCAGGCTCTGCCGAAGAGCGTCGGCCTGGCCAACTTCGCCGACGACAAGTACCGCAGCTTGATGTACTTCTCCCGCGACATCGGATTCGCCGCAGGCACGATTCCGTTCCAGGAGTTCTACTGGGGCGCCTGGGTCCGCGACACCGCGCCCGTCGACCTCACCAACTGGAATCGCGATGATCTCTCCAGCTACCTGGGCACCGTGAAGTCGGTGACCAAAGCACAGACAGCGTTGACAGGCGATGCCGTCGTCGACAGCGGATTCACTGCCACCGATCTTGGCGTCCTGTCGGCCTGGAACGACGGCAAAGCCGAGTCCAAGGGCGAGTTCGCAAAGCTGTCCAAGCCGTACACAGACGACAAGCCGGGCAAGATCGCCTACGCACTTGCCTACAAAGCAACCCTCTGACCTGCTCAGATCCAAGTCACACCAAGCAGACTTGACTAAGGTAAGCCTCTACTCAGTAGTCTGAACCCATTCGGGTGCCGCTTCATCGAAGCAGCGACGCCCTGCCCTGACGGAATACATGCCGTCGTATCTGCCCGGTCGAACAATCTCCGGGCAACCAGGACAGGGAGAAGGTTGCTGCAGTGAGCACGTCCATCGTCGGTTTGTACGACCCCGCAGATGACAAGAGCAGTTGCGGGGTCGGGTTCATCACGCGCAAGGACGGCGTGCAGACCCACGATGTCCTGATCAAGGGCCGCGAAGCGCTCTGCTCGGTTCCGCACCGCGGCGGTATGTCCTCCGAGGGCGTCGGCGACGGCGGCGGCGTCTCGGTGGACCTCTCCCTCCGGTTCTTCCGCAAGGTAACCGGGCGCTCCGACCTTCGCGCCGGACGCTTCTGCGTCGGCAACTTCTTCCTTCCGGACGACGACGCCGAGCACGCTCGCGCTGCCGCCCTGGTCGAACGTGAACTTCTCGATCGCGGTTTCACCACTCTCGCAGTGCGCGACGTCCCGGTCGACAACTCGGCGATTCGGCCGGCCGCGATCGCGCATCAACTTCCGGTCAGGCAGTGGATTTTCGAGGTGCCCACTCCTCGCCCCGAGCCTGCGGTAGTCGATCGCCTCGTGCACGAAGCTCTGCTCGCCATCGAGGCAATCGCGTACAACACCCCTGCACTACGCGGGTTGTACCCACTCTCGCTCAGCGCGCGAACTCAGGTTCTCAAGGGTCGCTTGAACTCCGACGAAGTGATCCCGTACTTCCGCGACCTGGTCGACCCCGATCACGCCGTGCACACGATGTACTTCCATACGCGGTTCTCGACCAACACGGACCCGCATCCCACGATGGCGCAGCCGTTCCGGTTCATGGCTCACAACGGAGAACTGAACACGGACAAGAAGAATCGGCTCTCCGAAGCTGCTGTCGCCAGTGCAAAACGACGTGCGATCGTCCGTCCGCCCGGCCAGTCCGACAGTTGCCGACTCGATCAGACCCTGGAAGCACGCGTCATCGAGGACAGTGTCGACCTGGTGACGGCTGTGGTCTCGATGATGCCGCCGGCCTGGGAAAACGACACCACTCTCTCCCCCGCAGTGCGTGCGATGTTCGAGTACTTCTCGCTGTACGAGGAGAAGAACGACGGACCGGCAGCGCTGGTGTTCGGCGACGGCACCATCATCGGTGCGCGCCTGGATCGCCTCGGTCTGCGTCCACTACGCACGATCGAGACGCACGACTACGTGTGCGCATTCTCCGAAGCCGGACAGATCGCGTTCGCACCCGAGACGGTGATTCACCGTGGCCGCGTCGAGGCCGGCGGAATGTTGTACTTCGATCATCGAGACCGCCATACCTACACTGCCCGCGAAGCTCTGGAAAAGATTGCCGCTCAGCGCGACTACCAGTCGTTGCTGGAGCAATCGCGAATCCTGATCGAAGACATTCCCACCGTGCCAGCGGAGAAAGTCAGCTCCCCGACCCGCTACAACGGCACCTTCGAGGTTCATCAGCGCTACATGGCGTACTCCCTGGATCAGGAAAGTTTCAAATTCCTGATGGATCCGATGCTCACGCACGGAGCCGAAAAGGTCTCCGCCATGGGTTACGGCAACGCCATCAACGCATTCAGCGACCGCGAAGGCGGCGTGGCTCGTTACTTTTCGCAGCGATTCGCCCAGGTCACCAACCCTCCCCTCGACAGCATCCGGGAAGCGGACGGTATGACTCTCAGGGTTGCATTGGGTGCGAAGATGTCCCCCGGACAGGGCAAGCAGATCGTCATCGCCTCGCCGATCCTCGGGCACCTGGACATGCTCAAGATCCGCGAACAGAACCACACTCCGCACCGCCGCTTCGAAATGCTCTACCCCGCCGAGGGTGACGCGCAGGCAATGGTCGACGCGATGACCGCGCTCGGCAACGCTGTTGTAGCCTTCGCGGCCGAACAGGGCGGAATCGCAGTCCTGACCGACCGCCACGTATCTCACGAGCGCGCAACACTTCCCGCGATCATGGTCGTCGGAGCATTGAACCAACGCCTCATCGACGCGGGCCTGCGATTGCGCGTCTCTCTCATCGTCGAGAGCGGCCAGATCGAGTCCTCACACCACGTTGCGGCCGCACTCGGTTTCGGCGCTTCCGCCGTCTACCCGCTGTCCGTTCAGTTGAGAGCCGAGGAGAAGTTCGCCGCTGACCCGGACGCCGCGTTCCGACGCTTCGCGAAGGCCGCCGAGAAGTCCCTGATGAAGACGATGGGACGCGTCGGTCTGTGCACCGTCGAAAGCTACATCGGCGGAGAATTTTTCGAACCCAACTTCCTCGACACTTCCGACCCTGTTCTGCGCCAGTGGTTCCCCAACATGAAGTCACCGGTGGGTGGCGTCGGTTTCGACACCGTCGCGGTGACCTCGAAGCAGTGGCACGAGCGTGCGAGCGCAGTCGGGGGCGAGAAGGATCTGCCACTGCTCGGCCTGTTCAAGGAGCGTGCAGACGGCGCAGGGCATTCGTTCGGTACCACCGCGGTCCGTAAGTACGTCGAACTCACCGAAGAGAAGATCGCATTCGACAGTCCCTCCGGAACAGAACAATTCGAGGCTCTACGTCTACTGCCGCTCGGACGGCTCGACGACGCCTTCCGCCTCGACGCCGGGGCATACCGGGCGACGAGCTTCGACCGGTTGACCACCGAGCAGATCGACGACTTCGACATCACCGCCGGGTACCGGGACTTTTCCACTGTCATGGCTGCGGAACGATCGCGTCGTCCCGCCGCGTTGCGCGATGTCATCTCCGTGCCCGGTGATGTCACATTTGCGGTGACGACAGCCGAGTTCACCGACCAGATCAGCCGATTCTCGGTGCGCGGCAATAAGACGATCGTGATGCGTGGAATCCGGTGTGAATCTGCCGCGGACGGCCGGTACACACTTAGCCTGGACGGTCCACTGGCCGACGACACCGCTCGGGTGGTAGCACTCGGCGATGCTCTTTCCGTCGCCTTTGCCGACGACGTCACCATCGAGGCCACCGACCCGGATCTGGTGCTGAATGCAACCGGTATTGCGGCAGAGTTCCTGTCCAAGCTGAGGGTCGCACCGGCAGGTGTACCTCTCTCCGAGGTACAGAGTGCAAGCGACATCACCCCGAAGTTGGCGTCGGGTGCCATGAGCCATGGCGCACTGAACGCTCCGGCGCACGAAGCCGTCGCGCACGGCACGAACATGGTCGGTGCGATGTCCAACAGCGGCGAAGGCGGCGAACACCTTTCGCGCTACGACACGATTCGTGCATCGCGCATCAAGCAGTTTGCATCCGGACGCTTCGGAATCTGGGCGGGCTACCTCGCCGATCCGATGCTCGAAGAGATCGAGATCAAACTCGGCCAAGGCGCAAAACCCGGTGAGGGCGGGCAGCTTCCGGCCGCCAAGGTCACCGTCGACATCGCTGCCGCCCGCGGCGGAACGCCCGGGGTCGAACTGGTTTCGCCGCCGCCTCACCACGACACGTACTCCATCGAGGACCTCGCTCAGCTCATCCACGACTGCAAGGCAGCTCGCATTCGGGTGATCGTGAAGTTGGTGTCCTCGGAAGGAATCGGCACCATCGCCGTCGGTGTCGCCAAGGCCGGCGCCGACGTCATCAACGTCGCCGGAAATACCGGTGGCACCGGCGCCGCTTCGGTGACCAGCCTCAAGTACGCGGGCCGTGCGGCCGAGGTCGGTATCGCCGAGGTCCATCAAGCTCTGTGTGCCAACGGCCTTCGCCAGAAAGTCGTTCTGCGATGCTCGGGCGCGCATCAGACCGGCAGCGACATCATCACTTCCGCCCTACTCGGCGCAGACAGCTTCGAGTTCGGTACGTCGGCGCTGATGATGATGGGCTGCGTCATGGCCAAGAACTGCAACATCAAGTGCCCCGCCGGTCTGACCACCAACCCGGAACTGTTCGACGGCGATCCCCGCGCGATGGCGCAGTACCTTCTCAACATCGCTCACGAAACTCGGGAACTGCTCGCGAATCTGGGAATGCGATCCCTTCAGGAAGCGCGGGGTCGAACGGATCTCCTGCATCTGCTCGATCACCCGTCCATCGTCGGCAATCTGAAGCTGGACGCGATGTTCGAGTCCGCTCCGAACATCACCATCGACAATCCTGTGTACCTCGAACGTGAGTACGCGCTCGACGAGAAGATCATGGACGAGGTTCGTACGGTGTTCTTCAACCGTGGCGAGGCCTCGGTCGCCGTGTCCGGACCTGAATTCGCCGAAGGTGCACTGCACCTGGGTAACCGGAACAAGAGCGTCGGTGGTCAGTTGGCGATCGACCTCGAACGCGAGCTCAACTACGGAGCGCCCGGCCTTCTCGCTCCGGGAGTACTGACCGACGAGCGTGGGCGTCGCTACCTGGCGCCGGGCAGCGTGCGCGTCCTGACGACCGGATCTGCGGGCCTGTCGTTCGGCGCATTCTGCAACGACGGCATGCACCTGGAACACACCGGGACATGTAACGACGGCGTAGGAAAGAGCATGAGCGGCGGCGTGATTGCCGTGCGCAGCCCAGGCGGCGGCTCCAGTGACGCCGGTGGAAACGTGTTGATCGGCAACTTCGCGCTCTTCGGCGCCACCGGTGGACGAGTGTTCGTCGAAGGTGAAGCAGGCGATCGCTTCGCAGTTCGCAACTCCGGCGCCAGTGCTGTCGTAGAAGGTGTCGGAGACTTCGCCGGCGAGTACATGACTAACGGTGCTGTCGTGAATCTCGGCGAGTTCGGCAAGGGTGTCGGCAACGGCATGAGCGGCGGGTTCTTCTACCAGTACGACCCTCGCGGCGAACTGGCACTGCGAGCAAGTACCGATTCCGTACTGCTGGGTTCGATCACCGCTGCGACCGATCCTCTGGCCGCCGTCCACAACCACGCGGTACAACTCCTGCTCGAACTGCATGTGGAAGCAACGGGATCCGCGCTCGGAACCCGACTACTCGAGAACTGGGAAGTCGAACAGCACTCGTTCGTCTACGCCATGCCCAAGGCATTGATGCTTTACCAGGACAGCGATGCAATCCTGGCTGCGAAGTCGCACAAAGAGCTTCTCGAAGAATTGGCGTCCGCCATCGCAGCACGTCAGGTCCGCACGTTCAAACTCGCAGTGCGCGATGGGCGCCCTGCACTGAACGGAGCAGTCCCTGCCTACGGCGAGACCGATACGGCGACGATGTATGCGCTGCTCAGTGAGTACACCGTGCTTCACTTCGCGCAACAACTCGCCACCGCCCGCACGCCGGGTGCGTCCGGACCCGACGATCCAGCAGTGCAGAAAGCGGCCCGAAACCTGGTGCTGACCGAGGACTTCGCCCTCGTCCAGCACTTGGTCAAGTACTCGAAAGAGATTCTGGCCGACTACGACGACGAACAGTTGGCTGCGCTGATTGCAGCCAAGCGGGTCGACGACTACAAGCAGGCGCTGAGCCTACGCAACGTGTTGGCCATGGACAGCCCGGCGACGTACGGGTGGATTCTGTTTCAAGACAACAAGAATCGGGACAAGCTCGGATCACTGCCGAACTTCGACGAACTGTTCGCATCGCGCACGATCCCCGACCTGGTGTCCTGACCTCCTCCCCTGAAAGTAGGTGAGCTTCAAATCATGGAAATCCCGTACATCCCCGAATACGCACCGTTCACCGGCGACCAGCGCGCGTGGCTTTCCGGATTCCTGGCCGGTCTACACTCGCGAACTGTCATGTCCGGTCAAACCGGTACTGCAACAGCGACAGTGGAGAGAGCTGCCGGCGCAGCCGTGCACATCCTTTATGGAAGTCAGACCGGCAACGCGGAGTCCTTGGCTGAAGACGCAGCCGCAGCTGCTCGTGCCCACGGTCTCGAACCACTTGTCGCGAGTCTGGACACCGTGGATATCAATGCACTTTCCGCCATGCGCCGGGTGCTCGTCATCACCTCCACCTACGGCGAGGGCGAGATGCCCGACAACGCGCAGCTGTTCTGGGATGCAGTCGAATCCGAGAGTGCGCCCCGGCTGGAGGGTCTCTACTTCGGAGTACTCGCACTCGGTGACACCAGCTACGACGGGTACTGCCAGTCGGGAAAGAACATCGACGCCCGCTTCGAAGCGCTCGGCGGGACCCGGGTTGTCGACCGCACCGATTGCGACGTCGACTACGAGGATCCGGCGGCCGAGTGGATCGTTCGGGCCGTCGCTGCGGTGGCCGGTGTCGACGGTGATGCGGGGGCCGCTGCCTCGCCGGTTGCGCCCGCTCAGACGAAGACCAAGCCCCAGTGGACTCGCAAGAACCCCTATCCTGCAACCGTCCTCGCCAACCGGCTGTTGTCCGGCGAGGACTCAGCCAAGGAAGTCCGCCACTTCACCCTTGCGCTCGGCGAGGACGGTCTGGACTACGAGGCCGGAGATGGATTGGGCATCCGCCCGATCAACGACCCCGCCCTCGTCGAGGCGATCATCCATCAGCTCGGTGTCAGCGGCGATTACGTGGTTACCGCGAAAGACGGCTCGTCCGCACCGTTGGACCAGGTGTTGACCAGCGACTACGAGATCTCCATTCCCTCGCGCGATTTGATCGAAGACATCGCCCGACGCAGCGGCGACGCCGAACTGCAGCATATTCTCGACACGGAAGATCGGGAAGCGCTCGATGCGTGGCTGTGGGGCAAGGACGTTCTCGATCTCCTCCAGTTGGACAACAGCATTCGCCTGAATCCCGAGGATCTGCTTACACTTCTTCGCCCGCTGCAACATCGGGTCTATTCGATCTCCTCCAGCCCGCTGGCCCACGACGGCACCGTCCATCTGACGGTAGCGAGTGTGCGCTACCGCTCGGGCGAGCGGGACCGCGGCGGCGTCTGCTCGACGTACCTGGCGGACCGCGTCGGCGAGGGAGATCGGGTCGGAGTTTTTGTCTCCAAGAACAATTCGTTCCGCCTACCCGCCGATGACGCTGTTCCCGTCGTGATGATCGGCCCCGGAACCGGCATCGCACCCTTCCGCGCTTTCCTGCACGAGCGTCGCGCGCGCAACGCGTCGGGGCAGAATTGGCTGTTCTTCGGCGATCAGCATCAGTCGAGCGACTTCATCTACGAGGACGAGTTGAACGGGCTGACCCGTGACGGTGTCCTGACTCGCCTCGATCTGGCCTTCTCGCGCGATCAGTCCGAGAAGATCTACGTCCAGACTCGTATGCGCGAGCAGGGCCGAGACTTGTTCGACTGGCTCGAAAACGGTGCGCACGTGTACGTCTGCGGCGACGCCACTCGGATGGCAAAGGACGTCGACGACGCATTGCACGAGGTCGTCGCCGAGCACGGTGGGTTGGATGCGGACGCCGCTGAGGATTACGTCAACAACCTCAAACGATCGAAGCGGTACCTAAGGGATGTCTACTGAGATGTGCCCGCACCGTGGCGAATGTCGTTGCGCAGCTTTGGCACGCATGTCGGACCTGGACGCACTGCTTGCGCGTCCGGGGTTCCGTGGTGGACTGATCGACACCGCACCTGACGTAGTCGGCAAAATGTTGCCGCTCTTGGACGACACGGTAGCAATCACCGTCGCAGGCCCGGTGGCTGTCAACGACTCGGGCAAGTACTCCGTTCCGACAGTTCCCGGCGATCCGTTGGTCTGCGCGCCCGGGCTCGTCGCTCTACGTTTGAACGTTGCCTCCCTCGGCTCGGTGGTGACCACTGACGCAGAGCAGCACCTACCGCCGACGCTCCGCATGTTCGACATCCACGGATCAAGTTCACACACCACGTATTTGACCCCGGCCTCGGATCGTCTCGCCTTCGAAGCGATGCGAACTGCGCCGAGCACTGCGAGGGAAACAAGCCCTCCCATCCAGACGTCGAATACGCCCGCATTCTGGGCCGAAGCCGATCAGCTGACACAGCTCGACTTCATCCTCGCGGACGGCGGCAGCGAACGTCGTAGCGGCCTGGTCGCTCTGGGCGCCCTCGGTTACCGGCGAGTCGATCCTCACCTCGTGGCTGCCGGGATGGAGCACCTGTCCTACCACCAACTTCCCGTCACGACCGTCGTCGCCGGGAACGGATGCCTGCAGATCCACCGTGGTGACCTCGACGCCGCAGCCATGTTCGGGGGGACGCTGACTTTGGCGTCCGACACCTGCCGGACGATGATCGACCTGAATGGTGTCTCGGAGTGCTGGCTGACTCGCACCCACGGCGTTCACGGCCTGACCAGCTCGATCGAGATGTACGACTTCCGCCGCAAATGCGTGGCAGTCTTCACCCAAACGGGTCCAACCGAACCCGCAGTCATGGGCGTGTGGGAAGACGTCATGAGTTCCATCTCGGCCGCATCCTGACACCGACAGATGCTGTGCGAGTGTAAGAAATCGGCGTACGGCGATAACCATATGGAGCCATCGACCCCTAACCTTAGGTCTCGGTCATTTGTCGTGCCTGCACCCTGGCGCTGATTCAAGGAGTTATCCATGCCCCGCCCTCTCGTCGAACCGTCGCTGGTCCCGGCCTTGCGCCCGGCGCTGCCTGCATTGGCTGCCGGGGTCGTCGCGGCCGCAGCGTCGGGGGTCGCGATGCTCGGGGCGCTCTGGTGCGTCGTGCAACTCATCGGTGAACCGTCGATGAGCTGGGCCGGGTGGGCATGTGCGCTGTGGCTCGTGGGCGTCGCGCTCGCTGCCACATCGTCGTGGCTCTCGCACCACGCGGAATCGCTTTTCGAGGCAAGGGTTCGCCGCCAACTCGCAGCCCACCTCGTTCGCCTACCGGCAAGCACGCTGTCCCGCTACAGCGGAGACGCGCTGAGGAGGCTCGTTTCGGACGACATCTCGGCGCTGCACCATATGACTGCGCACCTACCGGCCGAGTTCGCCACACTCATCGTGGTCCCCGCGGTCACGATCGCGGCGTTGGTTGCCTCAGCCGGCCCCGTGGCGCTTCTCGCTCTGGCTCCCGGCATCGTGGCAGCTCTGTTCTACCTGGTCGTGATCCCCCGAATGGCCGCTCGGCACAGCGCCGAAAGCGCGGATGTCATGGGCGACATCGTGACTGCCGTGGACGACTATGCCCGCGGCATCCGCGTCTGCCGGATCTACGGCGCGCAGACCGGCGCTGCCGCCGACTATGCAGAATCGACAGCACGGTTCACCCGGGGAATGCAGGAGCGCGTTCGACTCGTGGCTACCCCTGCGGCCGTCGCCGTTGCCCTCATGCAGGCGACAGCGACGTTCGCGATCGCCTATGCCGTCGGATTTCACTGGGATGCGACGACGTTGGCCGCCACCATTCTCTTCAGCCTCGCAATCGTGACACCGGCCCTGCGGCTCGGGCACGGCCTCGACTACGTCGCTGCTGGACGCTCTGCTGCGGGCCGGCTCGCCGCTGCCCTGGACGAACCCACCCTCCCTGCCGGTGAAGCGCCAACCGTTCCGGCCTCGAGTCCCTCCGATCGACTGGAGATCGTCAACCTGACTGTCACGATCGCGGACCGCAGAGTCGTCGACGACGTCACGCATGCATTCCGCCCAGCCACGATCACTGCGATCACGGGACCGAGTGGAGCAGGCAAGACGACGCTCCTGAAAGCATTGGCCGGCTTCGAGATCCCGGAACTGGGTACCGTCCGCTACGCAGGTCGTAGCATCACCGCGATCGACACGAACCTGCGGCCACAGTCCCTTCTGCTCACACCCCAGGGCGCAGACGTGTTACCTGCCACGGTGCGCGAGAACATCGCGCTGGCCGCCCCCGATGCAACGGACGCGGAATACACCGCCGCACTACGCCGGGCACAGATCGACGTCAGCCTCGACGCCCACGCAGCTTCACTCTCCGGCGGAGAACGTCAGCGAGTCGGGATCGCTCGGGTGTTCCTCTCGCCCGCAGCAGTACTGCTGCTCGACGAGCCGACCAGTGCACTCGACGATCGGACAGCGGCAGAACTGCTGAAAGAACTGCGGCACCTCGCGCACGACGAAGGAAAGACGGTCGTGATCGTCACCCACGACCCCGCTCTTGCAGACGATGCCGACGATCGACTCGACCTCGGCGGTCGAAACCTGAACGAGTCTGCCTCGCACAATGCAGCCCTAACTGGAGCCGAATAATGAACAGCGCCAATGCAGCCCGACGACGCTTGATCACCATCGGACTCGGTTGGGTGTCCGTCGCTGTCCTCGAAGCGATCGCGTACACCACCCTCGCGCTCTCGATCGCTGATCACCGGTCGCCGGTTCTCGTCCTGGCCACGGCCACCATTGCTCTCTTCGTGACCGTCCTGGTCTCGCGGGGCGGTTACTTCACCGGGGCTCGACTCGTCGGCGATCTCTACGACGCTCTCGGCGACGCCTTCGCCCGTGCGAAACTGTCCTGGTTCACCGACGACAACCGGGCACTGCTCGCCACCGTCGCCGGGCGCGGTATCCCGTCGCTGATGAGTGTTCCCGCGCACCAACTTCAGACCTTCCTGGTTGCACCGCTGATCCCGCTGCTCCTGCTTCCTGGGATCGCGGTCGTCGCGGGGCCAGGCGTCATGCTGCTCGTCGGTGGACTGCTCGCCGTGTCGCTCGTCGCTCAGACGCTGGCCCAACGTGCGCTCAGCCGAGCGGACGAGCGCCGACACGAAGCCGAGCTCGCAGCAACTCAGTCGACACTCGAGCTCACCGACCACCTCGAATTACTGCGTACGGCAGCCGGTCCCACACGTTCCGTCGAACGAATCGAGCGAAGCTGGCGGAATCAGGAAGCCGCGCTTGCACGGACAAATCTCGCCGCGGCACCAGCGACATTCATCTCGGCGATCGCCACCATTGTGCCGCTGGCAGGTGCGGTGATTTTCCTCGCCGCCACCGGATTCGACGATCCCGCAGCCGCTCTCGCGCTTGTCATCCTCACCGCCCGCGCCGCTGCGCCGCTCGACGAACTCGCCCTGGCCGGAATCGGAGTCAACGAGCTGCGCGCAACGGTTCGCGACTACCGCACAGCGACTTCGGCTCCCGCACTGGCCGAGCCAGCACCCCGGGACGCCGCGCGCCCTGTTGGAACTGACATCGAGGTCGCCGGGGTAGACCACGCTCCGGTTCTGCGCGGCATCACCGCTGAGATCCCCGCGGGTGAGCGAGTTCTCGTCACAGGACGCTCGGGTACGGGGAAAAGCACACTTCTCGGGCTGCTCATGCGCTTCGACGATCCTGACCAAGGCGGCGTCACTCTGGGCGGAGTTTCATTGCGCGACTTGCCCTACGACGCTCTGGCGGCACATATCGGCTACGTGCCGCAGGACCCACTCGTGTTCTCTGGCACCCTCGGGGAGAACATCGGACTTGGAAGACCGGGCGCTACCGAAACCGAGATCGAGGACGCCGCAAGGCGCGCTGCCCTCGGCGCCGTTCTCGACCGCTCGACGCTCGGCATTCATCAGGACATCGGACACCAGGGTGCCGCTCTCTCCGGTGGCGAACGTCAGCGGGTGGCGATCGCTCGCGCCTTCCTCAAAGACGCTCCCGTCCTGGTTCTCGACGAAGCCACCTCGGCCCTCGACGAGGCCACCGAGCGCCGTATCGCCGGCGCCGTGCGGGAATTGGCGGCCACCGTCTTCGTCGTCACCCACCGCGACCCCGCCATCTGGGAGCCCACCCGCACGATCACCCTCTGACATCGCTTGTCTTACACGCGTGGATACATTGCCGGTCCCGTCGTACCCAGGTGATGACCGCAGTCGGCGATTTCAGCTCAGCCGCTCGATGATGGTGACGTTCGCGGTCCCACCACCCTCACACATGGTTTGGAGTCCGTACCGTCCATCAATGCGGTCCAACTCGTGCAACATCGTGGCGAACAACTTGGTGCCAGTGGCCCCAAGAGGGTGGCCCAGTGCGATTCCACCACCGTTGGGATTGACCCGGGAGGGATCTGCACCCGTCTCGATCAACCAGCTCAGAACTACCGAAGCGAATGCCTCGTTCATTTCTACGGTATCCATCTGGCCGATCGCCATGCCGGATTTCGCCAGTGCATACTTCGTCGCGGGTATCGGCGCCGAGAGCTGCAGCATCGGATCGTCGCCGCGCACGCTCATATGATGAATGCGCGCACGTGGCTTCAATCCATGAACCTCGAGCGCCTTCTCGGAGACGATCAGGGCCGCTGATGCGCCGTCACAGATCTGCGAAGCCACAGCAGCCGTCAGCAACGAGCCATCCCTCAATGCGGGCAGTGCAGCCATCTGCTCCATGGATGTCTCTCGTGGGCATTCGTCAACGACGCATTGGCCCAATGACACTGTCTCACGCTCGAATCGGCCGTCTGTGATGGCAGCACGGGCACGCTGATGCGATTGCAGTGCCCACTCCTCCATGTCTTCACGGCTGATACCCCATTTCTTGGCAATCAGGTCGGCGCCGACGAACTGTGAGATTTCGGCCTCGCCGAATCGTGCTGCCCACCCCCGGGACTTGCTGAAGGGCGTGTCGAATCCGTACTCGTTGCCGGCACGCATTGCCGCCGAGATAGGAATCGAGGACATGTTCTGCACACCGCCGACAAGCACCACATCTTGGGTCCCGCTCATGACCGCTTGCGCTGCGAAGTGGACGGCTTGCTGTGAAGATCCGCATTGTCTGTCGACTGTCGTTCCTGGGATGTCCAACGGTAGGCCTGCTGAAAGCCAGGCGGTGCGGGCAATGTTGCCCGATTGCGGCCCGATAGCGTCGACACAACCGAAGATCACATCGTCGACGGCCATCGGGTCCAGTCGAGTGCGGTCGAGAATCGATGTGATCACGTGGGCCCCCATGTCCGCTGGGTGCTCTCCTGCGAGCGAGCCGTGCCGTTTACCCACCGGAGTGCGGAGCGCATCGACGACATAAGCCTGAGGTGCAACCATACGAACTCCTTCGAAATCGAGCTTTGTCGGGCTTTCGATGTCGCACACACTCTAGCGATCAAGCATTTGTTTGGTAGATGAAACGTGATTTCGAGACCCGCAGCCACCACCACAGGATTGGTCTCCGCACTTCTATCCAACGAAATCCACTGCTGTCGCAATCATTCGACAGTTCGAGGCTCGACCCCCAAACGCGGCTTGGCTGCCCACGCCGCAGACCCCTCACGCCAGCGTGAAACCGCGAAAGATGCGAGAACAGCTGCGGGAGTGCATCTTCGAGCGGAACGAGCGCATCATCCATATCCATTGCCTTCCCTGAGAAATCGTTCAGCCCGCCTTGCGAACAACACCAGCTTTGTCGAGCTACACCGCAAGCCGGCTGGCCGATGGCTGGAAAGTTAGTACTTTCGGTGGAGCCCAGCACGATTGGGCTATTCACCGCCCAATACAGGCTTCGTAAACCGATACGCGTTGCAGGACAACGATTCTACAAACGGTCACGCACTCAGCGATTCATGAACCGCCGCTGGCTCGAAAACTGGATCCCCTTGCGGTAATTGCGCTCCGGGTAGAGCATGGGCACCACACCGTCTTCGATTACCGGAGGTTACCGTGACGAATCTCGTACGCCGATTATCTGCCTGCGTATCCATAGTGGCCGTTTCGGTTCTCGCGCCCGCAGCCGTTGCCTCCGCGGCGGTCACCGTTCCGTTCCAAATCAACCCGGCGCCTTTCGGGAACCCAAACGGCAGCTTCGATGCACCCCCTGTCCACTGTGTGGCGGTAGTCGGCGAACAACCTGGCACGGTGACGATCACCGGCGCCAAAGACGAGCGGTGGGGTTGCATGCTTTCGACGGAAGTGCGCTGGATGAACCTCTCGACAGGAGCCTCCGGCTCCGGTCGGCTTTCTGGCGACAACCAAGGAACCCCGGGAGAGGCAACCCTGCAGACTGGAGCCGGGCAAGTTGCCGTCGCCATATTGCCTGCCGCCGGACCTGTCACCCCGGGTTTCGCAACCTTCTTCGTCGCATAGGCAACCCCCAAACCCGGGACACCTGCTGTACGAACGACCCGTCGCCACACAATCGTGTGGCGACGGGTGAGGGCTTTCCGTTCTCCAGTTGTACGCCTACAGCTTCGCGCTGATGAGCGGCACGATATGTTCAGCCGCCCACATCGTTCCGATCGGGCCACCGCTCGTGATTGCCCACAGAACGTCGCCACCGTCGGCGGTGCGAGGAGGCAGAGCGACCCAACGACCGGAGGACACCGCTCCCAGCGCTTGGAAGAGCTTCCCGCCGGTCAGCTTGTCGAAATCCTCCTCGCTGCCGGCGGCACTGCGGCCGATCAGCAGGAAGTCCGCATCGATGTTCTCGAGAAGTTCCTCGCCGACAGTGCTTTGGGTGACGAACTCCTGTGCACGCGGGTTCTCGGCAAAACCGAGCTCGCCCAAGAAAGTTGCCGGAGCCGAATCGGGCGCTGAAAGGTACTGCAGCCCATTGCCGGTTCCGTAGAAGATCGCCCAGGTTGCGGTCAGGCCGGTGAGTTCAGGGTTCTCCTGACGCACCTTCGCAAAATACCGATCATGGTCCGCCACGATCTTTTCGGCTGCCTTCGAGAGGTCGAGTGTCTCGCCGAGTACGCGGATCGATTCCTTCCACGGCACGAGCATCCGCGACTTCGTGTCGGGGCTCGTCACCACCGGTGCGATTGAGGACAAACGTTCGTAGTAATCGCCCATCGACAAACCACCCAGGCCGTCGGCCCAGCCGACGGCGACGATGAGGTCAGGTTCGCTCGCGGCGATCGCTTCGACGGGAAGTGTGCCGCCCATCGCGAACTCGAAGGTGTCGAGATCCTCTGCGCCGTAAGGCAGCAAGTACGACTGGGAAGCCGACTCCTTGACCATCGACGAGGAGAGAACGGGTTTGACGCCGAGCGCGAGGAGCATTTCCGTGTCGACGGCATTGGGGACGATTGCGGCAACCCGCTCCGGGCGCTTCTCGAGAATACCTGTACCATATGGCGATTCCAGGGTCAGCGGGTAAGTAGTCGTTCCTTCCGCAGCGGGAAGGGCGTTCCCCTCCGAACCGGGAGTGGACGCCGTTTTCGAGTTTTCGGCCGAGGCCGAGCACCCGGACACAAGGAGCGCTGCGGCGAGCGCGGCCCCGATCAGTCCGATGATCCGTGATCGTCTGGTGCGCAGGACTGTCATTTCTGCCTTTCGGTGTTATCGAGCGCTTCGGTCTTACCGAGCGATGGAGCCGGGTCAGGAATCTGTGCGCACTGTGTCGCTGCGTTTCCAGTAGCCGGTGAAATCGATGTCGGTCTTCGCAATTCCTCGATCACGAATCAAATG
Organism: Rhodococcus sp. C3V; assembly: GCF_029269915.1. Lineage (NCBI taxonomy): Bacteria > Bacillati > Actinomycetota > Actinomycetes > Mycobacteriales > Nocardiaceae > Rhodococcus > Rhodococcus sp. C3V. The sequence continues at coordinate 258,581 of NZ_JARJBE010000005.1, forward strand.
ACGCCGAAGCGAGCGAATCGTCGCCTGTTCGCCTGCAAGCCAAGCGAATACGCGTCCGTCAGGCCATTCGACTGCACTGACCGCGTCGAGCAACAAAGAATTAGTGCCGGGCTCCGCCCCCTCGCGTGGCAACCACGTGACACTCACCCCGGGCAACTCGCGCACCGATTGAATGTGAGCCGAGTCCGCAATTTCGACGAACACATGCCCCCTGACATCGGCAGGCAATTCCTCGAGCAGACGTGCGATCGCAGGTAGCGCCGTCTCGTCACCGACGACGAGCAGATACTCGCAATCTTCCGGGAGTCCCTGCGATACAGAGGGACCCGCGATGTGCATTCGGTCGCCCGGGCCGGCGTCGCGCGCCCAGGTGGTAGCAACTCCACCGCCGTGAACGACGAAATCGACGTCGAGTTCCCTTGTTCGCGGATCGTAACGGCGCACGGTGTACGCGCGGGCAAGTGGACGGCGTCCCGCTGCGAAAGTCACAGTGCCGTCGACTATCACCGGCAAGACCGGATCGGTTTCGCCAGGATAGGCGAACAACAATCGGAGGTCGTCGTCGAAGCCGGTGCTGACGAAGGCGGGCTCGGCAAAGCCGTCGGCGTTTGTGAAGGTGTCGAGCTGCGCTCCGGTGAGCGTCACTCTCCGCATGCCCGGCGTCACGTCTGTCACCCGACGTACCTCGAGTTCACGCAAGGTGACTGAGTACGCCGTTGTCGGACGGGTGTTTCGGGGCACGGAAAGACTCCTCGGAAGCGCACAGACGGGGGGTTCGACCCACGCTCGATCACGGCGGGAGGGCCATTGAATAAAGCTAGCCTGCCCTAATCGGTTACGGTTATCCGTGCGTGCCGACTTCTTACACTCATCGGTGGCTGCGTGAGAAAGCATCTGAATCGGGAGGGCATACGTGGGACCACGGTTGGTGTTCTCCGCGGGCGAAGTCCCCGAGATCCCCGCGTCCCGACTCTCCTCGATCGCGAATGCACGTGAGCCACTGCTCTTCTGGGTACACACCGGACACGCGGAACTACAGATCGGCGACCGCACCCGCAGCGTGACCGCTGGGGCGGCAACCTGGGTGCCCGCGGGAATCGCCTACAGCATCCGAGTCGACCCGGGAGCGGTCGCGTTTCCCATTCCGATGCCCGCTGCCGACCTGCCGCCCACGTTGAACCGGATCATCGATTTCGAGATCCCGGCAGCCTGGCAGGACTGGCTCGTCCACCAGTTCGCGCACAACTTGGGATTTCTGCGCGGTGGGGCGACTGTGGGGGCCGGACTACTCGAGCTTGTCGCGGGGGCCCATTCCAACGACGCCGACGCTTCGGTGTCGTACGCCCCACCGAATTTGCCACGCTCGGCCGAGACCCTCGAGATCGCTCGCACGCTTCTACGGACGCCAGCCGACGACACGGAGCTTTCCCAGTTCGCCCGGCAACTCAAGATCGGCGTCCGCACCCTGCAGCGCCGATTCACGGAGGAGACGGGGTTGCCTTTCGCGCGTTGGCGCACCTCGGCCCGGATCGCGGCAGCAATCGCATACCTGAACTCCGGCCGCGAAATCGGATGGACGGGTGGGCAGGTCGGATTCGCGACGCCCGCGGGATTCACCCGTGCCTTCCGTGAACACACCGGTGTGACACCCAGTGACTACACACGTGCAAACCAAGGCTCAGCGCCGATCCATGAGAACGAGACCTTGGCACAGAGCGTCGTACTCTTGTCCGAGGAAGGCGCCCACTCAGGCTCGGCGCCGATACCGCCGACGATTCCCGCAAGCGGAACGTGGGCCAGGGTCAACAACTTTCACGTCATCGTCTGGATCTACCGAGGCTCCGCCCGGGTCACTTTCGGCGACCGAACCTGGAATCTGAGGCGGGGCGACGCGATGTGGCTTCCCGCGGGAGTACGCAACAGCGTCGAGATCGCGGAGGGTTCGCTTCTACTTCCGCTCGGATCCCAGCCTGGCGACTCTCCCGTCACTGCACCGCCGCCACGAGTGCTGCACTTCGCGCGCGAAGCGGAGGCGTATCTGTTACACACGGTCGTTGCGAATTACACCCTTCTGCGCCCCGAAATCCATGACCCAGCGAGGATCTCGAGGCTGATCCGAAACAGCGCGGCGACGCGGACACCCGGCGGCCGAACCGATCCTGTCGAAACGATCCTTACCGCACTCCGCGCGGACCCCACCGATTCGCGCACGCTGCCGGAGTGGAGCGCTCGACTCGGCGTCGACGAGGGCCTGCTCCACAAACGCTTCGTAGCGGCCACCGGCCAGAGCTTCCCGCGCTGGCGCGGTCAGTTGCGGATGACCCTCGCCCGCGCTTATCTCGAGGAGGGCTTCTCGGCCGGAGATACCGCCCGTCGACTCGGCTACGCGCACGCGTCCGGATTCACCAAGGTCTTCATCGGTGCCCACGGCATGTCGCCCCGGGACTACCAGCGCCGCGGATGGCGGGGAACGGTCGAAGGACTCATCGACTCGTGACCTTCCGACGGATGAGTCCTTCGATCCGTCGTGTCGCCCGCCGAAACGGTCTCGAACTGGCACTACTTCCTTGACTAAATTTTCAGTCAAGGTTTACGCTCCATGCAAGCAGGACGCGGACCGGGCGCGCACGCACACAGCACAAGGAGTCACCGCAATGCAAAGACGTCGGTTCATTCAGGCAGGCGCCGCTGCGCTCAGTGGCCTCTTTTTGGCAGGCTGCGGCGATTCCGACTCAGCCTCGGGCGGGAGCAATGGAGACGACGATCTTCGCGAGTGGGTGATGCCGGAAGAGGGGGATCCGCACAAGCGCACCTGGATGGCGTTCGGTGCCAGCGAAGCGATCTGGGGAGCAGCCCTCCTGCCCGAAGTCCAGCGCAACCTCGCGACTATCGCGCAGACCATCGCGCAGTTCGAGCCCGTCTCGATGCTTGTTCGTTCCGAGGAACTGGACTTGGCTCGCTCCCTCGTCGGCCCATCGGTCGAACTGATCGCCGCGCCTCTCGACGACCTCTGGATGCGCGACACCGGCCCTGTATTCGTGAAAGGCAACGGGACCAAAGCGGGTATCGATTTCAACTTCAACGGTTGGGGCGAGAAGCAGGATTTTGATAAGGACGGCCAGGTCGCAGCTTTCGTTGCCGCCCGTGCGGGAGTCGAATCATTGCCTACCGACCTGATCCTCGAAGGCGGCGGCATCGAGGTCGACGGCGAAGGCACAGCCATCATCACCGAAAGCTGTGTACTCAACAACAACCGCAACCCGGGATGGTCGAAGTCGGACGTCGAGGCCGAACTCGGCCCCCTGCTCGGTCTCGACAAGATCATCTGGCTACCGGGAATCGCCGGCAAGGACATCACGGACGGCCACACGGACTTCTACGCCCGTTTCGCACGCCCAGGTGTCGTGGTCGCAGGCCTCGACACAGACCCGGAGTCGTTCGACCACGACGTGACCGCACGTCACCTCGAGATTCTCCAGAACGCGACCGACGCACAGGGACGGAAGCTGGAAGTGGTGGTCCTCGAGGCGCCGGTCGCGATCAGGCCCGACTTCGAATCGGACGATTTCGCAGCCGGATATATCAACTTCTACGTATGCAATGGGGCGGTCATCGCACCCGAGTTCGGTGACCCCGAGGCCGACCAGGCCGCCAGAAGTGAATTGGAGCGCCTCTTCCCCGACCGCCGTGTCGTGCAGATCAACATCGACGCCATCGCCGCGGGTGGTGGCGGCATTCACTGCACCACCCAGCAGGAACCCGCGGACTAGAAACCTGTCCCGACCACCCTCGTAGAATTCGGACTCGTGTCGAACCGCCAAACGCAAATCTTGGAAGCAGCAGTCCGCGTCATTGCCCAACACGGCGTACGCGGGCTGAGGGTGGAGACGCTCGCTGCCGAGGCCGGAGTGTCGACGGCACTCATCTACTACCACTTCCAGAACCGTGCAGGTGTGCTGCGCCGGGCCCTCGATCACATCAACGATCGCGCCGCGCTGTACACCGAAAGCGCCTTCACGGAGACAGACCCTCGTGCGCAGCTCGAGCAGATGCTCCTGCTGGAGTTTCAGAATGCCCCGAAGATTCGAGAGAACAGCATCGCCTGGGGTGAACTCCGAGCAAGCGCAGTCTTCGCCGACGAGCTGCGCGAACCGCTACGCACCACGACGCAAGAGTGGGCCGACGACGTCGAATCCTTGATACGCCAAGCGCAGGATGCCGGGCTCGCTGATCCGAAGGCAAGCCCGGCCGACGCCGCCGAACGACTCACCGCCCTGGTCGAGGGTCTGAGCGAACGCTGGCTGAGCGGCTCGATCCCCATCGAACGAGCCCGAGAACTGCTCACCGGCGCGATCAGTGTGGAGATCGATCCGAGCTAGCCTCTACCGCTCGCCGACGCCCTTCGATTCCGGAGACAGAGCCGGGAACCAGATGTCGGTCAGAACTTCGGCGGCCTGAATCCGCGTCACATCGATTGTCCCCTGCACGGCCCAGCGTGTGAAGAATCGCTCCAACTGACTCACGAGCAGTTCGACGCGCAACCGTGCCTCGTCGTGCTGTTCCTCCGGCCAACGGCCCAGGTACTTGGGCATGGCATTCGGTAGTTGGGTCATACCGTCTCGCGCTGTCTCGCGGAACTCCGGTTCGAGTGCCACGGCCTCGTCCCACGCCGGCAGCAGGCGTTTGTTCTCGTCGAACCAGTCGAAGGCACGCTCCAGCCAAGCCGTGAATTCCACGCGAGAGTTCGTGTCGAGGACCCGATCGAGATCGATGTAGAAAGCGAACGCACTCGCCGCCATCCCGGCCGCGCCGATCGTCTTGAGCATCTCCACTTTGCTGGCGAAATGCACGTAGAACGTGGCTCTACTGCATCCGACGACCGAGGCGATGTCATCGACCGTCACGGCCGCGTATCCCCGCTCCTCGAACAGAGTGCGTGCGGCGTCCACGAGTTTGGCCCGCGTCGCGCGTTTCTGCTCGTCGCGAAGTGTTCCCCGCCTGTTCTTCGGGCCGTCCGTAGTCGTGCTCACGTCGCCCACCTTGCTCGCATTTCAACCTCCTGGCAAATCACCGACTCGCCGTCACCAAAAAACATTGCGTCATTCATTGACACAATGTCAGCGAGTGGCGCACTATGACTCAAGTCACTTCTCGGGATTCGATTCTTCTTCTCGCACGCCCGAGACAGAACAGAAAGCGATGGCGAATGAGCCCCTCCCCCTTGCCGAGCGTGTGCATCATCGGCGCCGGGCCTACCGGAATCACGACGGCCAAGCGAATGAAGGAATTCGGAATACCCTTCGACTGCTACGAAGCGTCCGACGAGGTCGGCGGAAACTGGTACTACAAGAATCCCAACGGGATGTCGGCCTGCTACCAGAGCCTGCATATCGACACGTCGAAGTGGCGCTTGGCATTCGAGGACTTCCCGGTCTCCGCTGACCTTCCCGACTTCCCGCACCACTCCGAACTCTTCCAGTACTTCAAGGACTACGTCGAGCACTTCGGACTGCGTGAGTCGATCATCTTCAACACCAGTGTTGTTGCAGCAGAACGTGATACAGACGGGCTGTGGACCATCACGCGCTCGGACGGCGAAGTTCGCACCTACGACGTCCTGATGGTCTGCAACGGACATCATTGGGATCCCAACATCCCGGACTACCCCGGTGAGTTCGACGGGGTCCTCATGCACAGCCACAGCTACAACGACCCGTTCGACCCGGTCGACATGCGCGGCAAAAAGGTAGTCGTGGTCGGAATGGGCAACTCCGGCTTGGATATTGCCTCCGAACTGGGCCAGAGATACCTCGCCGACAAGCTCATCGTGTCGGCTCGCCGTGGAGTCTGGGTACTGCCGAAATATCTCGGCGGTGTACCCGGCGACAAACTGATCACCCCGCCCTGGATGCCGCGTGGTCTACGACTGTTCCTGAGTCGTCGATTCCTCGGCAAGAATCTGGGAACGATGGAAGGCTACGGTCTGCCGAAGCCGGACCACCGCCCCTTCGAGGCCCACCCGTCGGCCAGCGGCGAGTTCCTCGGACGCGCCGGGTCAGGCGACATAACCTTCAAGCCTGCCATCACCAAACTCGACGGAAAGCAGGTTCACTTCGCGGACGGCACCGCCGAGGACGTCGACGTGGTCATCTGCGCCACCGGCTACAACATCAGCTTCCCCTTCTTCAGTGATCCGAATCTGCTGCCGGACAAGGACAACCGATTCCCACTGTTCAAACGAATGATGAAGCCCGGAATCGACAACCTCTTCTTCATGGGACTCGCGCAGCCCATGCCGACGCTCGTCAACTTCGCCGAGCAGCAGAGCAAGCTCGTCGCGGCCTACCTCACCGGTAAATACCAACTGCCGTCCTCGAACGAGATGCAGGAGATCACCAAAGCCGACGAGGCGTACTTCCTCGCCCCCTATTACAAGTCACCACGCCACACGATTCAGCTCGAGTTCGATCCCTACGTCCGCAACATGAACAAGGAAATCGCCAAGGGCACCAAGCGTGCTGCGGCCTCCGGAAACAAGCTACCTGTTGCCGCGCGTGCAGCAGCACACGAACTCGAGAAGGCGGATCGCGCATGAGTCTGGTGAACGGTCACTGCGACAACGAGTTCGACGCCGTCCGCACCGCCTTCGAGGCTCAACTCGAATCCGGTGAAGAACTCGGCGGCTCTGTTGCCATCACCGTCGCCGGAGAATCCGTGGTCGATCTCTGGGGCGGGTACGCCGACGAATCCCGTACCACTCCATGGGGCAGCGACACCATCGTCAACACGTTCTCCATCACCAAGACCATGACGGCCCTGTGTGCGCTCCTGCTGGTCGAACGCGGCCAATTGGACGTGTACCAGAAAGTTGCTCACTACTGGCCCGAATTTGCGGCAAACGGTAAGGAAGACATCGAAGTTCGCCACCTCCTGTCGCATACGTCTGGCGTCTCCGGTTGGGAGCGCCCGATCGAACTGACGGACATCTACGACCTCGAGGCGTCCACCGCTCGCCTCGCTACCCAGAAGCCTTGGTGGACCCCGGGTACGGCGTCGGGCTATCACGCGATCAACTACGGCCATCTCGTCGGTGAGGTCATTCGTCGCATCGACGGGCGAACTCTCGGCAGGTTCTTTGCCGAAGAGCTTTCCGGTCCACTGGGAGCCGACTTCCATATCGGCACGTCCGCAGAGCATTTCGGTCGAATCGCCACCATGGTTCCGCCGCCCGCGTTGGAGTTCGACCTGTCCACGCTCGACCAGGACAGCATCTTCATCAAGACCCTGACCTGCCCACTGCTCGACTACCCCGAGGTCAACACCGCACCCTGGCGGGAAGCCGAGATCGGCGCAGTCAACGGCCACGGCAACGCACGTTCTATCGCTCGGGTCCAATCCCTGATCTCGAACGGTGGTGTGCTCGACGGCCGGAAGCTGCTCTCGCAGAGCACCATCGACCTGATCTTCGAGATCCAAGCCGACGGTATCGATCTCGGGATCATGACACCACTCAAGTTCGGCATCGGCTACGGACTGCCACATCCGGTTACCGCGCCACTGATTCCCGACGGACGCACCTGCTGGTGGGCAGGTATCGGCGGCTCGATGCTGGTCAACGATCTGGACCGACGGATGACCTTCGCCTACGTCATGAACAAGATGGCACCGGGCCTGATCGGATCCGACCGCAGCAACGCGTACCTGAGCGCCGCATACAACTCCGAGGTCAGCGAGGTCAGCTCATGAAGGCAGCCCAGCTCATGGGGCCCGGGCTCCTGGAAATCAACGACGTGCCGGTCCCGGAGATCGGCCCGTCGGAACTACTGATTCGGGTGGGCGCAGCTGGAATCTGCCACTCCGATCTCCATCTCCTGCACTTTCCGTACAAGATGCGCGAAGAACCGCTGACTATCGGCCACGAAATTGCCGGAACGATCGAAGCCGTCGGGAGTGGCGTCGACGGCCGTTCCGTCGGAGAGCGTGGCGTCGTCTACCTCTGTTGGTCATGTGGACAGTGCCGAGAATGCATGAGCGGCAACGAGAATATGTGCCTCGCCGCTGGACGCACCGCGATGCCGCCCTGCCCCGGGCTTGGTCCCGAAGGCGGGATGGCCGAGTACGTCAAGATCCCGGCTCGCTCATTCGTACCCATCGGAGACCTCGACTTCCTGCAGGCCGCACCTCTCGCCGATGCGGCACTGACGAGCTACCACGCCATTCGCGGTGCCCGCGAACATCTCCAGCCCGGTGCCACCGCCGTCGTGATCGGCGTCGGCGGACTCGGTCACGTTGCAGTACAGATACTTCGCGCAATCAGTGCCGTGCGCATCATCGCCGTCGATGTCGGACAGGATCAACTCGATCTCGCCAAACGTTGCGGCGCCGACATCACGCTCGAATCGGGACCGGACACCGCGCAGCACATCCTCGACCTCACATCGGCCAGAGGCGCAGAAGTCATCTTCGACTTCGTCGGTATCGACGCAACTGCACAGATGTCCGTTCAAGCGGTTGCGCCGAACGGCGCGTATCGCATGGTAGGTCTCGGAGGCGGAAACCCCGGAATCACTGCCGAAGCTGCCGGCGGACCAGGCTGGCCGTGGGGCGCATCGATCCGGAAGTCGTACGGCGGCACCAGAAACGACCTCGTCGATTCCATCGCCCTGGCACAGGCCGGTCTGGTAACGGTAGAAGTAGCCCGCTTCGACCTCGCTGATGCCCGCGACGCACTCGACCGTCTCGAACACGGCAAGGTCACCGGACGCGCAGTGCTCGTACCCTAATCTTCGAAAGGCACTTCACGTGACTACTTCCGCTGATACACAAGCATTCATCGCGTCCGTCATGGCCGGGCTGACCGGCCCCGGTGGTCCTTTCGAGATGCAAGTCGAGGATGTACTGGGCAGTTCGATGCCCGTCATGAAGAACCGTGACAAGGCACTCGGCGACGTGCTCGCTGCATCCTTCGACTACGGATCACGCGACTATCTGGTGACCAAGGACCGACGCTTCAGCTACCTCGAGCACGGCGAGGCCGTAGCAGCATTGGCGACGGCGCTCCGCGAGCGGTACGGCGTCCGCAAGGGTGATCGGGTCGGCATACTTGCTGCCAATACGCCGGAATGGGTGATGACCTTCTGGGCGGCTCAGTCCCTCGGTGCCATCGCCGTCGGATTCAACTCGTGGTGGGTGGCCCGCGAGGTGGCGTACGGCATCGATCACACCACCCCCACAGTGGTGATCGCCGACGCCAAACGCGCGCAGATTCTTTCCGAACTGAACACCGATGTTCCCGTACTCACGATGGAAGAAGATCTACCTACCTTGATGGAGAAGTATTCGGGATCGACACTGCCCCGTACTTCCGTCAACGAGGACGATCCGGCCGTCATCCTGTACACGAGCGGAACCAGTGGCCGCCCCAAGGGGGCTGTTCACAGTCACCGAAACGTGTTGGCCGTCATCGACTACCACCGCTACAGCGATCGCCTCGCTGCGGCGTTCACCGGCAAACCCAGCGACGGCCGACCGAGTGACTTGCGGTATCTGCTGACCGCGCCGCTGTTTCACATTGCAAGCCTGCATAACCTGGCGATCCCACGACTCGCGACGGGCGGAGCGGTGGTCATCCATCAGGGCGCCTTCGACGTCGACGAAGTCCTTTCCCTCGTCGAACGCGAGAAGGTCACAAACTGGGCGGTGGTCCCCACCATGGCAACCCGTCTCCTCGAGTACGGCAGTCTCGAGAAGTACGACCTGACCTCACTGAGCGCCTTTGCGCTCGCGTCTGCGCCGTCATCTCCGGCCTTGCAGGACCGACTGCGCGCACGACTGCCTTTTGCGCAGCACACCTTGGTCGACAGCTACGGGCTCACCGAATCCTCCACCGGCATTTCAGTTGCCACACCACCGGAACTTGCCGCGTTCCCCGGAACTCTCGGCCGGCCGATCATCGGGGTGAGCGTGGAGGTGCGCGACCCCTTCGGTGTTGCAGTCCCCGACGGCGAGGAAGGTGAGATCTGTGCGCGCAGCGCCTATGTGATGTTGGGGTACTGGAACGACGAGACCGCGACTGCAGCCGCTATCGGTCCTGATCGATGGCTCCGAACCGGCGACTTCGGAGTGTTCGAGGACGGCCGGCTCCGTCTGACGGGTCGCCGGTCCGATCTGATCCTGCGCGGCGGCGAGAACGTCTACCCTCTCGAAATCGAGCAGACCATCGACGAGCATCCCGCCGTACTCGAATGCGCTGTGATCGGCATTGATTCGGCAGACCTCGGCCAAGAAGTTGCAGCCGTCGTCGTTTTGCGGAGTGAGGGAGCCGCCGGCGAAGAAGAACTACGCGACTACGTCGCCGAACGACTGGCTTACTTCAAGGTGCCGGTGAAGTGGAAACTGAGCACAACTCCTCTGCCCCGCAATGCAACCGGAAAAACGATACGTGCAAAGGTGGTTCTCTCATGACCTACGACGCCGTGATCAACAACGGTCTGTGGTTCGACGGCACCGGGGCCAAACCAGCTGTCCGCAATCTGGGTATCCGCGATGGGTTGGTTACTGCCATCTCCCTCGATCCACTCGACGAAACCGACTGTCCCCGTGTCATCGACGCGAGACGCAAGTGGGTGATCCCGGGCATCGTGGACATCCACACCCACTACGACGTCGAGATCCTCGAAGGCCCGGCACTGAGCGAATCGCTCAGACACGGGGTCACGTCGATCTTTGTCGGATCGTGTTCCCTGTCCACCATTCACGCCAGCCCCTCCGACGCGGGTGATCTCTTCGGCAGAGTAGAGGCAATTCCGCGTAAGCACGTCGTCGACGCACTCAACCGTGCCAAGACCTGGAACTCTGCGAGCGAGTATGTTGCTGCACTAGAGGCGCTTCCGCTAGGTCCCAATGTTGCAGCCTTCATCGGACACTCCGATATGCGGGCCACCGAGATGGGACTGGATCGTGCTACCAGGAAGGACGTCCATCCCACAGACGCCGAACTCGCGTCGATGGAAGCACAGTTGACCGAAGCTCTCGCCGCAGGATTCGTCGGGATGTCCAGTCAGCAATTGTTGTTCGACAAACTCGACGGCGAGACCTGCCGCTCACGCACGCTGCCGTCGACGTATGCAACCACGAAAGAACGACGCCGACTCAATGCGATCCTGCGCCGTCGGGGACGGGTATTTCAGGCCGGACCTGACCTCTCCAACCCGATGAGTACCGGAGCGATGGCGTTCTCCAGCGCGGGTATCTGGCGTAAGCGACTCAAGACGAGCATGCTTTCGGCGGCCGACATCAAGTCCAACAAGTTGGCCGTGGTGATACTCGGCCCACTGGCACACTTGGTCAATCAACTCGGCGGCGACCTGCGCTGGCAGCACCTGCCAGTTCCCTTCGAGGTATATGCCGACGGCATCGACCTGGTTGTCTTCGAGGAGTTCGGATCTGGCGCTGCAGCACTGCATCTGACCGACGAGATGGAACGCAACGTCCTCATGCAGAGCGAGGATTACCGTCGACAATTCCGCAAGGACTACGACCAGAAGTTCGGTGTCAAAGTTTGGCATCGCGATTTCTTCGACGCCGAGATCGTCTCCTGCCCCGACGAATCCCTGGTCGGCAAGAGCTTCGGGCAGGTCGGCGTCGAACGTGGCGGCCTCCACCCTGTCGATGCATTCCTGGATCTGGTCCTCGAACACGGCACGAAAGTGCGTTGGCGCACAACCATCTCGAACCACCGGCCGGAGGTTTTGGACAAGTTCGCCCAGGAAAATGGCGTCCAACTCGGGTTCTCCGACGCCGGAGCGCATTTGCGCAACATGGCGTTCTACAACTTCGGCTTACGCCTACTACGACGTGTCTACGATGCCCAAAAGGTCGGCCGTCCGTTCATGACCGTCGAGGCAGCGGTGCATCGTCTCACCGGTGAACTCGCCGAGTGGTACGACATCGATGCCGGGCACCTTCGATTAGGTGATCGCGCCGACCTGGTTGTGATCGATCCCGCTCATCTCGACGATTCGCTCGACGCGTACGCGGAAAGCCCGGTTGTGGAGTACGACAACCTCTCCCGCATGGTCAATCGCAACGACCAGACCGTCACCGCAGTGTTCGTCGGCGGCGAGTACGTCTTCGGCGACGGAGAAGCAGCACCCGTTCTCGGCAACCGCCGAACCGGAAAGTTCTTGAAAGCAGGTGCCCATTAACACGTCCAGATTTGCCGGGAAAACAGCAGTCGTCACTGGAGCAGCATCAGGTATCGGTGCAGCCATCGCACTAAGGCTTATCGACGAAGGCGCACAGGTAGCTGGAATCGACATCGCTGCAGAGGGTTTGAAAGAGATAGCCTCCCAGCACGGCGGGGCCTTCCTCGCCGTTCCCACTGACGTCACCAAGGAATCCGATGTTGCCGAGGCCCTTGCCGCGGCGGCGGCGGAATTCGGCGGTATCGATCTGGCTTTCAACGTTGCCGGTGCGTCGAGGGTGGGGCAGATCGTCGACCTCGACGAGGCCGACTGGGACTTCACCATCGACCTGGTGCAGAAGGGCGTCTTCCTCTGCACCAAACATGAAGCGCGGCATATCCGAGAGCACGGTCGCGGTGGTGCGATAGTCAACGTGTCCTCATTGAACGCGCACGTGCCGAGCCCCTACGGGAGCGCATACGCGACAGGCAAAGCCGGAGTCGAGATGTTCAGCAAGAATGCCGCGATCGAACTGGCTGCGTCGGGGATCCGGGTCAATGCCGTTCTACCCGGCCTGGTCGACACGCCACTGGTCGCGCCGGTCATGAACTACGAACCCGCCCGCGACATGTTTCTCAGCCGAATCCCCATGTCCCGAGCGGCAACTCCCGACGAGATCGCGGGCCCCTGCCTCTATCTCGCCAGCGACGACGCCTCGTACATCACCGGAACCAGTCTGGTCGTCGACGGCGGCTGGGAGGTCTCGAACTACCCGGATCTGACGACGCTGGGCAACTAGTTCAGTTACCGGGCAACACACATTGAGTATCGAGGCCGAGGACGTGGTTGAGCCGGCCGAAGGCCAACCACGATCCGAGGCACATGCTCAACTCGACGATTTCTCGCTGGGAATAGTGAGCGGTCATGCGTTCCCAGAACTCGTCGTCGAGTCCGTGGTGGTCGAGGGCGTATCTCTCGGCGTATTCGGCAGCGAGGCGCGTCCTGTCGTCGAAGGCATCGGTGGTGCGCCAGTCGGTGACAGACTGATCGAACGTCGACTCCACAGTCTCGCCGTCACGCTCGGTGCGCCAGTCCTGACAGAAGATGCACCCGTTGATCTGAGCGATCCGAAGCCTGGCCGCCTCGAACTCGCGGAGTCCGAGAGTGCCGTCCGTGTAGACCTTTTGGGAGAACCCGGCGGCCGCGGGTCCGATGCCGGGGACCATCTCTCCCCACACGTAGCCGATCGGATTCTTGCCTTCGGGTATGTCGATATTCATGTGAGTACCTCCGAGTTTCGGGCACCGAGCTTGCCGACGCCGGGTGTGAGCGGAACGTCCAGCGCGTCGTAGAGACCGGGTTCAGCCTGACGTAGCCAGGGAATTGCGTTGACGAGACGTCCTACGGCCGTGGCATTTCCACCGGCCGCGCGATTTCCACCTTCATCGGTGGCTTCGACGTTGATCTCGATTCGTGGTCGTCCTTCGACGATCACCTTGTGCGCGCCGTCGCCGCCGTCGGGCGGGAGCGGCCAGTCGCGGGCACAGGACGGATGAATACGCGTGACGTGTTCGATCACGATCAGTGGTTCCCCGCCGACGATTCCCTGAACCTCGAATCGCAGTGCGCCTTGGGTGCCGGCCGCGAACTCCCCCATATGTTCGGTCGACACGGTTTCCTCGAGCGGGCGGCGCAGCAAGGTCTCGCGGATCTCGTCGAGTTCCACCCCGAGTGCCCGGGCGATGAGCCGAATCTGCCCGCCCCAGACCATGGTGGGTACGGTCGGCGCGACCATGGGAGGTTCGTAGTCCATCGGCTGACCCATCCCGATCAGGTAGCGGACAGAATCCGGCTGTTCGTAGGTCGTGTAGTCGAAGATTTCCTGACACCGGATCTGGTCGATTGTCCCCGCGAGCCCGCTGACGAGAATCGGCAGGATGTCGTTGCCCCAGCCTGGGTCGATACCGGAGACGAACAGAGCGCCGCCGCCCGCCTTGGCAGCAGCTTCGACGGGATCACGAAGTTCGGGAGGCGCAGATTTCGGGTCGTACAGCGCATATACGGACGGCGTGACCACCACAGCTCCGGCGGCCAGTGCCCGCGTGATGTCGGCAACCGCGTCGTCGGGCCGAATGTCGCCGGACGCCGCGTAGACCACCGCGCCGGGAGACGCTGCGAGCACGGCATCGGCGTCGTCGGTAGCCGCGACGCCCAGGTGCACTCCCAGATCGGCGAGGTCACCGGCGTCTCGCCCGACCTTCTCGGGGTTCGCAACGATGACGCCGACAAGTTCGAGGGCCGGATTGGCTGTCACAGCGCGAATCGATGCACGCCCGACGTTGCCGGTACCCCACACGACAGTCGGAATCTTGGACTCGGCTTCATTCGAAACTGCACCCATCAATCGGACATTACCCAGCTCAGCGCGTCAGGTCAGCAGAACTGCAAGAATTCGTTTCACTTCATCCGGTCAAAAATGCCATTGCCTGCGCAGTCAGTGCGCCGTCACCCCGCCTCCGGTACGTCTCGGCGGGTCGGCCGTTACCTGGTCTGCTCATCTCGCCGGTACTTTCGAGCGCGTCGAACACCTGCCGGCGGAAGCTGTCCTTCTGGAACGGACGATCGAAGATCACCTCGTAGAGTCCCCGAAGTTCGGCGACGGTGAACGTCCCGCCCGACAATCCGTCCGGATCCACGTACGACGCATACCTCGTGCGTAGGTCCGTGACCGCGAGTCGCACCATGTCGGCGTGATCGAATGCGAGTCCGCTCACTGCCTCGTCGTCGTACACATCGACGAGAAGCGCCGAATCGGGCAGTGCCGATTCCGGTAGGCAAGCCGTGTGTGCGACCGACAAAACCCATCCACGGTCGTCGCGGTCCGGTCGGTCGAAGATCGCCAACTGGTGGAAGCTCGTCTGGGCCAACTCTGCCTTGACCGACAGGGCACGATCGGCTGCGGCCGTGAGCAATTCGCGTTCGTGCAGAAATGTTCCCGGTAGCGCCAGCGCACCGAGACGGTGCCGAACCACCAGAACTTTCAGAGATCCACCGCTGTACGTCAGCACCGCGACGTCCACTGCCACAGACGGACGCGGATAGTCCGTCAATCCCTTGCCGCTCGTGTCTGTCCATTTATTCACCCTTGCATGTTATCTCAAACATGATCTATGGTTAGCGCAAAGTTGATCAAACGATCATCGCGAACCGAAGAGGTGGCTATGAAACTCACCGCACAGCAGTCCGATCGAGCGGCCGGCGTTCTGCTCGGCACCGCAGCAGGAGACGCGCTCGGCGCCGGCTACGAATTCACCTACCCGAAGGCCGAGGTCACGATCGACATGATCGGTGGCGGCCCGTTCGACTGGGCGCCGGGAGAATGGACCGACGACGCCTCGATAGCAGTTGCGATCGCCGAGGTGGCCGCTACCGGAATCGACATCGGAAGCGCTGACGGTCTCGATGCCATTGCAGCACAGTTCATCCGGTGGTACGACTCGAAGCCCGCGGACATCGGCAACCAGACGCGAGCAGTGTTGTCCGTCCGCTCCGAAAGCGCAGCGGCGATGGCGGATCGTGCGCGGGCGATCAGCGGCCGCAAAGCCGGCAACGGCTCGCTCATGCGGACTGCTCCCGTCGCCCTCTCCTACTTGGACGATGCAGAAGGTGCCAGGTCGGCAGCGCACCGGATCAGTTCACTCACGCACGACGACCCGCGTGCCGGACAGGCGTGCGAGTTGTGGACCCATGCCATCCGCCATGCCGTTGTCTCCGGCAACTTCGACGGTGTTCGCGGCTTCCTCTCCGTTGCCGATCAGGACGTCGCCGAATACTGGGGCCCGCTGCTCGATCAGGCCGAAACCGGGAACCCGCAGGACTTCTCCAAGAACGGTTGGGTGGTGCATGCACTTCAGACTGCTTGGTGGGCAATCACTTCCACGGACAATGGCGATGCTCGCCACCTCCAGTACGCATTGGAAGCAGCAGTAAGAGCCGGCGGGGACACCGACACGACGGCGGCCATCGCGGGTGGCCTCCTCGGCGCCCGCTGGGGAGCGTCGGCGGTTCCCGCCCGTTGGCGCCGAATCATGCATGGCTGGCCGGGATACCGTTCCTCCGATCTGATTCGCCTGGCAATAAAGACTGCTCGCGGCGGTACCGACGACAAGAACGGATGGCCGTCGACGGCAGAACTCGACTACTCGAGGTTTCGCGGAACCCACCACCTGACGACGCACCCGCACGACGACGGCGTCACGCTCGGCGGCGTCGATGCGGTGTCCACTGCAGACTACGACGCCGTGGTCAGCCTGTGCCGCATGGGAACACGACAGGTCGCGCCTGATCACGTCGAGTTCTGGTTGGTCGACGACGGTCACGATTCCAACGCCAACCTCGAGTTCGTTCTCGACGACGCAGCGCGCACCGTCCAGGCGTTGCGGGCCGAGGGAAAGCGCGTACTCCTCCATTGCGTTCAGGCGCACAGTCGCACGCCGTCGGTTGCAGCGCGATACTCGATGTTGATCGGACGTGATCCCTACGACGTACGCTCGGCTATGCCGTGGGCTCGCCCGAAGCGTGAACTCTGGAACACGGCAGTCGGAAACGCGGCCGTCGGACACACAGCCGTCGGGTACCCAGGAGGATCCATGCCCGCTATTACAGTCGTCGAAGGTGACATCACGACGCTGACGGTCGACGCCATCGTCAATGCGGCCAACTCCAGGCTCCTCGGTGGTGGCGGTGTCGACGGCGCGATCCACCGAGCCGGAGGACCGGAGATCCTGAAGGCCTGCGAGGTATTGCGCAACACCAGCCTTCCCGACGGCCTGCCGGTGGGTGCGGCCGTGGCCACCACCGCGGGAAAGCTGCACGCCAAGGCCGTGATTCACACCGTCGGCCCGAGGTATTCGCGCTCCGAGGACCGATCCGGATTGCTTCGGTCGGCGTACACCCGCAGCCTCGCCGTGGCCGACTCGATCGGCGCGCGAACCGTCGCCTTTCCGTTGATCTCGGCAGGGGTCTACGGCTGGCCGAAGGAAGATGCCGTCCGACAGGCCGTTTCAGCGATTCGCGCGGCGAAGACCGAGGTCGAGACGGTCACACTGGTCGCATTCAACAAGGAGACGGCAGACCTGATGCGCCGCGCGATCGCCTGACCGTTTACCGGGCCCCCTTCACACCACGTTAAAGCAGTGCAGAGCGGTCGGAGAAGTGGAGAAATTTCACCGGTTGGACGTTTGTCCAACAATTTGTCCGAATCGCATATTCTCCGGCTCGCTCTGTGTTCTACTCCTCTCCAGGGTTTGAGCTGGTGATGAGCAAACGACGAGACGTATTCGATTCTCTGTCAGCTCGAGGCCGGTTCCCGGACCCGGCTTCAAGCCGAGAGCTCGATCTTGTCGAGCGCTACTCAAGGAGAATGTGAATGGTGTCGACGTTGATGCGCCGAGGAGTGGGGGTGGCCGCGTCGATGACCGGATGCGTTGCCCTCGTGATCGGCGGAGCCGGAGCCTCGTCCGCCGCTGATGTGGACCTTCCGTTCACGGCATCGTGCCACGGGTGGCAGTTCCCCGGACCGATCACACACAACGAGACGCGTGATTCCGGCGTCACGATCAGTGCGCCGGCCGTGGTCCCGCCGAACTCCACCTTCACATACCGCCTCGCGCCCAAGCCGATGACGGTCCCCAAGGACGGTTACGACCTCAGGTCCGTCGTGAACTGGACGCGTCTCAAGTTCGATTTCGACATCCCTGCAGGCACCTCCTACGTGGGGGCGCAGATCGTGGCCGGCACCAGCTCGAATCTGGGTGGGGTCGCCCCGACGATCACGCGGGTGAACGATGCCGGTTCACCCGATCCGAGTGGGACGCATCTTCGTATCTCCGGCAACAACATCACGGCGGGCAACGGACCCAACACCGACGACAACGGCGGCGGCGGAATCGAGGTCGGTGGAGGAAAGACGTTCCAGCTCCCGGCAGTCGACGTCACCGTCACGTCAGGGGCTGTCGGCACCCAGATCAAGCCCACGCTGCGCGTGTCCGATTCCAACTCGGGTTCCTACGACAGTGCCGCCAACTACCTGACCTTCCTGCAGCAGGAGACCTTGCTCGGCGGCGTCAAATACTGGCTGACCACCAATTGCTCACCACGCGACAATCGTTCGGCCGGATTGAACGCCGGCGGCCGGCCGCTCGCCGTGATCAACGTCGACTCCAGCCTCGCTCAGACACAGACGCGAATCGACGCACCCGGTAAGGCCGTCGTCGGTGACTCCGTGGAGTTGACGGCAACGGTCACTCCGTGGCCGTCGGGAGGAACAGTGCAGTTCCGCGACGGAGGGGTTGACCTCGGCGCTCCGGTGGCCGTCGTCAACGGCGTCGCGAAGGCCAACCGCACGATGACAACAGCGGGCGACCACAACATCACGGCGTACTACACGGGATCTGCCGGCTTCATGGAGTCGATGTCGGGTGCCGTGACGATCAACGTCGTCGAACCTTCCGAGCCCGAGCCTGGCACCGGGAGCCTCGGTAGCCTCGGCACCCCCGGATTCGGGTCGTGAAAACTGTGAGCAGAAACCAGGTTTCCTCGATGAACTCGAAACTGTTGCGCGGCTCTGCGATTGCAACCGTCTCGGTACTGGCCGGCGGCCTGTTTTCGATCGCCGGCGGCGGGATCGCCTCGGCTGCCCCCGAGACCAAGAGCGTGGCCTTCACAACTGCATGCCATGTGCGCGAGATGGACGGTGTGGCAAGCCCGATCACGTTCAACGAGACACTCGGCTCGGGAGTCACCATCACCGCGCCGACCACCGCGGCACCAGGTGAGACCATCACCTACCGCGTGCAGCCGAACGAGATGAAGGCAAACAGCGGCGGCCATGCCAGCCGTGGAGTCGTGCATTGGGCCCGTATCAAGTACGACTTCGACATCCCGTCCGGCGTCGAATTCGTGAGTTCCCAGCTTGTGGCGGACAGTGCGTACGGCCTCGGATCCGACAGTGCCACTCCGACAGTCACACGGATCGACGACGGCGGTAATCCATCGGCATCCGGTACGCACCTGCGTATCTCCGGATCGAATCGAACCACCGGAAACGGTCCGTCCTCCGCAGTTCGATCGAGTGACGGCATCATCGTCGGTGCCAACACCAAGTTCCGACTCCCCGCAGTCGACGTCACGGTCAAAGCCGGTGCGGCCGGTACCGAGATCAAGCCTTCGCTGAGGGTTTCCGATCCCGGTTCCGCCAACTACGACGACGACCGAAATGCGCTCACATTCGTCCAGCGCGAAAAGGATGTCTTCACAGTCAACTACTGGGAGCGCTACAACTGCTCCCCGCGGGACAACAGGAACTCCGGCCTCAACGCCGGTGGGCAGGCCCTGACCACCATCTACGTCAGCCAACCGACAACCACCACAATCCAGATGCCCGGCTCGATCCAAGCCAGCACACCGACCGAGCTTGTCGCAAAGGTGGATCCGGCTCCGGTCAACGGAAACGTGCAGTTCAGGGTGGACGGCGCCGACGTCGGTACACCGGTCACTCCGGGCGCCGACGGCACTGCCCGGCTACCGCATACCTTCTTCACCGCCGGAACCGCGCGGGTCTCCGCAACGTTCCAGGGAGTCAACGGATTCCAGAGTTCCAACTCGACCGAGGCAATGGTCACGGTGACTGCCGCACCTGTCGTCAAGCAGACCGACACTGCCGTGAACGTTCCTACCGATGCGAAGACGGGCATATCGGTGTCGCTGAGGGCGCAGGTCACGCCGACACCCGCCGGTGGCACTCTCCAGTTCAAGGACGGCGCTGCAGATATCGGCGCTCCGATCCCGGTGGGCGCTGACGGCAAAGCCACCTTGGAACATGCCTTCACCTCGGCTGGATCTCATGCCGTCTCGGCCTACTACTCCGGCGCAACAGGATTCATGCCGTCGATGGCATCCGCTCAAACGGTCACCGTGTCTGATCCCGCACCGTCCGATGTCACCACCTCGACCTCACTGGCAGCTCCCGCGACGACCAAGCAGAATGTCGCGGCAGAACTGTCCGCGACGGTCACCCCCAACCCCGGCGGGGGCTCGGTTCAGTTCTACGACGGCGACCAACCCATCGGACAGCCCGTTGTCGTCGGAGTCGATGGAGTGGCGCGACTGACGCACACTTTCGCATCGACGGGCGATCATCGGATCAAGGCGTCATACGCCGGGCGAAGTGGATTCACACAGTCCGCGTCGGACGAATCCGTCGTCAAGGTTTCTGCTGCGCCTGACGACGGCGGCTCGGGCAGCCTCGGCTCGCTGAGTGGTCTCTTCGGATCCTGATCGCAATTCGCTCGACACTGTTGCCGCTGCACCGATTCGGAGCAGCGGCAACAGCATGTCACGGCCGCAGTCACAGAACCGATTGATTTATCGATGGAGCACAAGTGTCTAGGAATCCTCTCTCCCGACGGTCGTTTCTCGCCGCCGGGGTCGGTGCAACTGCAGTCGCCGCTACTTCCCTTCTCCCGCCGTCGCTTCAGCGTGCACTGGCGACACCCGTCAGCTCCGGCGGGCTCGATTCGATCGAGCATGTTGTCCTCGTCATGCAGGAGAACCGATCTTTCGATCACTACTACGGCGCACTGAGGGGTGTTCGCGGATTCGGGGATCCGAATGCGCTGCGTCTGCGCGGCGGCCACAGCGTCTTCGAACAACCCGGGCCTACCGGTCCTGTGCTCCCCTTCCCTATCCGCGATTCGGCTGCGGCGCAACGCATGGACACCCAGAACGTGACCGGACTCGACCACAGCTGGGCGGGCGGACATGCCGCACTCGCCGACGGCTGGCACGACGGTTGGATCGCGGCAAAAACCGGCACGACGATGGCCTACTACGACCGGCAAGACATTCCCTTTCACTACGAACTGGCGGACGCGTTCACGATCTGCGACGCCTACCACTGCTCCGTTCCGACGTCCACGAGCCCCAACCGGAACTATTGGGTCTCTGGATACACGGGATACGAGCCACTTTCGCCGAATCCAACCGAGTCGGTCCTGCCTTCGGATCCACCCGGTCCCGGGGGACGAGCTGTAACCAACGCGGCCTACAACCCCTGGCACGCCGGTTACGGATGGACGACGGTCCCCGAGCGGTTGCAGTCCGCCGGCATTTCCTGGAAGACCTACCAGGAGTGGGACAACTTCGGAGACAACAACCTCGAATACTTCACCGCCTTCAAGAAAGTGGCGGCAGGGCTGCTTGGCCGGCCGAGCCTGCTCCCCTACGAACTCCAGACCTTGGCCGGGTTCTATCTCGCCCTGCCGTCGATGCCGGCGCCGGTCCAGGACGCAGCGGTACTGGCCCTCGCGAATGCCGCAGACCAACTGTCGCCTGCTGATCGCCAACTCTACGATCGCGCGCTGTACCGATCCCGGCCCGGCACACTGGCCGCCGAGTTCAGGAAAGACGTCGAGTCCGGTCGACTGCCGCAAGTCAGCTATCTCGTTCCGTCCGAGGTGGATTCGGAGCACCCATCGGGTTCGTCACCGGCAGCGAGCGCAACACTGCTCTATCAAGTACTCGACGCCATCGCGTCCGATCCGGATCTGTGGGCGAAGACGGCCGTGATCGTCAACTTCGACGAGAACGACGGGTACTTCGACCATGTACCGCCACCTCGACCGCCGCGCTCGGTCGAAGCCGAATGGGTCGGCAATCAGCCGCTCGGTCTCGGCCCGCGGGTGCCGATGACGATCATCTCGCCGTGGACTGTTGGCGGTTTCGTTTGTTCACAAGTGTTCGACCACACGTCCGTCACGCAGTTCCTGGAGAAGCGGTTCGGAATCACGCAACCGGAAATCGACCCGTGGCGACGCACGGTGAGTGGCGACCTGACGTCGGCGTTCGACTTCGCCAACCCGCGTAGTCGACCGACTTTGGCGCGCCCGCAACCCATTCCGCCGCTGGAACCGCGGTGGACACCGACCCCGCCCACCGAACAGAGAATGCCTCTGCAGGAGAACGGCACTAGACCAGCACGGGCACTTCCCTATCAGCCCGACGCCTACACGACGGTGAACCCGGAAACCGGCTCGTTGGCGGTCCATCTGGCCAATACCGGCGCCGCATCAACGCACCTGGCCATGTACCCGTACGCAGGTGAGTTCGACGAGCCACGGCATTACGACGTCGTCGGCGAGGTCGACGACACCGTTGCGCTCAGTGATCGCGTCTACAGCCTGACCCTGTTGGGTCCCAACGGTTTCAGGCGCGAGTTCAGCGGAGCTACCGACAGTGCGGCAGCTTCGCTCGAGGTCTCGACAACTGTCGACGCAGGGACGCGCACGCTTGTACTGACGGCGACCAATTCCGGAAGTCGTGCACTGACGGTCAATGTGGACGGAAACCGACGCAAACTCGCTGCCGGTGCACACTCTCAGTGGACGGTGCGTTCGGTGGACGGCTGGTATCAGGCCGCCGTGACGGTCGACGAAGATCCTGAATTCAAGCGCGTGCTCGTCGGACACATCGAAAACGGGCGGACCAGCGTAAGCCAACCGACGTGAATCGACACCGAGCGTTCAAGCCCAGGGCCGAATCCCCATTCGGACAAGTCAATCCATCCACACACCCAGAAGGAGTTTCCGTGCGTCGTATCCCGCTCTCAGCACTGATAGTCGCGGGCTCACTGATACTGGGCGGCGGAATTGCCGCGGCTCAGGGCAGCCTGCCCACGTCGGGGAGCGCCGATGGCACGTCGGTGCCACCGTCGTACCTGACCGACGACGCCGGGCGCTCCTTGATCCTGCGAGGGTTCAACACGGCGTCGAGCGCAAAAAGCGCACCCGACGGCATGCCGAAGTTCACCGAAGCCGATCTCGAGCGCGAACATGCCGACATGGGAACAAATTTCGTGCGTTTCCTGATCTCCTGGCGTTCGGTGGAGCCAGAGCCGGGACAGTACGACCAGGAATATCTGGACCGCGTCGAGGACCGGGTCAGCTGGTACGCCGAACGCGGGTACAAGGTCATGCTCGACATGCATCAGGACGTCTACTCCGGCGCGATCACACCAGAGGGCAACAGCGGCAACGGCGCCGGCAACATCGGCAACGGCGCGCCGGCCTGGGCGACCTACATGGACGGCCTTCCGGTCACCCCTCAAGACCGGTGGGAGCTGTACTACGTCCAACCCGGTGTGATGCGTGCATTCGACAACTTCTGGAACACCACCGGCCAACATCCCGAACTGGTCGAGCACTACGCGAACGCCTGGCAGGCGGTGGCCGAACGTTTTGCAGGCAATGACACCGTCGTGGCATACGACCTCATGAACGAGCCGTGGGGCGGTTCCCTCCAAGGCCCCGCCTTCGAAGGTGGGCCCCTCGCTGCCCTGTATCAGCGAACCACCAACGCCATCAGGGAAGTTGATCAGGACAGCTGGGTGTGTGTGGCCCCGCAGGCCGTCGGCGTCAACCAAGGTGTCCCCAGCGGGCTCACGAAGATCAACGACCCACGAGCCGGCGAACAGCGAATCGCCTACTGCCCACACCTGTACCCGCTGCCCCTCGACCTCGGTGACGGATACTCCGGCCTCTCACGCACACTCACCGACGCGACCATCGACACCTGGCGCGACAGCGTCGAACACATCGCAGGCAACGTACTCGGCGGCGTTCCGATCATTCTCGGCGAATTCGGGCTCGACACAACACTGCCCGGCGCAACCGACTACATCGACCGCGTCTACACGACCGCCCGAGAACTCGGCGCGGGTGTCTCCTACTGGTCCAGTGATCCAGGTCCTTGGGGCCCGTACCTGCCGGACGGATCGCAGACACTCCTCGTCGACACCCTGAACAAGCCGTATCCGCGTGCCGTCGCGGGCACACCCACCGAATGGTCCTCGACCGTTGACCGCCTTCAGCTGACGTTCACCCCGAACCCCGCGGTAACGGCACCGACCGAGATCTATCTACCCGAGAGCGGCTTTCCCGGCGGCGTCGACGTCGCGGGCGCCGACATCGTGAACTGGAACCCCCAAAGCCGTCTTCTCACAGTGGAAACCGCGGACGACGCGGGCCCCGTCACAGTCACGGTGACGCCGGCAAGCTGACCGCGAGCGCCGAGATTCCTGGATATTTGTCCGGTTCTTTCGTAACGTACAAGCGACGGGTGATCGGCCGACGGAAGGCGAGTATGTCCACGGAGAAGATGTCTGTCCAAGATCGTGTTGCGCGGGTGGTGCTCGATGTCGTCGGCGCCTTACCGACCGGCGCGCAGCGCATTCTCGGTGGCAAGCCGAAGGAGATCGACGGGCAGACTCTGCACCCCGAGATCCAGCTTGCGCTGAGATTGCTCTCAGCGGTCGAAGGTACGAGCTTCGAGCATCTTCCGGTCGAAGAGGGACGGGCTCAGATCGACGCCGAGTCGCGACTGTTCGGCGGTACGCCCATCGACATCGAGACGGTACGTGACCTCGAGATCCCGGCCGGGGATCACGCGATTCCGGCTCGGCTGTATCGCCCGGCCGGAGTCTCAACGCCCGCTCCACTTTTGGTGTACTTCCACGGCGGCGGGTTCGTCCTCGGCAGCCTCGAGAGCGGCGACAGTGTGTGCCGCTTCCTGGCCCGCCACGGCGAGGTCAGTGTGTTGTCGGTGGACTACCGGTTAGCGCCGGAGTTCCCGTTCCCCGCCGGGGTCGATGACGCCGTCGCCGCATTCCGGTACTGCGTCGAGCATGCCACAGATCTGGGTGCAGATCCGAAATCCATTGCGGTAGGCGGAGACAGCGCGGGTGGGAACCTGGCTGCCGTCGTCGCGCAGTCCACGACCGAAGACGACGTCAAACCAGTATTCCAACTGCTCTTCTTCCCCTGGGTGGACCTTTCGTCGAAGCGCCCTTCGCACAAGATGTTCGGCACCGACTTCTTTCTCACCGACGCCCAACTCGACTGGTATGCAGCCCATTACCTGTCGGGCGGCGCTTCGGCCCTCGACCCGCGAGTCTCCCCGCTGCTCACTCCGGACCTGGCCGGCCTACCGCCCGCGTACGTTGCCGTCGCCGGTTTCGACCCACTACGCGACGAGGGTGAGGAATACGCGAACCGGCTGCGAGAGGCCGGAGTCCCGGTTGCACTCAGGCGTCACAGTGGATTGATCCATGCCTTCGTCAACACCACCGGTGTCGGCCATACCGGTCAAGATGCGATGTTCGAGGCCTGCGGCGCTCTGCGGGTTGGACTTTCGGGCCCGCACTGAGGGCAGGGTCACGAAACGGGGAGTGCCAGATCCGCCCACTCGACCATCGCTTCGAGCACGGAGCGCAGTTCCATCCCCGTCGCGGTGAGTTCGTACTCCACTCGCGGCGGCACCTCGGCGTAGGCAGTCCGGGTCACCAGATCGAACTCCTCGAATCGCTTGAGCCTGGCGGACAGTGTCCTGGGACTGATGCCGGGCAATGCGCGTCGTAGTTCCGTGAAGCGCATCGGGCCGTGCGTGAGCTCACGAACGATCAGCGTTGCCCACGGTCCGTCCAGAACCAGCAGAAAGCGCGCGACGCCGCACTCCGGAAGCACGTGACCTGATTCACTCATCGATTCCCCATTAGTTCACTTGAAGTAACTGGTTCCCAATCTGAACTATAGGCGTCATGACTTACACAGTGCATGGCGCCACCGGCGCACAGGGTTCTCCCGTTCTCGCGGGATTGGTCGCGGTTCTCGCCGGATCGACAGGTGCCGAAGTCCGAGCAATCACCCGCAACCCCGACCAGACGTTCGAGGGTGCGAACACCGTCGTCGCGGACAATGCGTCAGTCGACTCTCTCGCCGACGCTTATCGCGGGGTAGACGGGGTGTTCTTCCACCTGCCACTCGCCGGTGACACCGAGACGCTAGCTGGTTACGCCCACAACGTTCTGGCAGCAGCAAGAGTGACAGGTCCTTCGCGGTTCGTGATCTCTACCAGCGGCACGGTGACCCGCGACGCTACTTCGCCGCTTGCCGGTCCCAACACACCCGTTCTCTCCGAGCTCGTCGACGGACTCCGCGCCGAAGGTATCGCGGTGACCGTCCTGACCCCGCGTTTGTTCCTCGAGAATCTTCTTCTGCCCACCGTGCTGTCGGGGGTGAAAGACGAAGGGGTCCTGCGTTACCCACTACGTGCCGATCTCGCGGTCGCATGGAGTTCACATCTCGACGTCGCTGATGCAGCCGTTGCGGCCCTGACTCTCGACGTAGCACCGGACGCGGTCGACATCGGACAGATTCCGGCGATCACCGGCATCGAACTGGCCGAGGCATTCGCCGAACACTTCTCGCGCGCGGTAACTTTCGAAGCCGTGACGCCCGACGCCTTCGGTGCGTCGATTGCGCCGATCATCGGAGCGGGCGCAGCAGTCGGGGTTTCCCAGCTCTACACGGGGCTCGAATCTGCCGACAGCGTCGCGTTCGACTCCGCGACGGGTTCTGCCGTTGCCTTGGGCATCGTCGCCCGCAGCACCCGGGCCTGGCTGGTAGATCTCGGAGTGAACTGACCGGAACAACGCAAACGGCCGGCTCCGCGAAGTATCGCGTGGAGCCGGCCGATTTCCGGGGTTACCGGTGCGTGCGGGTCTTCAACTGGCGGTTCAGCTGCCGACTCCCGAAGTCCAGACCGGCACCGTCACTGGTGGCCAGCACGGTGAGTCCAGCGGCGACCAGCAACGAAATAAGCACAACGCTCATGGTGAGTCACCTTTCTTCCTGTCGTGAAACGGTTTTGCGCCTCCGGGAAATGTCGACATATCCGGCACCCCACTTCAGCTGACCTCAAAGTATCTGTAACTATGGGTTACGCGCAATGTGTGGTCCCTCACCTGAAAGCGCAGGGTGATGCGCAGATCACGCTGCGTTCGACGGCGGACTACCTGGCCAGAACCATGTTCACGAACTCGTCGGCGAGCGCCTGAGCGTCCGCACCGCTGCCAGGAACCACATCGGGCGCACTGTGTACCAATTGCATCTGCCCCAGGTACATCGAATAGGCAAGTACGCCACGATGTTCCGCTTTCCGCCTGTCCATCCCCAGATCAACCAACAACGTCACGATGTAGGTAACTCGACGCTCGGTGACACGTCGAACCGCCGCCGAAACCACAGGATGGTCGATCCCGGCAAGCAGTTCCAACTCCGCACGACGATCGGCCAATCCGGTCGTGACCGAATCCACCAGACGACGCAATCTCACCTCCGCCGGTTCACCAGAGGACTCGACGGAGGAGATCAGTCTCTCGGTTGCCAAAACTTCCCACCGGCCGAGCGCAGCTTGCAGCAATTCGTCGCGGTTGGCGAAGTGCCAATAAAAGGAACCCTTGGTCGATCCGAGCGTGCGCGCCACCTTTTCCACTGCAACTGCATCAGGCCCATGGCTTGTCAGAGCCTGGAAAGCTGCATCGATCCACTGGTCGCGAGAGAGTCGGGCGCGGGCATTCGTCACCTCCGTACGGTACCGTATGGGTAAGTTCCATACGGCACCGTACGGAGGACGAAATGACACTCGCTTTCAAGGCAATGCCTGCACCGGACTGGGCAGAAGCCACCACGATCACCATCGCATCTGTTCCGACCCATACATCCGAGGAGTGGGCGCAGGCAGTCTTCGACGTCAGGAATGTCCCCGCACCCGTCCTCGCGATGTTCTGGCTGAGGGAGCGGGTAGTCGGACTGCTCGGCATCGCCAAGGGACGCCCCGACACCTTTGCCGTCGACAAGATCGCCGACGGCGAGGCCCTCATCGAAGCGGACGAGAAACACCTACGATTCGTCGCCTCGGTTCAGGCCGACAACGACGCCGGCCTCCTGCACGTCGTCACCGCCGTGGAGCTGAAGAACCGAGCGGGCCGAATCTACTTCGCACCCGTTCAGGTACTGCACGGAGTGATCACGCGGGCAATGATGACGTCCGCTCGAAAGAGACTGTGCACGTGATCAACCGTCCGGACCGCCCTTGAGTTCGAGGCTGATCTGATCGGCGTCCAGCGCGGCAAGTGCCGATCCGAGCATCCGTGCGTCGAACACGCCATCGTCACGTGCGTCGAGCAGTGCCTGACGCTGCGCGTCGATCACGTCGAGGCGGATCCTCTTCTTCGACCGACCCTCTGGCGGAACGACACTCGCAGCAGCATCTTCGAGGAGGTCGAGCAACCTGCGATGCTCGTCTAGTTCGGATTCGGTGAGGTCCTGCGCTGCCGGACCGGTCGCCACTACGACGCGCTTCAACGTTCCTCCCTGAAGGATCAACGAGCCTGCTGCCACCAGGAACGCAACCAAGATCAGGAGCGATCGACTCGGGGTGTCTTCCGGCAGAGTCTGCGCTGCAGCCAGAGTGACCGCCCCGCGCATGCCGGCCCAGATGACGATCGTGCCTTCACGCCATCCCAACGGCGCAGCAAGGTAGTAGTCGATATCGGCAACCGTCCGCCGAACCCGAACCTTGAACCTTTCCATCTGATTCGCCGAAGGTGCCCGGCGCCTGCTGCGTCGTTCGCCTGGCGGGTAATCCTCGGGATTGTCGAGGCGATTCGCGATGTCGGAGAGTCTGGGTTTCATGCGTTCACGAAAATTCGCCCGTGCTTGGAGCGCTCGCAGGAGCGGGGCCACGTACAGAGCCCGCACCAAGATCGTGAGGAACAGTGCACCCGCCGCCACGAAGACCGCCGTGAATATGCCCTCGTGGTCGACCCGGACATCGTCGACTATCGACGAGAGTTCGAGGCCCATCACCAGGAAGATCGCACCTTCGAGGACCAATTCGACTGTGCGCCAGTTCTGGGAGTCGGACAACCGGTGTCGCGGTGACAGCTTCCGAGGAGCGTCGTAGCCGGTGACGAGCCCGGCCACGACGGCAGCAACCAATCCTGACGCACCCAACTCTTCGGCGGGGATCGCCGCCAGAAACGGCACCGTGAACGAGATGACCGTGTTGACCGTCGAATCGGTGACACGGGCGCGAACCATCAGGTTGACCTTGCCGACGACAACTCCGATGACCGCGGCCACGACGACGGCAAAAGCGAACTTGCCCAACACACTCCACAGCGACACCGATGCGGCGGCCCCGGCGATGGCAGTACGCAACAGGACCAGAGCGGTGGCGTCGTTGAGCAGGCTTTCGCCTTCGAGGATCGACACCACCCGCGGCGAGACCGGGAGTTTCTTGACGATGGACGTCGCGACGGCATCCGTCGGGCTCACGATCGCACCGAGTGCAATGCCCCACCAGATACCGAGTCCTGGTATCACCCAGGAGAAGAACACACCGAGAACAAGCGCACTCACGACCACGAGCAGAACGGAAAGCCCACCGATGGCACCGAACTCACGCCGAAACTCCATCGACGGCATCGAGACCGAGGCGGAGTACAGCAGTGGTGGAAGCACGCCTGCCAGAATCCATTCCGGGTCGATGTCCACTGCTGGGACAAATGGTAAGAGGCTGACAACGATCCCGGCCATCACCAGAATCAACGGTGCTGCGACTCCGATCCGCGCTCCGAGCGTCGAGGCCGCGACGATTCCGAGCAGACCGAGCACCACGATGATCAGAGCGTCCACTGCTTCCCCCTGTACCCCCGGATTTGTGTCTGGCTCTTTCTACACCTTTGCCGGAGACGGGGGCGAGACCTGCCAGGCAACGGCGATCAGAACAACCGTGAACGCCGATGCGGGCCACAGAGCGTGAAGACCGATCCATCGGTGAACCAACGCACCGACCACCGCGCCCGCGATCAACCCGGCACACATCCCGAAGTGCTGCAGCCACGCCCACTTCGGGCCACCCAGAAAGGCTCCGGTCAGACGCTGGCCCATCTTGACCAGCGCACCGGTCATGTACGTGACACCGATCGTCACCTCGCCGTCGCGCTGGAACACCGAGTTGACGGCTCCCATCGCCAAAGCCATCGCCGAGATCGCGCCGGGGGTGACGTCGAGGCTGCTCATCACCGAACCGATGGCCAGCAGCCCGGCTACAACTGCGAGCACCGTGACCTTGCGGGCCCGGACCGAATAGCGCTCCGTGAAGTGGGTGACGACGGTTCCCAGCGCGATTCCCAGAAGGAAGAGCACGATGATGCCGCCGGCCACCCGCGCGGTCGACCACACCCCGTCGGCAAATGCGACGCTCGCCTGCGTCATGTTGCCGCTCATGAACGAAACGAAAGGCCCACCGAGCGTGATGAATCCGAGCGCGTCGACGTAACCGGCCAACCCGGCCAGCGCTGTCGCCAGGCCGATCAGCGACCTGCTGTATCCCGTCACCCGACGAGCTCGGTTCAGCTCAGCTTGCTGGTGCGCAGCTCGTGGCCCTTGGACGTCTTGCAGCGGCCGGTCTCGAGATCCCACTGCCAGCCGTGCAGATCGCAGGTGAGGTTGGTGCCGTCGACGACACCGAACTTCGACAGGTCAGCCTTGAGGTGGGGGCAACGACGCTGAATCTCGTACCCGCCCAACTCGATAGACGCGCTGTCGTCATGGGCCTCGGCGAACCAGCCGTCGGCGTACGCGATGCGCTCGTCGGTGAGGCACTTGAAGAACGTGTAGAGGAATTCGTTGTACCCACCGATGCGCCACGCCGTGAAGCGTGTCGACAGGAAGATGGTGTTGACCCAGTCGGGCTCGTCGTCGCGCAGAACGGTGCGAACCAGTTCGGGAGCGATGCGGAAGCCGTAGCGGTACTTACCTTCTCCGTCGATGGGCTCACGAACGATCCGCTTCGGGAAGTCGAGGACGACCGTCTCCTCTCCCATCACGAGTCCGACGGGGTAGCCGATTCCGTCGCAGATCAGATCGGACTGAGCCATGATCGGCTCGAACTTGGCCTTGAGACCGTCGAGCAGCGGCTCGCCTTCGGCCGGAGCCCACGTGGCCTTCTGCGCGGCGATGACCGGTGCCATCTTCTGCGCCATCTTCTCGATGTACTCGGCCTTGTTGGAGAAGATCTTGTCGACGTCTGCGTCCGGGATGGGATGCGTCAGCGCGACCTTCTCGCTTCCGCGAAGTTCGACGGCCGAGCCGGGGATCATCAGCAGACCACGATCGTTGCCGTTGATGCGCATCTGCTCGAGGAACGTGATCTGGTCGGGGAAGATGTTTCCCTCGTCGCCGTGATCGTCGTTGAGGTAACGCAGGTCGTCGTCGAGGAAGACCGGCGGGCCGGCCGACGGAACAACCCAGGCAGCGTCGACCTGGGAGATGTAGTTGCGGCAGCGGTCCATGCCGCGCTGACGCTTCTGCTTGCCGAAGTTGCGCTTGGTGCCCTTCGGGATGTCGTAGACCATCGGGTACCAGATCGCGCCCGAGTACTGCAGCAGATGGATGTCGACCTTCCCGAAGGCGTCGGTCAGCGGGTCCAGGTCGACGGGCCTGGCGTCGTTCATGTTGAAACAGGTGGTTTCCCCGTCCGAGACGACGAGGCCCGAGTCACCGATCGGACCGTCCGCGGGAGCGCGCAGAGCGATGATCATGATGTCGAGATCGCCCTTGGGACCGCTGACGGTGTGCTTGACGGAGTCTTCCGTCTCGAAGAACTTGTGGAAGCCGAGCTTCTCGAGTTCACGCTTGAGGTCCGGCACCGGGTAATCGGGGAGCAGGACTGTGGCGTCCTTGTTGACGTGCGCGATCAGATTCTTCGGATCGAAGTGGTCCTTGTGCAGGTGCGAGACGTAGAGGTAGTCGCAGTTGCCCAGCGCGTCCCAGTCCAACTCTGTGTTGTCGGGGAACGGCACCCAGGACGCAAAATACGTCGGGGTCACCCATGGATCACACAGGATGGATCCGGCCTCGGTCTGGATGTGAAATCCTGCGTGGCCGACGCTGGTGATCTGCATTGCAACCTCCGAAATCGTACTGCTGGTCAACTCAGCATAGTCGGCGCGATCAGGGCCAAATCGCGATCGAGGAGGCGGCCGGTTGTGACGTCATGCACGTCAGAGGTCGAAAGTGGGTTGTGAATCAGACCTGCCGGTGACGCGGACAACACTCTCTGTGCTGGCGTGTTCGCCGTATTTCTTGGCGTTCGCGGGAGCTGTTTCAGCATTCCCGAAGACAGCCCCTAAGGCTAACCTAACAAGCATGACTCGACTCCTTTCTCCCTCCACGACCGATCGCGACTACTGGGCGATCGTGGACAACCTGACGCGACGCGGTTTCTTCGGCGTCGGCGCGGGCGTCGCTGCGGCCGCGTTTCTCGCCGCCTGCGGCAGCACGGAAAGTTCGACGCCCGAGAACGCGGAGACCTTCGAGTTCACTCGCGGCGACGAGAAGCTGATCATTCCGACGGACCCACAGAACGTCGTTGCCCTCGACCCTCGGGACGGCCTCGAATTGTCGATCCTCGCCGGATACCCGGTGACCGCCTACCCGACCGGCGCAGCCGAACACCTACGCCGTGAGGTCCCGGATGCCACGGGTGTCGAGATCTTCGCCGAAGGTGCTTCGGATCCCAACTTCGAATACATCTCGACTCTCGGCGCAGACCTTCTCGTCCTCAGCGCCGGCTGGTGGGACACCGGGTCGTACGGCAACGACCGGATGCAGCAGATCGCACCGGTCCTGCCCGTCGGCAAGGACTTCACCCCGGAGTGGCGGAAGGTCATGTCGGACTTCCTCACCGGCATCGGGCGCAGCGATCGCGCCGAAGAAGTACTCGCCGAGTACGACGCCCATGTAGCTCAGGTCCGCCCGACCGTCGAACCGCTGATGGCCGGCAAGAACGTTGCCTTCGTCGCCGCCGCGGAGGATCAGATCGCGTGGTTCCAGAACGATTTCCGCACCGCCGTCGCCGAGGACCTGGGATTCGAGGTGCTCCGTGAAGGCCCCGACCTTCGCGTGATGCTCGGATCGGAGCAGTTCAACCGTCTCGAAGAAGCCGACGTCATCTTCGCCTTGGATCGCAGCGCCTCCGGCAGCGTGTACACCTCGCCGACGTGGCAGCGTCTGCCCGCCGCGCAGGCTGGTCGAGTGATTCCCTTCGACTACTACAAGGCCGCGGGATACGCCTTGACCGCCAAGGTTCTCGTCGACGACTTGGCGGCCGGGGTCAAGCGGTAGGACCCGACCTTCGTCAACCCGATGGGCCCCGATCATTCGGCACCGGCGGCTCGTCCTGTCACGCGGTCCCGAAACTCGCGGAACGCTTGGAAACCACCGGTGAGCGCCCGCGCCAGTTCCTCGGCGCTTTCAACCCAGACGACGTCCTCCAACTCGGAAACGTCGTCGGGCTCGTGATTGCGCTGGGGAACGAGAAACGTCGGGTCACCCTGAGGGTTGACGATCAGGAACCCAGCCGCCGAGCAGAGGTCGTAGACGAACGCGCACTCGGCAGGCGACAGCGTCGCGTGGAAGATTCCACCACTGAGTGGATCGCTCTGCTCGAGCGAGTCGAGATGAAGGTCGGAGAAGGCCCCGTCGATCGTCAATGCCCTGTCGTCACGGTCGACGATCTCGCCTCCGTACGGGCTCTCGACCACGCGCAGCCCGTGCTGATCGAGGAAAGCGGCGACCGCCGCCCGATCAACATCGAGTTGCACGTCCTTCGTCACCCGCATGAAGTGCAGCGAGAAACCCATCGATCCCCCTCGTCCATTCGCGACGCACGTGATGCGCTCGCCAGTACCTCGACAGCCGAGAAGCGTCAAAACTACCTCTCGAGTAGGGTCCGGATCGCCTCGACCACTTCGGCAGGCGCCTCTTCTGCCATGAAGTGACCTGCGGACAGCGTGCGGTGCTCGAGATCGGGCGCCCACGCTTTCCACAGGGCCTCGGCGTCGTAGCCGAGCATCGAGCCCCAGTCCTGCTGAATGACCGTGACCGGCATGTGCAGTTGGTTGCCCGCCTCCCGATCGGACTGATCGTGTTCGATGTCGATGCCTGCCGACGCCCGGTAATCGGCAACGATCGACGGCACCGCCTCCCGTGAGGCGCGCAGGTATTCCGCCCGCACGTCTACCGGAATCGCTTCGCGGTTCTGCGTCCACACGTCGAGAAAGTACTCGAAGAACGCATCGGCGCTGGCGCTGATCATCTGCTCGGGAAGACCAGGTGGCTGAGCCATGAGATAGAGATGGAACGCCACAGCAGCATTCGATCCATGCAGGATGTCCCACATATCCAGGGTGGGGAGCACGTCCAGCGAGCCGAGTTGCGTGATCACATCCGGATGATCCAGCCCCGCTCTGACGGCAACCAGTGCGCCACGATCGTGGCCGACGAGGGCAAACTTCTCGTGTCCCAATTTCCTGGCCACCTCGACGATGTCGGCAGCCATTGTTCGTTTGGAGTAGGTGTCCGGGTTTTCCTCGACCGGTTTGTCGCTGGCTCCGTATCCGCGTAGATCCGGGCAGATGACGGTGTGATCCGACGCCAAGGCAGTGGCTACGTGACGCCACATGAGGTGAGTCTGAGGGAAGCCGTGCAGAAGGACGAGTGGTGTTCCGCTTCCGCCGACCGCGACGTTGAGCCGCACTCCGTCTGCTGTGGAAATCTGCTGGTAGTCGAAGCCTGGAATGGTGATAGTCATCGATCGCTCTCGTTGGTCGGGGTGATGGCAGGTCGGGGTGATGGCAATCAGCTTCGCCGCAGTCGATGAGCGTTCGATGAGCGCGATAGCGTGGGGAAATGCGAGACCACACATTTGAAGCCCCGGCTTTCGGAGTGCTCGGACCCGTGGTCGCGTGGAACGAGTCTTCACACCAGATCGATCTGAAGGGTCCACGACACCGAGCGGTCCTCGCTCGTCTCGTCGTCGCCCGCGGACGTGTTGTTCCCGTGGACGTGATTGTCGACGACCTCTGGGTCGATCCTCCGTCCGGCGCTACCAGCGCAATACGTACGTTCGTTTCCGCTTTGAGGCGTGCGCTCGAACCGGATCGCGCGCCGCGAAAGAAGCCGAAAGTCATTGTCACCGAAGGGCCCGGTTACGCCTTTCATGCAGCACC
Organism: Rhodococcus sp. C3V; assembly: GCF_029269915.1. Taxonomy (NCBI): domain Bacteria; kingdom Bacillati; phylum Actinomycetota; class Actinomycetes; order Mycobacteriales; family Nocardiaceae; genus Rhodococcus; species Rhodococcus sp. C3V. The sequence goes on from NZ_JARJBE010000005.1 coordinate 293,741, forward strand.
CGACGCGGTCGACGCTTGGGAATTCGAAAGACTGGTGCGAGAAGCCGCAGATTCGACGCCGGCGCAATCACTCGAACTGCTCCGAACCGCGCTGCAACTGTGGAGAGGGCCGGCCTACGCGGAGTTCGCCGACGAGCCTTGGGCCCGAACGGAGCGATCGCGCTTGGAGGAACTGCGTCTGACTGCCGTCGAACGCTTGGCATCCGCGCAACTCGATCTCGGGCGAGCTGCCGAAGCGATTCCCGCTCTGGATGCCCACGTGACGGAACACCCTTGGCGCGAGGATGGTTGGCGACTACTCGCTCTCGCGCTGTACCGGTCCGATCGTCAAGGCGATGCTCTGGCAGTCCTACGTCGCGCACGGAAGTTACTCGCCGAAGAGTTGGGCATCGACCCTGGCCCACGACTGAACGACCTCGAGTCCGACATTCTCCGCCGGGAAACCCACCTGGATCCTGCAGGGGCAGAACAGATCTTCAGTCAGGTTTCGGCAGCGTACGACCGGACCGTAGCGGCAGGATCGAAATCGAGATTGGAGTCAACCGTCGGCCTCCTCCGAAGTTTGGCAGTTGCGGGCGGAAGCGGACTCGAGACTGCCCGAAACCAACGACTGACAATCATCGGCGCCGCTGAACAATTGGACGACGTCGAACTCACCGCGCGGATCATCGGCAATTACGACGTGCCCGGGATCTGGACGCGATCCGACGATCCTCGGCAGGCTACGCAGATCGTCGAGGCCGCTCAGCGCACTCTCGATCGACTTCCGGCCGGCAACGAACCCGCTCGGGCGAGACTGTTGGCGACAATCGCACTCGAATCGCGCGGACTGCCCGGTCATCACGGTCTCGAATGTGCCCGTGCCGCAGTACAGATCGGTCGCGCTCTCGACGATCCAGGGCTCCTGGCCTTCGCTCTGAACGGATTGTTCATGCAGACGTTCTGGACTACCGGTCTGGCCTCCGAGCGCGACGACATCGGCCGTGAACTGGTCGACCTCGCCATTCGACACGGCCTGGCTACCTTCGAGATCCTCGGCCATCTGATCCGCATGCAAGCCCTCAGCGCCCTTGGGCAATTCGATGCAGCCGAGCTATCTGCCGAGACGGTTGATCGATTGGCCGGACGTCACGAACGCCCCTTGGCAGCAGTGTTCACCACCTGGTTTCGCGCTGTGCGTACTGCCGCTACCGGCGCGGAGGCCGCGCACTGCGAGAAGCTGTACGAAGCTGCGGCGGTGAATCTTTCCGATGCCGGCATGCCGGGTCTCGCGGACGGCATACTCCCTCTCGCAATTCTCGCCCTCCGCGTATGGCGGGGACTGCCGGCGATTTTCGACCCGACCACGCAGTGGGGCCCCTACGAACCCTGGGCCCGGCCACACCTGCTCATCGCACAGGGGCAGACGAACGAAGCAGCGAAGGCCGTCGAGGCGTTGCCGGACCCGCCCGAAGACCTACTCTCCGAGGCACTGTGGTGCTTGACTGCCGCAGCGGCGACTGCAGTCGGCGACCGTCGAGTCAAGGAGCGTGCGCGAGCGGCGCTCCTACCTGCCGCCGCCGAAATAGCCGGCGCCGGAAGCGGAATGCTCACCGTGGGACCCGTCTCGCACTACCTGGCCGAATTGGAGCAGGGCTGAACCGTCAGGTGAATGCAATCACCGTCTCACCCCACGCCTCCCGGATCTCGCGGTCGAGATCAGCGACGACGGCATCGCGTTTGTCGATCAACAGTGTCGAGCGTGTGTCGGTGTCGTAAGTGGGCCACCCCGGGTCCGCACCCAGTTCGCGATCGTCCCCGGCGTCGTAATCGCCTGCAGCTCTGGCAAAGTCCAACCACCTCGCCTGCATGCGCTCAGAGACATGACGCGCCGCGCTCAAGCCACCCAACTTGTAGGTAATGTCTCGTGCCCCGTGGTTGATGTTGCCGAAGACGTAGGCAAGTTCGGTGCCGTGGGTCGCACCGATCTTCAGCGCCTTGAGCATCGGCGGCGCGTAGTCGAAGCGATACAACCACGTCGGCGCAACCTTGCTGTGCGCCTCGGCGATCCACAACGTAGGCAGCCGGAATCCGAAATCACGGGTCAAACCGAGACCGGCGCCCAGCTTGGACAGTCCCGAATACGCGCCTTCGATTTGAGAATGATCCGGTAGCTCGAGTCCTGGATGCTCGTCGGCGATCTCCGCGAACATCGACGTGATCACGACGGGATCGATCGGCATCAACGGCGACTTCATCATCCGGAAGAGCGAAGATTCGTCCTTGTTGGTTCCGATGATCAGCGGAATCGGGTGTGCATTGCCGTGACGGAACGCGCGCACCGGGTAGTCAGGGAGCAGATCACCGTCGACGATCGGCGCGAACGCCAAAGTGCCAGGCGTCTCCTGGGGGACGCGAGCAAACAGTTCGTCTGACGGCCCGATCAAGTCTTCGGCAGACGTGGACCGCAACAGACCCAGATCGCTTCCGCCGCTGAAGATCTCGAGAAACAGCTTCGCGACGATCTCACCACGTTCACTACCGTACACCGAAGTGGCGGGCGAACTTTCGGCAATAGCGCGATGAAACAGGCCGCGAGCGGACGGGACGGTCATCAGCGTCGTCACCGCGCCGCCACCTGCCGACTCGCCGAACAACGTCACTTTGTCGGGATCGCCACCGAAAGCCGCGATGTTGCCTTGAACCCATTGCAGCGCTGCAATCATGTCGCGGAGAGCGACATTGGGCTCGAAGGTATGTTCACTCGAATTGAAGGACGAGAAATCGACGAAGCCGAACACACCGATGCGGTAGTTGATCGAGACGACGACAACGTCGCCGTTCTCAGCCAATGTGGTTGCGTCGAAAAGTGGTTGGCTGGACGCTCCGCGGAAATACGCTCCGCCGTGAATCCAGACCATCACCGGTTTACCCGGCGCATCAGAACCGACGGGGCCCGGTGCCCACACGTTGAGGAACAGGCAGTCTTCGTCCATCGGAACGTTCTCACCGAGCGGGATCATCGCGAGCCGACTTTGCGGCTCACACGGTCCGAATTCTGTTGCGTCCTGGACCTCGGTCCACGGCTGCGGCGGAACCGGCGCGCGAAATCGCAGCGCACCGACCGGAGGTGCCGCGTAACGAATCCCCTTCCAACTCGACACCGAGCCTTTCGTCGATCCTCGAACCGGCCCGTACGTTGTCTCGACTACCGGCGCTTCGCTGGGTGTGATCGTCATTCGATTTCTCCTCGAAAACAAGTTGCTACTTCGACAGGGCTTCGACAACGTGCGAGAGTTCCAATGCTGCCAGCATCAGGAACAAAACGGTCATGATTGCCGCATTGTGGCGGATCAGAGTGCTTTTGGTGGCGCTCAGTGCATCGGTCACCTTCGCCGAGGGCACGGCAGCCAATGCTGACAGCACGATCAAGGCGATGGACGCCGCTACCGCGAACAGAACGGAGTACGCGACCACTGATACCCAGCCGAGGTGCCCGCCACCGATGATCGAACCTGCCTTGAGTTCGAGCGGCAGGTTCTTCGCGTTGGGTACGGTCAACAACAGTCCCAGAACCGCAGCTTTGGCCGGTTGCATCGAGTCGATCTGCGCCAGCCACGACGGCATCGCCGGCTCGGCATCGTCTTTCGGACGGCCACGCCAACTCGAGTACGCGAGCGCCAGAAAACCGACAGTGAACACGACGGCGAACACCGTCTGGACGGTATGCGCGCTGCCGCTGGACTTCGATTCCACTCCGGTGGTCGAGAGTGCCGTCGCTGCTGTGATCGCTGCCGCGGCCAGCACGATGCTCGCGGTGTACGCGAATGCATTTGCCTTCGCCCGAGTGGACAGCAGGATCGCGATGATCGCAACCAGAGGAATCGGGCTGATGACGACGCCGGTGGCGAGTGGGATGAGCTGCGCAGTAATCGATTCCATTTCTGCGACCGTACAAGCGGCCAATCCGGCCATTGGCGAAACGTTCGGCCTCCACGACATCGCCACTCACGGTGTCACAGAAGCACGGCTGTGAGGACCACCCGGTCTTCCTCTTCGACAAGTTCGAGGGACGTTACCGTACCGGCGAGCGATTCAAGCCCGATCCCTGAGTCCCGTGCCACCGGCATCCGACCCGGCGAACTGATCCGCACTACTACCGCCCGAGCATCGGCGAGTGTCACCTCGAGGAAGACGGGCCCTCCTGCACCGTGTTTCACGGCGTTGGTCAGTCCCTCCGACAGGATCTCCACCACGCTGTCGAGCCGAGCGGAGCCGGAACCGATCACCGCCCAGACTTCGTCGTCGACGTGACTGACGACCGGAATTGCGTAGCGCCACACCGTGACAAGATCATCGATACGCTTTCGGGCATCGGAGTCAGCCGGCTGATCGGATGACGCAGACAGGTCGCTTTCCAAGCCGTCGAGAATGTGGGCAATGGTTGCCGCAACATCGACTGGGCGACCGGCAACGGCGCCCGAAGACCATGCGGCCGCTACGAGTTCGCCCTGCACCGACGAGTGCAACAACCTGGCCAGTCCACGTCGGGTGTGCATGAGCTCGGCATGGATACGAGCTGCATCGAGCGCTTGCCGGCTCAGGGCACTGCGGAGTTGACGCTCCTCGTCCTGACGCTGCGTATCCGCAGCCCTGATCAGGCAGACGGACAGCGCAACCAACGGGTAGACGGCCATCGACGAGAGATAGAAAGTCGGGGTACGGCCGAACACCGTCAGGAGCAGCCACGTCGCGGTACTGCTGATCAGCGCACTCGAGCAGTACACCGCAGAAAGAGTCGCGATCCGTCTCAGAGGGCCGTCTCCGCTGCTGACAACTCGGCGAGCGCACGCATTGCCACCGACGAAGAGCCAGAAACCGACGCCGAGCTGGACCGCCGTGAACGTCACGCCGTAAGTCGTGAGCAGGTAGACGGTCACCAGTGCCGTGTACGCGAACACCGGTACGTACAGTGGCGCCGGTTCAACGCTGCGTACGACGCCGATCAGTCGATCTCTCGCCGTCAGCCGCACAGTCGGCGTCGGTGATTCGATCGGGGGAATCTCCCGGAACAGTCGATGACTCATCGGGCGAACCACGTCGTCGGAGATTCGCTTCAAGAGCGCTGCTCCTCGTACGCCCTCGAGTTCCGTTTCAGCAACCGCGTGCATGACTGTCTCGATACTGCGCTCGAGCTCTCGCCGACACTGCGCACGGGTTTGGTCGAGGCGGAATCGATCCCGGGTCTGTTGGAGTTGGACGGCGGCCCCGGCAACCTTCAAACTCCGTTGCAGCGCGAGGCGGTCACGGAGAGCGCTTACCAGTACGGCGGTCAACGACAAGAAGACAACGCTGCACACGACGTTGAGTCCCACCCGGACGAGCATCGGTCTGGGGTCGACGGGGAGTTCGAGCGAGCGGGTGATCGCGTCGAGGACGAACGGGCGGATCGCGCCGATCATTGCGAACAGGGCCAGGGCTGCGAGCTGCGATCGGTGTGCTGCAAGAACAGCCCTCGCCATCAGCAGCATCACCCCGACAACGCAGTGGGTCGCGAAGGCGCCGACTGCCATCACGCCTACTTCGCGCACCCCGGTACACAGGTAGTAGTTGGCCATCACGGTCACCGCGAACGGCAGCGTCAGAATCCAGGACCACTTGGTGACGATGTTCCGATCACCGAGACGAAGCCACCACTCGCGCGGGTTCACACCGAGTCGGTCACTTCGGGCACACCGAAATGGCGGATGAAGATACTCGCAGCAAGCACTCGCGGATTGGTGGACGAATCGTGCGTCAATCCCAGGCTCTCGAGAGTGCGCGCGATGAGCTTCTCCACACCTCGGATCGAGGACCCACGATGCGCTGCGATTGCGCTGTTCGACCACCCGAGCGAGATGTAACGCAGAAGATCGAGCTGTGATCTGGTGAGGCTCGACAAGGCGGAGTCCGGATCACTCCCGAGCGTCGGTGGCTCGGTTTCCGTCAACGCGGCCTCCACTACGCCGATCAACTGATCCGCCGACTGGACAGCCGCCTTGTCCACGAACAGCGATTTCGGCGGCACACCCGCAGAACCTGGCGCTGTCGATGCGTTGGGGTAGTTCGTCAGGAACACGATCGCGCAATGCGGAGCCTTCACGGTGACGATGTTTGCGAGATCGACGCCGTTCGGCCGCACGCCAAGGTCGATGTCGGTGACCAAGAGGTCAGGATCGAATCCGTCGAACTCCGTGAGCGCTTCGACCGCCGATCCGGCCGTATGGACCACGAACCCGGCGTGTGTGAGCGTGTCACCGACGAGCACACGCATCAGTGGTTGGTCTTCCACCACCAACACCCGTCGCACCCACTGGCTGGTCTCCATGACCAGAGATTAACCGTTGGGAGAGTGCGTATTCGACCGAGCAGGTGGTGAGGGATTCCGAGTAACACGGCAGTTATCAACCATGCGGGTTCCAAGCATTTCGCCCGATATGTCCCAAGCGTCGGAGCGCAGGGTGTTCCGAGTACACACCCCTTCGACCATCAGGACGGGCCATGACCGCACCGATCACCCCGAAGAACACCGCAGTACGACGAGCGACTCTGCTGGCAGTATGCGTGAGCACCGCGATGCTCATGCTCGACATCGCCGTCGTCAACACCGCCCTGCCGTCGATCGCATCCGATCTCGATACCGGAGTCAGCGCCCTGCAATGGGTGATCGACGCGTACACGCTGGCATTGGCGACGGTGGTTCTCAGCGCCGGATCGTGGGCAGACCGACGGGGTCGACGCCATGTTTTCGTCATCGGCATTCTGTGGTTCACCACGGCATCTCTGTTCTGCGCTCTGGCGCCGAACATCTGGGTGCTCGACCTCGCGCGGGCCGCTCAGGGTATCGGCGGTGCCGTACTCTTCGCCTGCTCACTTGCCTTGCTGGCGGACGTGTTCGAGAAGGGTCCCCAGCGCGCGACTGCTCTGGCTGCATACGGCGCCACGATCGGGGGCGCGTTTGCCGTCGGCCCACTGGTGGGCGGGTTGCTCACCGAGTTGTTGGATTGGCGCGCAATCTTTTTGATCAACGTTCCGATCGGGTTGATCACACTGGCGATGACGGTGCGGTGGGTTCCCGAGTCACGCGATCCTCGACCTCGCCGCGCGGACGTGCCCGGGCAGATTCTGGTGTCCACCGGCCTGGCAGCTCTGGTGTTCGGTTTGTTACGCGGTAACGAGGATGGGTGGTTCGAGCCGCAGCCGATGATCGCCGCAGTGATCGCCGCGGCCGCCATGATCGGTTTCTCCCTGCACGAGCTTCGTACCACCGAGCCCATGCTGCCCCCGCATCTGCTCGCCAATCGGGCCTTCGCCGGAGCGCAGATCGCAGCGTTCTCGATCTCCGCCTCCCTGTTCGCCGTCTTCGTCTACACGACCATCTACCTGCAGAACGTACTGCATCTGTCTCCCGTGGACGCCGGCCTGGTGTATCTACCGGCGACGATAGCGATGTTCGTCGTCGCGGGCGCCACCGCGAAATTGGACGGGCGCATCCCCGTCTCGGTCTCGTTGACGTGCTCGCTTCTACTCGTCTCGGTGGGGCTGGTCATGATGACGGTCGTCGACGTGACCAGTTCGCCGTACGCGATACTTCCCGGATTTGTTGTCGCGTGCGTGGGGGCCGGGGTGTTCAACCCCGTCATGAGTGGGTTGGTTCTGGGCGAAAGCACTTCGAACCATTCCGGATTGGCCGCAGGGATCAACGACGCGTTCCGGCAGACCGGCATCGCAGTCGGGGTTGCCGTGCTCGGCGCCTTCCTTCCGGCGCAGTCGATGCTGCCCGGCGGATCACCGGACGAGTTTGTCGGTGGACTTCGGTTGGCACTGTTTGTCGCAGCCTTCATCGCAGCTCTCGGTGCGTTGGTCTGTGCGGCGACGCTGCGCACTACCAGCGTCAATCAGACTCTTTCCGAGGAATCCGAGCAGATGTTGACGAGAACTAGTTGACCGTTTTGTCCTGCATGTATGAATTTTGCTCCTTAGAATCGAACCGTCCTGCGTCCGCAGGTACGAGGGGAAACGGATGATCTATCGACTGCTCGGGCCGTTGGAGGTCGCACGGGGTCCGGCGACGAGCGACGTGATCGATCTGGGCCCTCGAAAACAACGAACGGTCCTTGCCGTTCTACTGCTCAACCGTGGTCGCGTCGTCTCCACCGACCGGCTGATCGATGCTCTCTGGCACGACGACGCACCGGCGAGTGCGATGGCAAGCATCCAGGCATACATCTCCAACCTGCGCCGAGCACTACGCGTCGAAACCGGTACGGCGTCACCGATAGTGCGTCAATCGCCGGGCTATGTCCTCGAGGTCACTCCGGCAGACGTCGATCTGTCGGTGTTTCTCGACGACGCCGAAACGGCGCGACAACACGCTGAGAACGAACGGTGGCAGGAGGCTTTGACGACCGCTGACCGTGCCCTCGCCTCGGTCCGGGGGCAGCTTCTGGACGACCTGAACGACGCGCACTGGGTGGAGGTGGAAGCCGCAGCCTTCGAGGAAGTGCGGACCGAGTGCCGGGAGACCCGGATAACGGCGCTTCTGGCTCTGGGGCGCCTGGCACCCGCGCTGGTCGAAGCTGCTCAACTCTGTGGTGAGTACCCGTTCCGCGACCGGACCTGCTGGCTGCGAATGGTTGCCCTGCATCGGGCGGGCAGGTCACCGGAAGCCTTGGAACAGTTTCGATTACACGCGTCTCGGCTCGACGCCGAGCTGGGACTGGAGCCCGGCGGGGAGCTGACAGCATTGCAAGGCGCGATCCTGCGCCACGAACCCGGCCTGGCCGCCTGGCCGCGCACTCCGGGATGGACGGGGGCCGAACAAGTGTCGGTCCCGGCTTCTCCCCCAGCCGTAGCAGCGATGCCCGAGACGGATTCCTCACGCTTGTTCGTCGGGCGCGACGCTCAGACGATTGTCGCCGACAAGATGCTCGACGACGTTCGCCGTGGCTCACCTCGCTGGTTGATCTTGACCGGCCCCGCCGGCATCGGCAAGACACGATTCGCCGAGGAGTGTTCGTCGAGAACAACGTCCATTCGAGGAGCCACCGTCTGGGCACGTTGCCCGGAGGACGACGGAACGCCGCCGTGGTGGCCGATCCGCCGACTGGTTCGGGAACTCGGAGCCGACGCCGATTTCGTACTGACGCCGCCGACGGACATCGATCCGGACGAAGCGAGATTTGCCGTCTACGAACGGGTTCGCACCACCATCGAAGCTGCGGCGAAAGATGCACTGTTGACCGTCGTCATCGACGACATTCAATGGGCCGATCCCACGTCCCTTCGTTGCCTGACCTACCTGGTCGGCGCAATGACCAGTGCCAGAGTCTGGTTCGTGTCGACGCTCCGAGACTCGGAAGTCGGGTCGGCAGTGCGCAAGTTCGAAGAAGCCGTACTCCACGGCGAAGGAAACCGAACCATGATTGTGCCGGCGCTCGCGCAGGGCGAGGTTGCAACACTCGCAAGGTGCGTCTCCGGGGACACGCTCGACGACGCGGAGGCGCGAACCCTGGCGGAACGAACCGGCGGCAACCCGCTGTTCGTCTCGGAGTACGCCAGGCTTCCCCGGAACGAGCGACTGGGCGACGGCATCCCCGTCGCCGTTCGATCTGTCCTCGGTCGACGGCTTGCCGCAGTGGAACCGGCAGTGTTGCACGCTCTTCGGGTTGCCGCAGTTATCGGCGACGCCATCGAGGTGTACACACTGGCCGCAGCCACCCGTCTCGATGTCGACACTCTCGCCGACCATCTCGACGCGGCTGCTGATGAACGAATCATCGTCGCGGACTCGGCAAACGGCGGTTACGTCTTTGCTCACGGCCTTCTCCGAGACGAAGTCCTCGAAGCGATACCCACGCTTCGTCGCCAGCGGATACATGCCCGAGTTGCCGAAGTGCTCGAAAATTCCTCCGATCCGGACCGGCTGAGCCGCCGCGCGCAACATCTGATGTCGGCACTTCCCCTGGTCGATCCACTCGTCGTTCTGGAGGCATGCACGGCTGCAGCTCAGGATGCGACCGATCGGTGGAGTTCGGAGACCGCGGCCGAGTGGTGGGAGGCAGCTGTCCGCGCGTTCGACTTACTTCCGGTGTCCCAGCAATCCGCTGACGATCGGGACGACCTGCTGGTGGCCAGAGTCGAGGCCCTCGCCCGCGCAGGTCGAGGGCAGACAGTTCTCGACGTCGTCAATGCCGGTCTCCTCGAGGCTGTTCGGGAGGGGCGAACCTCCGCCGTCGGACGATTGGCAGGCGCATTACTTCGGGCCGCCGGTGCGTGGCCGTGGGTTTCCTACGGTACCGATCCGGGACCACTGCTCGAACGGCTCGCGGCGGTCGAGCCCTTGGTCGAGAACGACAGGTCAGCTCACGCACGGGTTCTTGCTGCGCTGGCGGTGGGAAGTTGCTACCACCCCGAAGCCGAGATCCCGAATCGATGGAGCGCCCGTGCTCTCGACATCGCCCGCGAACTCGACGATTCGGATGTGATCGCGGACGCGCTGCTCGGACGGATTCTGCTTTTCTCCGGAGTCGCGGTGCACAGCGCGGAGTCCATGCGCCTACTGCGCGAGCTTTTCGAACTGCCGCACCAACAATCGCGTGTCGACAGCGTCGTCGCACACGCCGTCGCGAGCATGACGGAGATGAATCTGGCCAATGTCGATGCCGCCGTCAAACACGTCAGGCAGGGGATCATCGGCTGCGAGCTACTGAGACTCCCGGTGGTTCGGGTCCAATTACGCTGGATGGAAGCAACTCTCGCCGAATGGTACGGAGACTTCGCGCAAGCCCGCCGGCAGTACGAGACGGCCAGGCAGATCCATCTGCAAACGGAGTTGTACACGGCTGGCAGCGCAGATCTGGCGTTCAACACTCTGGAATGGGAGCGAGGTGCGTTGGCAGAATCTGATCCCGGTGTCGTGGAACCTGATTCGTGGACCATCGCCATCGATGCCGCCCGAGGCGAGCGCGAGGCCACTTCCGAAGGCATCAAGAAGTGGCTGATCAATCGCGGGCCACAGACGTGGACGACATTGGGACACCAGACACTACTTGCACGCGTCGTGGCAGATCTGGAACTGGTCGAATACGCCGACACGTTCATCGGCCTTCTCTCGCCATACACCGGCTGCATCGCAACGGTGGGCCATGTCGGTGAACTGGGCTCGGTCGCCGAAGCCTCCGCGCGTCTGCACGCGCTTCTCGGTCACGTCGAGCAGGCATCGACTCTCCTGGATCAGGCCGAGAAGATCGCCACTGGCTCCGGTGGAGCACCAACACTGCTGCGCTGTCGACTGCTTCGGGCGCTGCTTCGAGAGCCGTCCGCCGAACGTGAACGGGAGCTGACGGAAGTGGCGGCCGAATCGGAGACACTCGGCATGCGGGGCGTAGCTGAACGAGCGCGATCGACATGGCCCTGAACTGCGAGAATGCGCTTGGATAAAACTTGGATCCGCTTGGGATACATACGTCAAGAACCACCCAAGCCTGTTCGGACATCCTTCCCTTGACCGAAAGACGGATGAGGAAAGGAAGACCATGAACCTTCAAACCCCCACGCTCGACGCCGCGGTCGAATCACTGCGCGCAGAGGTGACCGGCTCCGTTTCCCTGCCTGGCGAAACGGGATACGAGTTGGCGATTCCGTGGAATGCAGCGGTTCCCGTCGCGCCTGGCGCTGTGGTGGCAGTCGAGAGCGCGCAAGACATTGCCGCAACTGTGCGATTCGCGGCGAAGTTGGGTCTGCGCGTCGGTGTTCAGCGCACCGGCCACGGCGCGGTCCCTCTCGGCAGTGACGTTCTCCTCGTCCACACCGGCAGGCTCACGGAGTGCGTCGTCGACCCCGAAAACCGCACTGCCCGAATCGGCGCGGGCTTGATCTGGCAGGACGTCATCGACGCTGCCGCACCCCACGGCTTGGCGCCACTGGCAGGTTCTTCACCCACTGTCGGAGTCGCCGGCTTCCTCACCGGTGCCGGCATCGGCCCGTTGGTGCGCACGTACGGGCTGTCGTCGGATCACGTTCGTTCGTTCGACATCGTCACCGGCAGTGGCGAACTCATTCATGTCACCCCCGACGAACATGCCGAATTGTTCTGGGGGCTACGCGGCGGCAAGGCCACACTGGGCATTGTCACAGCCATCGAGATCGACCTACTACCTGTCACCCACTTCTACGGCGGTGCACTCTATTTCGACGGCGCAGATGCAAGCGCGGTCGCGCACGCCTGGCTGGACTGGGGCGCCGACCTGCCTGAGCACAGCTCGACCTCTCTTGCCTTTCTGCAACTTCCACCCCTTCCACAGGTTCCGCCGCCGCTGGCCGGCAGGCTCACCGTCGCGGTCAGATTCGCAAGTCTTGCCGAGGAATCCGATGCCAAGTCACTGATCGACCGAATCCGTTCAATCGCAACACCCTTGATCGACGCAGTCGGTGTGCTGCCTTATGCCGCCCTCGGGGCAGTGCACGCCGATCCCGTCGACCCGATGCCGACGCACGAATCCACGGCATTGACCAACGAGCTGTCACACGAGGCCGTCGACGCATTGCTGGCCGCTGCCGGCCCCGGATCCGGTTCACCCCAAACCGTCGTCGAATTACGTCTCCTCGGGGGCGCCCTCGCACGGGAACCTGAGCACCGCAGCGCCTTCTGCCATCGGGACGCTGCCTTCTCGCTGTTCACCGTCGGAGTTCTTGCCCCACCGATGGTCGACGCGGTAGTCCCGCACGCCGAGACTCTCGGACGAACGATGGCGCCATGGACGAACGGGCATGCACTGCCCAACTTCGCGCCGAGCGTCGACCCGGAGAAGATCGCCCGCACCTACGACGAGGACACCGCTCACTGGCTGAGCGCTTTGGCGGACACGCATGATCCACAGGGAGTTCTGGCCGTCGGTCAGGTCATGCGCCGGATCTCCTGAACTTCGCCAACTCTCGCAACCGGACCAGATCCCAGGCGTGCCGGGGGCGACGGATGCCCGGTCGATCTCGGGGGACTCTGACCCTCAGCGCCTGCGGACTGACCGTGCATCTGACCGGAGTTGGCATCACCAGCGCCTCGCCGTCGACGCCGACCGGAATCTCGTCGGTGTCGGCGTCGACGATCACCTCGAATCCGGTGCCCTGAGCCAGACCGTGTTGATGCGCCCGATGGAGCAACCCGATGGCCTGACGGGCACTGCTGACGGAGATCGCGACGATTCCGAGAGTGCCCCGGTCCAATCGCGGCCGATGACCGAGCCCCGCCAGGTCGTTCATCTCGTACGGGCCGTTGCTGACCAGCACAGCCTGTGGACCCACCGCGGACACGCTCGGGGAGCGCGCAGTCAGCACCGCTCCGGCACGTCCGGCGAGGAGATCCGGGAGCATCTGCAAGAAGGTGCTGGTCTTGGCGTCGCGGTACTCCGGACTCTGGACTACCTCGGCGTACGCCCCGAACGATGCGTTGTTGACGAAAGTTCGACCGCCGACATTTCCCAGATCCACCGTGACCTCGACGCCATCGACGAGCGCGTCGAGGCACCGAGACGGATCCTCGAGATCGAGCCCCAGATCCGCGGCGAAGTGGTTGCGCGTTCCCGCGCTGACGACGAGGAAGGGCAGGTCGTGTTCGGCCGCGACAGCAGCAACCAGTGCCTGTGTTCCGTCGCCACCGGCCACACCGAGTAGGTCGGCGCCGTCCGCGACCGCCTGCCTGGCCAAGGCCGTCACGTCGATCTTCTCGGGCCCCTCGAGCAGTGCGACCGTGGCCCCCCGTTCCTCGGCCTTGCGTTTCAAGTCGAACTTCTCGACCTTGCCACCACCGGAGTTCGGGTTCATCACGAAGAACGGCTTGACGGGCGGCGGTGCCGGTCGCTCGACAACCGGCAATTCCTTCTCCTCCCCCGCCAAGGCGGTGCGAGCGCAGATACCGGCTACGACGAACAACCCGATCGCGAGCAGCACCACCCACAGGAGTCGTTCTCGGACCAGGAAGGTGAGCACCACGATCGGGGTCAGTACCACCACCGCCAACGAGATCCAGCGGAGGAATCCGCGGGTGGTCAGAAACCAGTACACGGCTACGACGCACACGACCACCCCACCGATCCCCAGGATCAGCATGGTCAAGGCTTTCAGTCCGGCGAAGATCAGGAGCACCGCGACTGCAAGAACCAGGGCCGCGAAGGCTGCGCGCGCCAACCAACTCTGTTTCGACGAGGGCCGATCCGTGTGGGCAGAGGTCGTCATCGAGCCACCTCCCCGCGATTGTCATTTCGGCCGGTACTTCGACGCTATCCCTTCAACGCAGGCCAGTCACCTACCGGCAAGAATCTCGCGATCGCGCACTGCTACTTTATGACGACACCTCGTCATAAAAAGGAGTAGCCGTGACAACACCGACGTCCGAAGCGTGGGAATCCGCCGAAGGAACCCTGACCGGCATTCGGAAAGCCGGACTCCACGGACTGCGTTGGACGGCCTGGTTGGCCGGCGCGACAGGTCTCTCACAGTTGGTGTCGATCGGGCTGAACTTCACCGACACTGTCAGCGGAATCGTTCCGGCCACGTACCCGCCTGTAGATGTGGCGTGCAGCGTCGTCGCGCTCGTTCTTCTGGTCGGCCTGCTTGTCGGCCGCCCCAACGGTCCCGCGATGTTGTCGAGTCTCGCCCTCCTCATGGCCATGCTGATGGCGCCCACCCTTCACAAACATGCACCCGAGTCGCTCTGGCTGGCGGCGGCACACGCCGTCTCGGTCGTCGCCGTCATCACGCTGTCCGTGATGACTTCGCGGTTCTCCAGTGCCGAGTTGGATCGGTCGTGACACCGGATTCACCCCTCTCGCTTGCAGCCGAGGAATGGATCACTGATCTCACTACCGCGGAGATGGAGCGATTGCGCAAACGCACGACGCTCACACTCGCCGAAGAACAAGAGGTCTGCCGATCCGTACGCTCGATCGCGCAGCAGATGATGCTCGCACCCGTCTCGATGTGGCAAGGTGATCCGCGCCTTGTTGCGGACCTGTTCGACCTCCCCGTGACCGTGAATCAGACCCAGGAGGATCGACCATGCCGAAGTTGACCGGTGGCGCGACAACCGCAGAGCACAAAATCGCCACCCGAGAAGCCATGTTGGACGCATTCATTCGCGAACTTCACGAGCAGGGCTGGCAAAACGTGAAGCTGCAGACCGTGGCCCAGGCGGCCGGCGTCTCGCGGACAGCGGTGTACAACTACTTCCCCGACAAATCCGCGTTGCTGCTCGCCTGGTCCACCCGCGAGATGGATAGATTCCTACTCCTGGCCGAGCGTGAACTCGCGGACCGCGAGAATCCTGTGGACCGACTCGAAATCCTCGTCAAACTGACACTCGTCGAGTTCTCACTGCAACGATTCACAGGAATCGCGTTGGTCGAATTGTTGTCAGCGCAGGATCGCGAAAGTTTCCTCGAACATATTGTCCCGCTGTCGGTTCTGGTCGAACAGCTCGTCCAGGAAGGTGTCGACGCCGGTGTCTTTGTCGATTCCGATGCTGCCGCATCCGCGCAACTCATCCTCGCCTGCGTGGAAAGCCGACGCCCGATGCTCATGGCCGGCGACCGAGTGGACGCCGTCGTAGCGACCACCGTCCCGTTCATCATGCGCGCGTTGGGCGTTGCGTGGCCGACTTCCCTCGCGGCCGAACCCTCCGATCGCTCTGCTCACGATCGGTAGGATCGCAGATATGCATTTCGACCTCCCGCCCATCGATCAGCAGGCCGAGCGATTGATCGAACTCGGTGTTCACGAGATGGCCGGACTTTCTGCCGGCGATGTCAGGGAGGCCGCAACCGGGCACGGTGATGTCGGACTACTCACCGTGCACGAAAAACTGGCTCCGGCTTCAGTTCTGACTCCGCTGCTCGAGCTCGAGAACAAGCGCGGATTCATAGTCGTCGACATGGCGGACGTCGATTTGTTCGCCCCCACCGAGCAGGCAACGCTGCCCGAAAGCTCATTACATCTGCTCAGTGGAGTCGACCGCGGGGATCACCTGGCCAACTGGAGCCCGGACGAAGCATTGCCCGCAATCGTCGACGCAGACCGTACGCCGCTGACGCTTACCGAAGGCATCCACTGGCTGTTGCAGCGCCCCGACATTCTCGAACGCGGAAAGTGTTTCATGACCATCGGCTCCCGACTGCGCAAACCTGACGGATCCTTCGACACCAGAACTCCCGCCGTGTGGATCAGCAACGGAACCGGTCGCGACGGCAAAGACAACCGCAACGCCCCGAAAGTCGGGTGGTGCTGGTGGGGTAACCGCCACACGTGGTTGGGGTTCGCATCGGCGAGCGACCGGGTACCGCTCCCGAACTAGAGCACGGTGGCGCGGTCGAATCGGTACCGATCCTTCCACGGCATCTCGGCCTCGAGCATTGCAGCGGCAGAGAGTAATTCCGCGTCGCAACCCCATTTCGCCGAGATCATCACGCCGAGTGGAACGCCGTCTTCCGTCCAACCGAGTGGCAGACTGATCGACGGGAAACCGGTTGCATTGGCGACGACGGTGTTTCCTGTGAAAGCGACCATGTCGATCAGTTCGGTCGCGGGGTCTTCGTCGTTGCGCAACTCCCCGATCGCAAGCGGCGGCTTCGTCACAGTCGGAGTGACAACAAGGTCGGCGTCGGCGTAGTCGAGACTCCATCGCCGCGCCCAGGCCTGAACAATACCGATTGCCGCGGCCAGCTCACCCGAAGACACCTCCTTTGCTTGAACTCGCAAGTGCTGCACTATCGGACGCAGAAGGTGTTCGTACTCCTCCGGGATCGGCTTGGTTCCCGCCAAAGACGAGAACATCTTGACGAAAGCATCGATGAAAATGTCATCGCGAGCCTGCGGTCGCTCGAACACGTTGTGGCCCAGCCCCTCCAGCACAGACCCAACCTTCGATACAGCAGCCGAGAGCTGCGCATCCACGGCTCCGCCGGAGACCGATCCGTGAGCAAGAGCGACGGTCAAGGGGCGAGCCCGAACTCCCCCAGCCTGTACGACGAACTCTTCGAACGACTTCGGCCGAGGCGGGTGGATAGTTCCGGCGCCGGGTCGCGTCGCCAGAACGTCCAGCAGCGCAGCGGTATCGCGAACTGTCCGGGCGATCGGCCCCTTGCTCGCAAATCCGAAGTTGTCATGCCCCGCCACGCCCATCGTGATCAAACCGCGGCTCGGCTTGAGGCCGACGACTCCGCACGTACTTGCCGGCGAACGCAACGAACCGGCGGTGTCACTTCCCTGTGCAAACGGCACCAGACCAGCGCCGACGGCGGCAGCAGCGCCGCCACTGCTGCCGGCGGCACTCCGCGTGCGATCGAACGGACTGCGAGCAGGCGGAGCGACTTCCGGCTCGGTGTAACAGGCTGCCCCGAACTCGGGCACCGTCGTCTTACCGATGTCGATCAACCCACCTTCTCGGATCGCCTCGACGATCTCGTCGTCAGCGTCCGGCACGAAGTCGCGAAAGAGCGCCGATCCGAAGGTCGTGCGAATGCCGCGCGTTGCATCGAGGTCTTTGATTGCCGTCGGAACGCCGAACAGCCGCGGAAGGGGCCCGGCGTCCCGCTCGTCCAACCTGCGCTGCGCTTGTTCGGCGAGGGCGACTGCGTGCTCCCCTGCGATCGTCGTGAAGGCGCCGACGTCATCGGAAGTGGTCGCACGGTCGACGAAGTACCTGGTGACTTCGGGAATCGAGACCTGTTTGGCGGCGATCACACCGGCAAGTTCGACGGCGGACAGTTGATGGAGATCGGTCATCGGGCAGCGCTCCTTGGAGGTCGATGGACACTTGTAATTTCGATACGCGTATCGCTATTGTTGTCAGCATGGTATCCGAATCCACCAGCTCTGCAAGGGCTGGTCGACCAAAAGCATTGAGTCACAGACAGATTCTTGATGCCGCGGCAGAGATCGCCGATACGGACGGCCTGGATGCGGTGTCATTTCGAGTGCTCGCCGAACGACTCGGCATATCGCCGATGTCCGTCCACCGCACAACCGGCGGCATCGACGCCTTGAGGCGAGATCTGATCTCGACTCTCGTAGGCGAAGCCGTCTCGTCGATCGACTGGCCGACCGACTGGCGCGGGGTTGCCCGCACGTTCGCCTACGGCCTCCACGACCTCCTGATGCGCCATCCCCTGGTCCTGGAAGCCCATCGGCAGGCATCACTGGAAGCACCCGGGGCCGACGATACCGCCCACCGAGTCGTGAGCGCCCTTTCCTTGGCAGGCCTCGAGGACGAGCAGGCCACGTACGCATACGGCGCGCTGCATGATTTCGTCACCGGACACGTCGCAATTCAATTGGGACGCGGCGCTTTCGACAGCGCACCTGCCGATCGACGCGAGGCATCGGTGTTCGCACTTCATCACGATCCCACCCGAAGGTTCGAGTTCGGAGTCGCCCTCATCCTGGACGGTGTGGCGTCGATCGCGCAGCAAGGAACCACATCATGACGAGCAGCGTGACCACAACCGAAATTCGCGACGCGTCGGGGCGTCGTATCGCATTCTGCGAGTACGGCGATCCGACTGGCCACCCGGTAGTCGTGGCCCACGGATCACCTGGCAGCCGATACGAAGGGCTCTCACTCCACAACGCGTCTTCGACGGCAGGCATACGGCTGATAGTCCCCGATCGACCCGGCTTCGGACGCACGGATCCGTACACGGACAAGGGATTTCATTCCTGGGACGACGACTACGTCACCCTGGTCGATCACCTCGAGTTGGGCTCGGCCACACTGATGGGTTTCTCCGGAGGCGGCGGTTACGCGCTCGCAGTCGCTGCAGCCGTTCCCGAACGAGTCTCGAAACTGGTGCTGGCGTGCGCCATGATCCCCGGGGCACCGCGAAATACTTTGCGACGCAGAATAAAACTGGTATCTGCGTTGTACTTTGCCGCCAACTGGGCTCCCCGTGTGGCCGGCGCAATGCTCGCAGGAACCGGAGTGTTCTCCAAGCTACGCAGCGACTCAGTCTCGATCTGGCCGGCCGCCGATCAGGCCGTCATGACCGACGAGGTACATCGCCCCGCTCTCCAGTTGGATTCATCCGAAGGGATCGCACAGGGCGGATCCGCAGGGGTTGTCGACTTGGCTCGGTATCGCCACGAGGTGCCTGGACTCTTCCAATCGATCTCGGTACCAACGGTTTTCCTACACGGAACCGACGACGGAAACGTACCCATCGAAGTAGCCCGCTGGGCACACTCGTTGATTCCCGACTCTCGCTTCGAAGAGATCAACGGAGGCGGCCATCTGTTCGTCGTCGCCGACCCCACTCCACTCCTTCGCGCCCTCGCCTAATTCCCTCTTGACTCGAACGCGTGTTCGAGTATCCTTTGGGGAGGGGATCGGGGGATTCAATGAGTGTCTTGTTGTCGGACGTGGTGTCTGGTTCTGCGGTGGGGTTACGCGGACGGTTGTGGCAGTTGTCTGCTGCAGAGTTGCGCGCTGCTGCGGCGTCGGCGAGTGCGGAGATTCTGCGCCTCGAAGCCGTTCGTGTGGCGGTGGTCGACGAGTTGTCGTTGCGTTCCGATGATCAGGTGATTGCCAGCCGCGGAGTGGGGTCCTGGTTGGCGGCCAACACGATGCTGCAGGTTCGGGACGGGAAGAAGATCGCCGCGTTAGGTGCAGCTTTGCGGCCGTTTCCGGCGGTGGCGGCTCGGTTCGATTGCGGGGATTGCTCGTTCGAGCACGCCGTGTTGATCGTGGCGTTCTGTGAATCACCGCCGAAGGGGATGCCGGAGGAGGCGCTACCGAAGTGCATCGATTTGTTGTTGGCTGCTGCGTCGGGTGTGGAGGCGACGACGACGAAGGTGCGGAATGTGATCGCGACTTTGGAGCGGTTGTTCGAATCGGATGAGATTCCGCCCGCCGAAGATGTCGAGCTGAATGAGTTGCGGATCGCGTCGACGCTGAATGGTCGGGTGGTGGTGCGTGGTGATTTCGACGCCCTCACCGGTGAAATGCTGCTCTCGGCCCTGTCGAAGCTGACGATGCCGACCCCGGCACCGGATGGAACCCCCGATGCCCGGTCGGCGGCGAAGCGGACCGCGGACGGGTTCACCGAACTGATCCGCCGCTATCTGGACTGCGCCAAGACCGGTACCGATGGTGGTCAACGACCGCATGTGAACGTGCACATCAATGCTCGCGATCTGGCGGAGCATCGGGATTGTGCCGCACAGTCTTCGGATTCGGATGATGACGGCTCACTGGAGCCGGCCGATCTTGATGTCGGGCACATGCCCTGGCTCGGACCGCTGTCGGTATCGCAGACCAGGCTCCTCGGGTGTGATTGTTTCCTCTCCACTGTTCTGCTCGACGATCACGGCGCGCCCTTGGATGCACAACCAGGAAAGAGGTTGGTCACCGCCGAACAGCGAGTGGCGTTGATCGCCCGAGACAAAGGCTGCGCCTTCCCGGGCTGCACATGTGTGCCCGCGTGGACCGATGCGCACCACATTAGGCACTGGGCGAACGGCGGCCCGACGGTGATGAACAACCTGGTCCTGCTGTGCCGTTCGCACCACCGGTTGATGCACCGGAAATCAGGGTTCGTCGGGAAGTGGGCGATTCGGATCGGTGTCGACAACAAACCGTGGTTCATCCCGCCACCCTCGATCGACCCGCAGCAGCACCCGCGACCGGCGAACACCACCTTCAAAACCTGAGAGGTCAAACCTCTTTGGCGACAACAGAACACGGACCAGCGCCGCATCGAGGAGACCTCGATGCGGCGCCAAAAGACATGCTCAGCCCAAGTCGGCGACAACCCGCTCGGCGAGAGGCCGTGACGACGCCGGATTCTGACCGGTGTAGAGCTTGCGGTCCACCACGACATAAGGCGACCACGCCTCAGCCTTCGAGAATTTGCCGCCCAATTCGCGTAGGCGAGTTTCGAGCAGCCACGGAGCCTTGTCCGCCAGACCAGCCTGCGTCTCCTCTTCGTTGGTGAACGCGGTCAGCTGATAGCCGTCGAACAGCCAGCTTCCATCGGGTCTCTGGGCCGGCAGGAGTGCCGCCGGCGCGTGACAGACCGCCGAGACCACCTTGTCCGCGTCCAAGAAGTTCACGAGAAGCTCACCGAAGGATGCCGACACCGCAAGATCCTCCATCGGTCCGTGCCCACCCGGTACAAAGACCACGTCGTAATCGGCAGCATCGGCGTTCTCCAGAATCTCCGGCGAATCGAGCACCGGCTGCAGATCGGCGATGTACTTGCGCATACGGTCGGCGCCTTCTTGCCCACCGTTCACCTCGGGCGCCAGGCTTCCCTCGTCCACAACGGGAGCTTTACCGCCAGGCGTCGCGATCACGATGTCGTAGCCGGCGTCGACGAAAACGCGATGCGCCTCGACCAGTTCTTCCGCCCAGTACCCGGTCGGGTGGGGTGTTCCGTCCTTCAGCGTCCAGTGATCTGCAGAAGTGACCGCAAACAACAGCTTTGTCATCGCGCAACCTTTCGTCGGTAACAGGAACCCATTGGTGACAAGACACCATCTTCAAGGCCCGATCAATGAAATAACGTCCAGTCAGTGCAACACGCTGCCCTTGTGAGAATTCCTCACCACCGCAGAATCACGTCACCCGTCAGGTCCCGATCGGTTTGCCGAACAGGCCTGCGACGAGTTCACCGACCGCATCCACCCAGACTGGCCAGGTCCTCTGATCAAGCGCCATGGATCCAGCGTCGAAGGTGCTGCATCCCTGCTGAGCAGGCACACCAGCGAACCGATCACGAAGCCACAGTAGAGCACTCGGCAAAGCGACGACTTCCATGCTGACATGCTCACTGAAGTGGTCTCTGGTGTAAACGACACTCGCAGAAGGATCTTGGCAATAGGTATCGACAAGTTTGTTCACCGGGCCAACAGGCACCAACCAGTCGGGATTCGACTGATAGATGTACATCGGCACGTCAGGAACAGACTTACCCATGGCAGCTCGGGAGAGCGCAGCTCTCACCGTGGGGTGTTGGACCGGATCTCCCGGGACATCGAGGAAGCCCTTGATGTTGAGGAAGGGCACTGCAGCCGACGTCCAGAGCATGCACAGGTTGTCCTTGGCAGCGAAAAGCGCTCGGCCGGCAGGGTTTATGTGCTGATCGATGAAACCTGCAAGTTCAGGATCTTCTCGGCTCACTCCGATTACACCGGCAGCGACGATCCCGGCCCCGAGAGCGTTGTTGGCATTGTCGAGCAAAGCGCCGAGATCCGCGGCAACACCACCTTCGGCGACTCCGACGATATTCAGTTCCGGCGCGTACGCCTGCCGTATTTCAGCTGCGTGACCGGTAGGAATCGATCCACCCGAGTAGCCGAGCAGCCCTACGCGAGTTGACCGCCCTTGCAGCTCCATGGGTTCGAAGTTCTCAGCAGCACGAATACCGTCGAGCGTGATCCGGGCCGCGACGGGGCCGGAGGCGAAGGAAGAATTGGGTCCCTGATGATCGGGCACCGACAATGCCCAACCCTGCGCCAGTGCCGCCTGCACTTCGAGGAATTGAGCCCCACCGGTCGCAGCGCCCGTCACCAGCCACGGCAACGCGCCTTGCTGCATGACATACGAAGGTGCGCAGTAATTTCCGAGTGAATCCTCTGCCATCTGAAAGGACAGCAGCGGGCGCGGGCCTCCATCGCGAGTGTCGCCACGCGGCTTGATCACTGTGGTGACAGCAGGAATCGCCTCGCCCGCAGCATTATTGGATCGATACGAGATCTGCCACGCATCCACGTTGGTCGGAATCAGGTTGAGAGTACCGAGATTCACCGCACGAGCGGCGATGATCTCACCCGGTTGCTTGGATTCGACGACCTCGACAGGCGGTTCATAGAAGGCCTGGTCCAGTTCAGGCAAAGGCGGTGCAACCGCAGGCGGCAGGGCAGGCTGGACCTGAATTTGGGCGGGAACACCTTCGTCCGGTGCCGCTGAGGCAGGTGCCGAAAGTCCGATCTGCCCGATTACTGCAATCACGGCAATTGCGAGGCCCCCGCGTTGTCGGTCAGTTGTCCAGCGTCGTCCCATACCAATTCCTCCCCGGAAAAGCACAGATTGCCTTGTGTTGCCGCAGTTCTCATCACGAGCACACAAGTTAGATGCGAGTGTCTAACACATTGAGGACGAGAGTAGAGCGTTGTGGGCCGGATTACAATCCCCTGGTGTTCGTGACCTATTCGTCGGCGTGAAGGGGCGCGTCGTCGATCAACGCATTCAAGAGCACCGTCATCAGATCGACCAGTACCGACACGGGAGGACGAGGCTCCGCAGTGCTCCACTGGTGCACCAGCGCGGTAAGCGCGCCGATGAAGGCGGTGGACGCCCACCGGTAACCACCCGGCGGTTCGTAATCTTCGCCCACGATCCCTTTGATGATCGACTCGAAAAATGTTGCCCAGACCGAACGTTGGTCCACACGATGCTTTTCCACCCGGGGACTGACACCTACGACGTCGATGAAGGCAACGTGTGCGCGTCGTGGGTCACTTCCGACCGACTCGACGAAGGCGGCCATGGCCGTCGCTGCCTTGTCACGGAGATTGACCGAAGGCTCTGCATCGAGTGCGTCGACCATTGCAATTCTGGCGTCGAGTTGAATCTGGTCATACAGCGCGAGGAGTAGATCCTCGCGACTACCGAACTCGTCGTAGAACTGCCTTCTGGCCAGACTCGCGGACGCGCAGATATCCGCCACCGAACTTCCGGCATACCCCTGGTCTGCAAACACGCTGAGAGCAGCATTCAAAAAGAGAGAACGGCGTTCGGCCTTGCGAGCCGCGACCGACCTTCCGCCGTAGTTTCTGTCTGTTTCAGCAATTGCCACGTCTGCCAGAGTATGCGGCATCGCGCCGCACACAAAACGCATCTGACCTGCTGCAAAGTTCCTTCACCACCACTACCGGCGCACCGGCACTGCAGCACGATCAGGCCAATACGAAGGCCACGGCAAAAAGTGTCCAGGCGGCAGCGAGAACCGTTGACGCCGCAGTAACTGCCCCGGTCACGGCAGGTCGAGTGCTGCGGTTGCGCGCGGCGATGATCCCGACCGTCATCAAAGTCAACGCCACCAGGAACGACAAAACCACGATTTTCACCAGCAACCCCTTCGACGACGGTCAACAGAACCGGAGACCATTTAGATAGTACACAAATAAATCGTGCATTAATTAAACTCGAAGTCCGTCAGGGGACTCTTGACAGAATTCAACAGCGCCTGTCAGGCTAGTCCTGACGAAAGGAGAACTTCTCATGGAAGACCTGATCGAACGCGCCCTGACCGCGAAGATCGAGACCGCCGCGATCACCACGGTCAACGCCGCGATCACCGAGGCCGGCACTCAGGCAGACAAGATTGTCGGAACAGATCCTTTACCTGGCAGCCCTGAGTGGGAGGCAGAACAGGACACCGACATCCCGGCGCAGCGTCAGATGGCGTGGCAGTTGGCCTGTTTCCGGATTCAGCTCGCCGCGGGTATCGATTCGACGGCAAGCGTCATGAGCCTGCGTAGATTCGGCGCAACATGGTCAACCATCGGCCGCGCAGCGGGAATGACCCGTCAGTCCGCGCATGAACGGTGGGGTCGACGTGTATCGGACATGCTCGATCCCTACGGAGTCGGGATGCCGCCCATGGTGCCGAATGATGATCCGACTCAGCCCTGACTAACAATCGCGTGACTACCGATCCGGCAGCAGCGCATCGGCTTTCGCGACCAGCACAGCGCGCTCACGCTCGTTCCCGGCCAGCCGAGCCGCTTCGAGGAGTTCGGTTCTAGCCTCCTCGGATCGGCCGAGCTGACTGAGCAACTCCCCCCGAACGCTGGGAAGCAGGTGGTAGTCGGCCAGTTCACCTGAAGCGACAAGCTTGTCGACGAATTCGAGCGCAGGGCCAGGACCGTATGCCATGGATACCGCCGCCGCATGATTGAGGTCGACCACGGGCGATGGCGCCAGTTGCGCCAGAGCCTCGTAGAGGATGACTATTTTCTTCCAATCGGTGTCATCGAAAGTTGCTGCTCGCGCATGACATTCGGCAATCGCCGCCTGCAGGCCGTACGGGCCTCGTCCACGCCCGACGGCGTCAGCTCGTTCCAGCGCCGCAAGCCCACGCGAGATCTGTAGACGGTCCCACCTCGTCCGGTCCTGGTCCGCCAGCAGGATGGGCTCACCGGTCGAGGTTGTCCGAGCGCCGAATCTCGAGGCTGTCAGCTCCATCAATGCGACAAGGCCGTGTACCTCGGACTCCCTGGGGACCAATTCGGCGAGTATTCGCGCGAGCCGCAGAGCCTCAGCACTGAGCTCCGCGCGCATCCACTCGTCCCCGGAACTGGCTGCATAGCCTTCGTTGAACACCAGGTACAGCACTCCGAGGACGGCGCTCAATCTGCGCGAAAACTCTTCTCGCCCTGGAACTTCGAAAACCGCTTTCGAGGCAGTCAGCGCCTTCTTCGCGCGGACTATCCGCTGCTGCACCGTCGCCGTCGGCGTGAGGAACGCTTTCGCAATCTCTTCCGTGGTCAAACCGCCCACCACCCGAAGCGTCAACGCCACCTGCGCTTTTCGATTCAACACGGGATGGCAGGCGATGAACATCAGGCGAAGGACATCGTCGTCGATGCGGTCCGGATCCCAGCTGACGTCGTCGAAACGTGAAGCGTCGTTCTCGAGTTCACGCGCAAAGTGGGCGTAGCGCTCGTCCAACCTCTCACGTCGTCGCCACCCGTCGATTGCTCGTCGTGTCGCCACAGATGTCAGCCAGGCAGCGGGATTTCTCGGAACCCCCGTCGCGGGCCACTGCTCGACGGCTTCGAGCAGAGCCTGCGCGGCCAGATCCTCGGCGAGATCAAGATCTCCGACGGTGCGAGTCAACGTGGCGACAATCTTCGCGGATTCGATACGCCAGACCGCGTCGACAGCCTTTCTCGTTTCTTCTCGCACCGCCTCGTCGGTCATGGTTCAGCCTGCGACCGGACGATCGGTACCGAGCTCTTCACGCCAGCCGGCCTCTTTCTGGATGTACTCGTTGTCCTGATCGAAGTCCGACATCTCGCTCACGCGGCGTACCTCGAGCTTGCTTCCCGGCCCGAGCGGGCAGCGCTTCGCCCATTCCAAGGCTTCATCTTTGGTCGACGTCTGAATGATCCAGAATCCCGAGAACAACTCCTTCGTCTCCCCGTACGGGCCGTCGGAGACCAGCGGAGGATCGGACTCGAAATCGACGATGAATCCCTCCTCCATCGCCAGTCCCTCACCGGCCAGCAAGACACCTGCCTTGATCAGGGACTCGTTGTACTGCCCCATCGCGGCGATGATCGCGTCGAAGTCCATTTCCTTGGATGCTTCGATGGCCTCATCGGTGGAACGCATGATCAGCATGTACTTCATGAGAATCTCCTTCGTTCGTGGACCGCTCTGTTCGGTCCCTCTGCTTACACGTCGAACGGCGCACTCACCGATCGACAAACTTCCGAAACAATTTTTCCGAGGACATAACCGCCGGTCGCGATACGCTGCCCACGGTATCGGCGGACGGGCCGTCGGGCCGGTCAGAAGTCGAGAAATCCCGGCACAACTTCGCGAACGAGCCCGGTCGCGTCAGTGCTCCCGTAGAAATACAGCGATCCGTAACCGAATAGGTACTCCTCTACGAAATCGGGGTGGGACTCGGCAACCACCGGCCACCCCTCTTCGTTGATCTGGAACAGGAAGCTGTGTCCATCCGCCTCCACGGATTCGGCATACGACGGTTCGTTCTGAATGAGCACCGGTCGCGGAGCGATCAACACCAACGGCATCACCTCGTCGTCCGAGGGAATCCTGATCAACGCCGCGCTGCCAAGGCCCGCATGGCTGCCCGCCGATTCCGCACTTCGTGACGACGGCGGGTGCAGGACTGCCCTGACCCCGATGTCCGGGTATTCGAGGTCGTCGTCGCCGATGGAGAAACCTCGACGGATGAAGACCGAAAGCTCTCGCACGCCGAGCCACGGCGCCGTGTGTGCCTCGAGCGTCAGAAGGTACTCGTGCGACTTCAGAATCGGCTGACCGGCGAAAACCTGCGGAGGTCGGCCACCAATACGTGCCCCACTTTTCGAATCGCTCGAACCCACCCCGAGATGTACTCTGTCCACCGGCGTCATCCTAGGGAGATCCGACGGGTGTCGGAGGAAGACTCTCCAATTTCCTACAAGTCACTGGTGACGTAGGCCACATCCAGGCTCGATGATGGGTGCATGACAACATTCCCCACTCTCGACCCCGAACTCGCTGCAGCACTCACCATGGTCCCGAAATTGGACTTCGCTGACCTCCCCAACGCACGGGCCACCTACGACGCTCTGGTCGGCACCATGTTGGCCGACCTGTCATTCGACGGAGTCACGCTTCGTGAACTGTCCGCTCCTGGACTGGACGGCGATCCGGAGGTCACGATTCGTTTCTTCACCCCGGACAACACCGCCGGCCCTGTCCCCGTTCTGCTCTGGATCCATGGCGGCGGATTCGCAATCGGCACTGCAGAATCCAGCGATCTATTTTGCGTCGAGGTAGCGCGGGAACTCGGATTCGCGGTTGCAAACGTGGAGTACCGCCTCGCCCCCGAAACCCCTTTCCCCGGCCCCGTCAACGACTGCTATGCCGCGCTCCTCTACATCCACGCCCATGCCGAGAAGCTGGGGGTCGATCCCAGCCGCATCGCAGTGGGAGGGCAGAGCGCAGGCGGTGGACTGGCCGCAGGCACTGTCCTCAAAGCCCGCGACGAGGGGGTTGTGCCCGTGGCATTCCAATTCCTCGACATCCCTGCACTCGACGACCGTCTGGCGACGGTCTCGATGACGAACTTCGTCGACACCCCCTTGTGGCACCGCCCCAACGCCATCCTGTCGTGGAAGTACTATCTCGGCGAGTCGTATTCCGGTCCCGAACATCCTGACGTCTCCATTTACGCTGCGCCGTCCCGGGCTACCGACCTCACAGGTCTGCCGCCGACCTACCTGTCCACCATGGAACTCGACCCGCTCCGCGACGAAGGAATCGAATACGCCCTTCGGCTGCTGCAAGCGGGAGTCAGCGTCGAATTGCACTCCTTCCCCGGAACCTTTCACGGGTCGACACTCGTCGCGACCGCAGCGGTCAGCGAAAGGGGTGCCGCCGAAGCCCTCACTGCGCTCAGGAGAGGGTTGCGTTCGCCGTCACCAGTCTCGTAGCGTTGCGAGATGCAAGGACTGATGTACCGGCTTGCCGAGCTCGATGCAGACTCGGCAGGCCTGGTACGTGTCATCGATTACTTCGACGCCCTAGTGCGGCACGGCTCCGACACCGCATCTTTGCTTCGCGCGAGCGCGCAGTTGGCGGACTGCGTCGTGGGTATCGAGATCGTCGAACGCGGTAGAAGCAAGAAGAATTTGCGCCGTTGCGATCCGCGCGGCCGATGGTCACCCGAACCCCAGATCCCACCGAGCATGACCAGAAACATCGCTGTCGACGACGAGGTTCTCGGAACGGTATGGATCGAACGCCCCGGGGCCAGCTTGCCACTCGACGAAATGCTCGTCGACCGGATGGCCCTGACCGCAGCGATAATTCTGCAACCCCGACGTCTGCCTACCGAAGCCGAGCACACTCGAAATCTGTTGTTCCCGATGGATGAACTTGCGGTGCTCACCTCCTGCGCCGGTCTCGGTATCGAGCCCCATACCCAAGTCCGTGTAATGGCAACCAAGGCAGTCTCAGGCACGGCCGAAGGTGCTGCACACCTTGCCATTTCGCCAGATTACACACCTGGCAAAGCCACTGGGATAGACGCTGACGGCGAGTATCTGAATCTCGTGACGGGTTCGTTCACAGCGACACCCGAGTTGTCCGTGGCCGCACTGTCGTCATCCGTACGCGCCGGAATATCTTTGACTGCTCCCGCTTCCGAGGTGAGCACAATACTGAGCACTGCACGATTCGCTCGTACACAGGCGTCGGCAACAACACCGATCGTGAACGCCGACGATCTCGGCGCCCTCAATCTCCTGGCGCCGGGACCACACATCGATCACTCGCGAATACCGGATCTGGTTCGTGCCGAAGAGATCGGCGATACCAAACAGGGATCAGAACTACTCGAAACCTTGAGGTCATACCTGCAGTCCGGAACCTTGAGGGCCGCAGCAGATTCCATGCATCTTCACCACAGCAGCGTCGCGCACCGATTGGCGAAACTGTCCCAGCACGTCGGATTCCACGTCGATTCCATCGAGAACCGAGCACGCGCAACGGCCATGATGCTGGTCCTCGATGGTGGATAGGACCCACCGCGCATCACAGGCACTACGCAGTGGTTGACGATCTTTCGCGTTCAGCGAGCGCAACAAACGGCGCAAGCGCCGGATTCGGATTATCCGGGCGGTAGGTCACTGCCACGTCGAGAGTTGGTTGCTCACCGGCGATCTCACATAAATGGACACCCGGGATGCGGAGCATCCGCGCTCTGCCCTGGGGGATCGGCGCAATACCCACCCCGTCCGAGACGGCATGCAGCACCTGCTCGTCGTCGGCCTCGAATCGAACGATGTTGGGCGCCCCGTTTGGCCAAAGTTGTTCGAGCGTATGCAAATACATCCCCGGGGCGTTGGCCTCCGGCCAGAACACAACGGAGACGTCCACCAGATCTCCGAGTTCGAGCGTCGCTCGATCTCCGAACGGATGATCCACGGGCACAGCGACCAGGATAGGTTCGGTGTCGAGGACGATCAGGGGAAGTTCTCGATCGTCTTCATCGAGCGGCGGGCGAACAACCGCGATGTCTACGGCTCCGGTTCGGACGAGGTCGACAGTCTGCGCCGAAGTGCCACGATGAACGACAACTTCGACGCCCGGGTAGAGCCTTCGATAGGTGCTGACCAGATCCGCGACTGCGCCGCCCGCCCACGAACGGGTGTACGCGATGCGCAGTTCTCCGTCCACACCGCGCGCGGCCAACCGAATTCGTTCGACCGCCCGGTCCGCACACCCGATCAAAAAGCGCGCCTCTCGTACCGCCACCTTGCCGGCTTCCGTGAAGGTGAACTGCGGACCCCGACGATCCACCAGCGGAACTCCGAGTTCGCGCTCGAGAACCTTGATCTGCTGACTGAGGGCCGATTGCGCGACGTGGACGTTCGCAGCGGCTCGAGTGAAGCTCCCATGATCCGACAGAGCGATCAGATAACGGGCACGCTGCAGGTTCATACGGCGATTATAAGAAAAACAGATGGTGGTGTCACTACTTGGTCTTGGACACGGCATCACCTGAGGTCGGAGGATCGAGTTCACGTTGATCCACCGTCTGTCTCCCGAAAATTGTCACCCGAACGATCACAAGGTTGCACATGAACCCCCGAACACTCACTGAACCTGCAACAGACGCGAGGCTTCTCGACGCCCTCGCGGAGATCGTCGGCCACACGCATGTCCTTACCGATTCCGAACTGATCGAGGGCTACACACGTGACTGGACGGGACGTTGGATCGGCGACGCGATCGCGGTCATCCGCCCCGGCAACACTTCCGAAGTGTCTGCGGTTCTTCGAGCATGCTTCGACGCGGGGGTTCCCGTCACACCGCAAGGCGGCAACACCGGACTGGTCGGTGGTGGGATCGCCTCGGCTGGGTCCGTGGTGCTGAGTACCAGGCGTCTGGAGACGATCGAAGCAGTCGACCCCATCGGTCGGACAATCGCAGCCGGCGCCGGCGTGACCGTTGCTCGCGCCGACCTGGCCGCATCTGCACACGGTCTCCGCTTCGGAATCGATTTGGCATCAAAGGAATCCGCAACACTCGGCGGCATCGTCGCAACCAACGCCGGTGGGACGCGCATGGTCCGATACGGAAATACACGCGCACAGACACTCGGTATCGAAGCCGTGCTCGCGGACGGTTCGGTACTGAGTAGATGGACTCCACTCGTCAAAGACAATGTCGGATACGACATTCCAGGACTTCTCGCCGGCAGTGAGGGAACGCTCGCAGTCATCACCAAGGTCCTGATGAAGCTGGTCACCCCGGCGACCGACACCCAGGTCGTGCTCGCGGGTGTGAGCGACGTCGATCAAGCGCTACTTTTGTGTAATCGCGTGCGTCAGAGCGGATTGACCGTCGAAGCCGCCGAGATCATGACTGACGACGGCATCTCCCTCGTCTGCGCACACACCGATGCCCGTCGCCCGTTCGGCACCCCTTCACCGATGTACACACTCATCGAGGTGTCATCACCGCGCGAGACGGAAGAGTCGCTCCTCGAAGTACTCTCCGACTCTGCCGACCTCATCGAGGACGCGACGGTCGAACCTGGGCCCGCTCGAAAACTGTGGACTCTGCGGGAAAGCCATACCGAAAGCATCAGCGCGTCGTCGACGACGCCGGTAGTCAAGCTCGACATTTCCGTCCCCTTGTCCGTGATGGGAATGTTCATCGACAACCTCCGAGAAAGCCTGGCACAACGATTCCCCCTCGTGCGGCCAATCCTGTTCGGGCACTTCGCCGACGGAAACATTCATGTGAACCTTCTGGATGCCGAGCCGAGGGTCGCACACGAACTGACCGATACGGTGTTCCGACTCGTCGCCGCCCACCATGGAAGCATCAGCGCCGAGCACGGGATAGGCCGCGCGAAGTCGCCGTGGATATCGCTGGGGCGCACTGAAACCGACATTGCCGCAATGCAGTTGATCAAATCCTCCTGGGATCCCCGTGGAATCCTCAACCCTGGAATACTGTTACCGGAAAAAGTCGGGTAAGCAAAGGGGGTCTCGTGCAGGATCTTTACGTCGTCACTCATCCTCATGCCGAACACACAGCGCAGGACGTAGTCGGCGGTTGGCACAATTCGGTTCTCACCCCCGCTGGTCGGCGCGATGCAGGTTTGATCGCCGAAGCACTGAAACGACGACGCACAGGAACTTCGCGCCCGGTCCGCATCACCTCGTCCGACCTCGAACGATGCACCGAGACATCCACGATCATCACCCGGACACTCGATGCTCCGGCGACAACAGACACTCGATTGCGCGAAATCAGCTTCGGAGAAGCCGAAGGACGCCCGAACTCGTGGTTGGCCCAGCGGCAGGTCCCGGCCCCCGACAACAACCGCCTCGATCACCATGGCCCCGTTGCCGGTGCCGAGACCCGCCGCGACATCGCAGCAAGGGTTCACGAATGCATGCGCGAACTGATGGACGATCTCGATCACGATCACATCGTCGTAACCCACGGCTTTGCACACACATTCGTCGTCTCCGCCTGGCTACAGATTCCCGTCGAAGCCGCAGGATTTGCGACCTTCGCGACCACCCCGGGTGCAATCACACATCTCCGACACGACGACTACTGGCGCAACCGAACCCTCGCGCAACTAGCTGATACGGCGCACCTGGACTGTGGCACGATGACCTGATGCGCCATGTCTCCGACGACGAACGCCGTGCTCGCATAGGGGTACGTCATGCGCTGGAGCCAATGTTCCACGTCGATTCGCCGGAAGCTGCCACGCGGGCGATGACGGTACTGCACGCCACCGAGTCAGCGACGGTCTATCTGTCTTGCTGGGCGAGGGTTCGGTCCGTGGACGCCGCCGACGTCGACCGCGCCCTGTACGACCAACGCAGTCTCGTGAAGCAATTGGCAATGCGCCGCACACTCTTCACCTTTCCCCGCGACTTGCTGCCGGCCGCGTGGTCGAGTGCGTCCGCCCGCGTCGCGAACACCGAGCGGGCACGAATGGCCAAGGATGTCGTCAAGGCCGGACTCGCCGTCGACGGCAACGACTGGCTCGATCGCGCACGGACGGAAGTACTGAAGTTGCTCACCGATAGGCCTGAAGGGCTTTCAGCGGTAGAGATTCGTCAGGCCGTGCCGATGATAGACGTCAAGGTCGAGGGCTCGGCAGGTGAAATCTGGTCGGCACCCAGGGTTCTCACGCATCTCGGGGCGACCGCAGACATCATGCGCGGCACCAACACCGCACGCTTCCCCGTCTCACGCCCACTGTGGACTCTCACTCGACACTGGCTCGACGACGCCCCCGTCGATCTCGAATCTGCAGACGGCTATCGAGAAATAGTCCGCCGTTGGCTCTACACCTTCGGACCGGGCACGGAAGACGACATCGTCTGGTGGCTGGGCTCGACGAAGACGGTCGTCCGGGCCGCCATCGCCGAACTCGACGCCGTTGCAGTCTCACTCGACGGAGGCGACACCGGCTGGTTGCTACCCGATGACGTCGCCACGGTGCCTGATCCAGGTCCTTGGGTGGCACTCCTACCGGTGCTCGACCCGACGATCATGGGGTGGAAGAACCGTGACTTCTACCTCGGCCCGCACCGCAACCAACTCTTCGACACCCGAGGTAATGCCGGCACCACCGCTTGGGTCGACGGTCGCGTCGTAGGATGCTGGATTCAAGACGAAACCGGTGTGGTGCACGTTCGATTGCTCGAGACCGTGTCAGCGTCTGCGCGACGTTCTCTCGATGCCGAGGCGGCGCGCCTCACCGAGTGGCTGGGCGGCGTCAGAATCGGCACGGGGTACGTCTCACAGGCGATGAGGCACGACGTTCCCGAACCTCCCGCCGGCACTAGTGCCCGGTGATAGCGTCAGATACCGATTGCCAGATCGTCGATGTCTGCGAGCGTGCCGCCGTTTTCGAGGATGCTCGTGTAGTTCCGAAGTCGGTTCTGATCTATCTCGGTAGTGCTGACCCCTCGCTTCCAGTACCCGAAGACAACTACATCGTCCTTCGCCAGGCCGACTGTCTTGCGGAAATGCGCTCGAATGGCTCGCATCTCGTCCCGTTCCCCGGCACCCCACACCGCGTAGTCTCCTGGGTTATCGAGTTCGACGGCGTACTCGGCGAGGCGATCTTCGACATGGTGCAGCTCGAGGCCGGGGATCACGGGTAGTTCCGCGAAAGCCTCGGCGTCACCGGTGGCGACCCAGCCGACGCCGGTCAGTCCCTCGGGCCACTGAAGGAGAATCGAATAGAGGGCAGGTATCGCGGTATCGTCGGCGAACAGTGCGACGCGGCGCCCGGCGATCTCGGGAACGAGGAAGTGCGGGCGAGGACCGGTGAGTGAGAACGTGTCACCCACACGCAGGTCGGCGGCCCACCTCATCATCGGGCTGGTGTGGCCGTGCAGCACTACGTCGAAGGTCATCGAACCGCTCGGTGCGTTGCAGGTGCGCACCGTGTAGACGCGAGAGACGTCGCCGTACTGCGGACCGAGCTGGATGCGAAATGCGACGTTGGGCCGCAACCAATTCGGGTCGTCCGCCGACGAAGTCAACTGGCCGGCGATGCGCAAGATGCTCTCGGTCGGCCGTTCGACGCGTTCGACGACGGCAACCACGTCGTTGAGACCGCGGTCGTGGTCTTCTCCGCGTGGCGCCTTTGCCGACGCAGACGTTTCAGTTTCTTCAGGTCGAGATGCGGTAGTCATTGATATCTCCTGATCGGTGGTTCAGTTGTGGACGGGTAGCTGACTGACAGGTCTTCGATCACGCGGAACAACAAGTGGCCGTCCGGTTTCCGGGTCTTCGAGAACCAGAGCCTCGAGGTCGAAGACTTCGCGCAGTAGCTCAGGGGTGAAGACGTCCGAGGCACTGCCCTGCATGACAATTTTTCCGGACCGCATGGCAACTACGTGCGTGGCATATCTGGCCGCGAGGTTCAGGTCGTGCAGGACCGCGACCAACGTTCGACCGGACTGGTGCAGTTGGGAACAGAGGTCGAGAACCTCGATCTGGTGGGCGATGTCGAGAAAGGTGGTCGGTTCGTCGAGCAACAACACCGGGGTGCGCTGCGCGAGCGTCATGGCGATCCATACCCGCTGACGTTGTCCCCCACTCAGCTCGTCCACCAATTGGTCTGCTGCATATCGCATTCCGACTTCATTCAGGGCCTCGGAGACAACATGCTCGTCTTCGGGTGACCATTGGCGCAGCATGCTCTGATACGGATATCGGCCGCGGGATACGAGGTCTGCGACACTGATCGCTCCAGGGGAGAGCGGGGACTGTGGCAACAGGGCGATTCGCCGGGCGACTTCTTTGGTTCGATAGGACCGAATATCGTTACCGTCGAGCACAACACGACCCGATCGAGGTGTGAGCATTCTGCCGAGCGCACGCAACAATGTCGACTTGCCACACCCGTTCGGTCCGACGACGACGGTGAACCCTCCATCGGGGATCTCGAGACTCAACTCGTCCACGATGGTTCGATCGGCGTACCGTAGTTCGATCTTCTCGGCGCGCAGCCGCGATGTTGGGGTGGCAGTAGTCATGAATCTCTTTCGTAGCGAGTTTTTTTCAGGCCTGACGAGCGAGCAGCCAGATCAGATAGGCACCACCGAGCAGACTGGTGACGAGACCGACCGGAGTGCGGAGACCGACCTCGACCGCTTGCGCGATCAAGTCGGCACCCGCCAGCAGAACTGCGCCGAGCAGGAAGGAAGTCGCGACAAGAACACCGCTGCGCCGTGCCAACCGTCGTGCGATCTGGGAAGCGGCGAGCGCCACAAATGCGATGGGGCCGGTGGCCGCGGTCGCCGCTCCGGTGAGCGCGACCGCAAGCAGAATGCCGGCAAATCGGTATCGCTCCACGGAGATCCCGAGCGAGGACGCTGCGTCGTCGCCCATCTCCATCATGGTGACGCGCCGGGACACCACGACGAGAGCAGGAACGAGAACACCGACGGCGATGGCAACACTGACCGCGTGTGGCCAACCGCGCCCGGTCAGCGAGCCGGCCGTCCACTGCTGCACAACGGTGGCGTCGTCGATATCCGCACGCACCACCAGGAACGACATCACGGCGCTCAGCATCGCGCCCACGCCGATACCGACCAGGACAAGTCGAAGACCGCCGCTGACTCCGTCTTTGCGCGCCAGCGCGTACACCAGCAGCGCCGTCAGCATGCCGCCGAGAACAGCCGCGCCCGCGGTCTGCAGTACCCCGCCTCCGAAGAACACGATTTGAACCACGGCTGCAGTCGCAGCGCCGGTGGTGAAACCGATGATGTCCGGCGAGCCGAGAACATTGCGCGAAAGCGTCTGGAAAACCGCGCCGGCCACACCGAGGCTTCCGCCCACGCCGATCGCCGTGATCAGCCGCGGCAGCCTGCGATTCTGGACGGACCGAACCGCCGCTGGGGCGCCTTCGCCGTGCAGGGCACGCCATACTTCGCCCAAGGACAGATCCAGGGTTCCATACATCAGCGTGGCAAACGAGAGCGCCGCCAATGCCGCACTGATTGTCACGGTTACGAACAGCACTCGCGGAACTATCCGCCACGAGTACGACCCGATTCGAACCACCCAACCGCGGAACAGCGGTGGAACCGGCTGCGCTGCAATCGCGTTCACAGCGACGCCACCCGCCGCGAGCGAACGAGCGCAACAAACAAGGGGCCACCGAGCACCGCCACGGCGATCCCCGTCTGCAGATCTCCCGGCGCGGTGGCAACGCGACCGAGAACGTCGGCCAAGAGCAGAAATGCCGGGGCGACAACGAGCACGCACGGCAGAAGAAATCGCAGATCCGGCCCGACGACACCGCGCACGATGTGCGGCGCAGCCAGGCCCACGAATCCGAGCGGTCCAGCCGCCGCAGTGGCGGCCCCTGCCAGCAGGATGACTGCGACAGCGGATCCGACCCGTGCGGGTCCGGTGCTGGCACCGAGCCCTTTGGCGACATCCTCGCCGAGCGCGATTGCGTTGAGTGGACGAATCAGCAACAACGACAACACGATACCGACGATGACGAAGGGCAGAACAGCGACGATCACGTCGCCGCCGCGGCCTTGCAACGAACCCACTGCCCAAAATCGGAACTGATTGAATGCGGCCTCGTTACTGATGAGAACCATGCTGGTGAGAGCCGTGATCGCCGTCGCAACAGCGGCACCGGCAAGCGCCATGCGCGCTGGGGTCGCGGCGCTGCGATGCGCCGACCCCAACATGTACACACCTACCGAGGCAACGGCCGCGCCGGCAAGCGCGAACCACAGATAGCCGCCGACCGAAGTCACCCCCAGATAGGCAATCGCAATCACGACTGCTGCTGATGCTCCGGCGTTCACACCGAGTAGTCCCGGATCGGCCAGAGGGTTGCGGGTGATCGACTGCATCAGCGCGCCGGCCAGTCCGAGCGCGGCCCCGACCACAAGCCCGAGAATTGTTCGAGGCAAACGTGATTCGATCACAATCAGGTGCTCGTTGTTACCGGCGTCGTAGGAAAGAACTGCATCGAGGACAGTGGAGACGGGGATGTTGCGTGAGCCGATGACGAGTCCGCCGACGGATGCCAGCACGATTACAACGATGGAGACGAGGACCAACAACCCCGCACGCGCGGCCGTCCCGGACCGCAGTGGCGCTTCGGTCCGGGACTGCGCAGAAACGCCCACGCGGTCATCCACCGAACGTGGACACCAGTGACTCGACCGTCTGCTTTGCACTGAAGTAGTCGAGACGGAAAGCTGCCGTTCCCATCGCGTAGACCCGATCACCCTTGACCGCAGGTTGATTCGCAAGAAGCGGGTCGGCCGCGAGTTGCTTCTCCACGTCCTTGGGCCCCATCGAGACGGCAAACAGCGTCTGCACCCCGTCTAGTGCGGCAGACATGTTTTCGGAGCTGACGATCGCGACGCCGGAGGCACCCCGCTTGTCCGGAGCGACAAACTGCTCAGCGGGCTCGGCATAGGTGAAGCCGAGCGAGGCCAGCAGATTGCCCTGCGGGCTGTCGGCTCGGAACGTCCAGACACCGTCGGCACCCATGTAGACCAGTGCCGTCACCGGCTGCTCGGGAAGTTTGATCTTCGCGGCTTGGGTGGTGACCCAGCTGTCGTATTCGTCGACGGTTTTGGCGGCCTCGCTCTCGAGTCCGGTGACAGTCCCGAGCTGATCAGCGAGCTCCTCCCAGGAGCTGGCGCCGTAGTCGAGAAGAACAGTGGGTGCGATGTCGCTCAGCTGCGAGTAGGCATCGAGCGTCGAGTCGCCGCCGTTGGCGGAGCCGATGATCAGATCGGGCTCGAAGGTCTCGATCGCGTCGAGGTCCAGCTCGAGATTTCGGTAGAGCACCTCGACGCCACGATCAGCCGCCACGCCCGACCACTGGGAGAAAAACCCCCGGTCATCGGTCATTCCCGACGGCGTTGTCGCCGCACTCGCGACCACCGGCGCTCCGATCGCAAGCAGCGTGCCGGTCAACGACGGCGAGGTGGACACGATCCGAGTCGGCTTTGCAGTGATCTCGGTACTGCGGCCGCCGTGATCGACGGTGCGCGGCCATCCCTCGGTGGCCCCGGAGGTTTTCTGGGTGCCCTCGGTTCCGGTGTCACTACCTGACGAATTCGAGCAGCCTGCAAGAGCGAGGGCGACGACCGCGGCGAGTACTGCCGCCGTCGGGCGTAGAGATCTGCGCATGAGTATGTGGCTTTCTGAAGATACGAGAGTGCGCCGCTGCGAACGCAGTCGGCAGAGGTAAAGTTAGCCATACTTAAGTCGCAAGGGTTGTCCAGGAGCGCCAACGTGTTACCACTTTCGGGAAGGTCGGACGCAATCAACTTGGGGCCGATCCGCGCCTGCCGCACCGAGCCAAGCATCGGCCGCTCACCCCTGTTGTTCTGGGTTCTCGCAGGCAGTGGACGCGTCAGGACCGGATCGACCGTCTACGAGGTGCCGGCAGGCGAGTTGTTGTGGATCCCGGCGGGCGTGCGATATTCGATGGAGACGGACTCGGATTCCGTCGCGTTCCCCATCCTGCTTCCACCCTCGAACGGCGTCAGCGCCGGGCCGGTTACCGTGACGCGTCTGCGCGTTCCGCCCGGATGGGAAGACAGACTGATCCACGAGTTCGTTCACAACCTGGGCTATCTGCGCGGCGACGCTGCACACCCGTCGTCCTTGTTCGAAATGATTACCCGGGCCGACGACGGGGCCACCTCGCTGCCGCAATTGCCGCAATCACGGGAAGCGTTCGAGATCGCGCACGCCCTGTTGCGAACACCTGGCACCGACGACACCGAGGCACAATTCGCGCAGCGTGCCGGGATCAGCATTCGAACGCTCCAGCGGTACTTCGTGGAAGAAACCGGCCTCACCTTCACGCGCTGGCGGCTTCGAGCTCGGATCGCCGCGTCGTTGGAGTACCTGAAGCAGGACCGCGAGATCGGTTGGATTGCAAACGAAGTCGGCTTCGAAACGGGCAGCGGATTCACGCGTGCGTTCCGGGCCCAGATGGGAGAGAGCCCGAGTGACTATCGCCGCCGGGCCCTCTCCGGTCCAACCGATCGCAGCGTGGACACCGACAACGATCAAGCATTGGTCCGCATGCTCGCAGAGCCCAGGCAGCCCGGGGAAACAGCGCCGCCGATACCGGCCAATGCGACGTGGCCGCGCGTCAACGGCGCCCACGTCGCCGTGTGGGTCTACCGAGGCCAAGCCCGGGTGGACGTCGCGGACCGCAGCTGGGAACTGCGCACCGGAGAGGCCATGATTCTGCCCGCAGGCGTCCTCAATACCGTCACGGTTCCGACGGGTTCACTGCTGCTACCGCTCGGCTTCCGCTCCTCGAACGGGTCGACCGTATCTGCCGACGCCCTCGAGACCGTGCAGTTCTCCCCCGATGACGAATTGGCATTGCTGCACACTTTCGTCGCCGCCTACACGCCCTTGCGCCCGCGTGGCCACGACAGCGCCACAGCATTCGACATCATCGCCACCGGCCCTCTCGCACAATCGGTTTCGAACGGGTCTGCCGCCGATTCGATTGCCACACGACTGGCAGCGACAATCTCCGCCCGGCCGGCCGACCCTCGCACTCTGGACGAGTGGGCGCAAGAGTTCGGTACCGACGCGGCCAGGCTGCGCCGGGAGTTCCGTATCGAAACCGGCACCACGTATCCGCAGTGGCGATCGCTTTCACGGATGACCCAGGCACGCACCCAACTCCAACTCGGGGTTGCACCCGGCACGGTGTCGAGGAACCTGGGTTACGCGCACCTGCCCGCATTCAGCCGAGCGTTTCGCACTGCGCACGGGATCTCACCGCAGCGCTTCCAAGCCCAGTCCGTCGAACGCGCCCTCTGGCTACGTTCTGTGCCGCGCGCCGCGGAGCCGAGCGCTCGGGTCCTTCACACCCACTGAACGAGTTGCCACACGATTCCGTTGGGGTCGACGAACTGGCAGTAACGCTCACCCCACGGTTCCGTCTCAGGTTCGGTGACGACGGAGGCACCTTCAGCAGCGATGCGGGCGAACTCGGCGTCGACATCGTCGACCACGAATGCAATGAGCAAGCCTTGACCGGCCGGACCTGCGACGAAGTCGGGCTTGAACGTCCCGAGCCCGGTGCGCAGGAAGACCACGTTCACCCCGGCATCCGGATGATTCAGGGAAACGAAGCCGTCATCGGCCATGGCCTCGGTGAAACCGAAATGGGTTTTCGCGAAGTCTGCCGATGCGTCGGTGTCGGCGACGTTCAAGGACAGAGCAGTGCTGGTGATTTTCATCGTGGGCCTCCCATGATCGATAAACCTTATGCAGTGCATACAGTATGCACCGTATAAGGTATACCACCGTTGAGGTATTCCCGATTTCTGGAGACGACTGATGGCACGCGAACTGATCGACCTGCTCTGGCGCGATCACCCCCTCGCACCGAAGGGTGGCACCCGCGGCCCGCGAGCGAAGGTCACCACCTCACAGGCGGTCGACGTCGCGATCTCCGTCGCGAATACCGACGGCCTCGACGCCGTGACGGTCCGCCGATTGGCCGCCGAACTCGGAATCTCGGGCATGGCGGTGTACACCCACGTCGGATCCCGCGACGATCTGCTGGTGCTCATGGTCGACGCCGTACACGGACGCAGCCCGCTCCTGCCGTACGGGAACATGACCTGGCGCCAACGTGTGCGTCGGGTCGCCGAGGAAGAACTTGCCCTCTATACGGAGCATTGGTGGCTCCTGGACATCTCCGATCAGCGCTCCGCGTTGGGTCCGGGAACTATCGCGAAGTACGACCACGAACTTCACGCCTTCGACGGCACGGGACTGAGCGACATCGACCGGGACTCCGCCCTGACATTTGTCGCCGACTTCGCCCGATCCTCGGCGCAAGCGCGGCGCCCTGACCCCCGAGCAACCGACATGGCCGAGGTGTGGTCGTCCTGGAACCAGCGTCTGGCTGCTTATCTCGGCGACGACTTCCCGCTGGCGCAGCGAGTCGGAGGGGCGGCCGGCGAGGCCAAGAACTCCCCGTACAGCCCCGAGGCGGCCTGGGAGTTCGGGCTGGACCGGGTACTGGACGCCCTGGACGGCCTCATTCACATCGAATGACATTCCTGCAATTCGTGGGAGACAATGTGCCCGTGCAGCGTTTCGGTTGGTCTCGACGGTCCGACGGCGACCCTTCGGTGTTCGAACCGCGAGAGCTGTTGCACGCCTACGAGAATCGATCGACCCGAGAGGTACGAGATTCCGGCGAGCTTCTCATCGAGATTCCGCTGAGCGACGCGAGCATCGTCGAGATCACCGTTCTTGATGCCTCTGCGGGCTGGATCGACTCCCGCGTGCGAGGACTCTGCCGTTCACTGGACAAGATCGACCGCCGGGCTCAACGCGTACTTCGAGGGGGATTCAGCATCGGCTGGATCGAACTCGAATCGGAGCGCCACGGCGTCATCGACTACTGGGAAAACGGGGTCAACAACGAATACCCCATCTCCATCGTGTGGAACGGAAACTCCTGGGAAGAAGCGGCATCCACCTAGCCTCGAAATCAGCGGCATATATCCGCGAAGACGGGGTAGACGAGTACATACCAGCGGCACATCGACTCAACTCCAGGCGTGGTGGACAATGTTTCTCAGCGACCAGTCAATTCGTCACCACACCCGCCGTTTCGGAGCAGCTCTGTCGCCTTCACACAAGTGGCCTCCGCCCACCGAAACACAGCGCATCGCACGCTGGAGTGAGCGGTCTGAGATGCTCGGCGCGCTGTCGGTACTCCTGTTCTGGGCTTTCGGCTTCGGCATCCTGCTGGGCGTCGGCGCGATCACAACAGGAATCTTCGCGCTCCGACGTCACCCGAAGAAGTCTGGCGGGCATCTGCTCTCGAATGCCCGCCAGCTGCCATGGGATGCAATAGTCGGCCTCTTCACCGGATTCATCGGTCTGGCACTGAGCGGCTGGTTCTTCGTGGTGGTCCTACCCAACATGTAGCCCTCTGCTAGCCGAGTCCGTTCGCGGAGGTGGCCAGCGCTCGGAGTTCACGTCGGAGAATCTTGCCGGTAGTGGTGAGCGGCAAGCTGTCGATGAACGTGATCTCCCTCGGGTACTGGTAGAAAGCAAGGCGACTTTTCACGTGGGTCTGCAACTCCTGACGGAGCTCCTCCGAGGAGTTCGACCCCTCGGACAGTACGACAAAAGCGTGAACCGCTTCGCCGCGCAACGGATCCGGAACACCGATGACACCTGCCATGGCTACCTCGTCGTGCGAGAGCAGGCACTCTTCGATCTCTCCGGGGCCGATTCGGTACCCCGCGGACGAAATGACGTCGTCGGCGCGTCCCTGGTACCAGAAGTTCCCGGCGTCATCAGTCCGACCCAGATCACCGGTGTGAATCCAACCGTCGTACACCTTTTCATCGGTCTTCGACGGCTGGTTCCAATATCCGAGGAACTGTCCGGGATTGCCTGCCTTCACACAGATCTCGCCAACCTCACCAATCTCGACCGGCTCGCCTAGTGGATCGAGGAGGGTGACTTCGAAGCCGGCGAAGGCGCGACCCATCGAGCCGCTGGCGGGACTCCACTTCGACCGCGACGTGCCGATGGTCAGATTCATTTCCGTCTGCCCGTAGAACTCGTTGACAGCTACGCCGAGAGTGCTCGCAACCCAGGCCTGCAGCGCGTCACCGAGTGCCTCACCACCGGTTCCCAATGCCCGCAGCTGAATACCACGCGCAGCAGTCTTGTCGACGCCGATGCTTCGCATCTGCTTGAGGGCAGTGGGCGGAATGAAGGCGCCCGTCACCTTGTGACGGCTCAGAATCTCGACCGCACGCGAAGGCGTGAATTTGTCGGGCGTCGCAATTACGGGGCACCCCAACGCAAGTGCGGGGAACAGTACGTCGAACAAACCACCGATCCAGGCCCAGTCTGCCGGCGTCCAGAAGACGTCTCCCTGCTGCGGAGCATTGTCGAACGCCGTCCGCATACCGGGCATGTGCGCCAGGAGAATTCGGTGCCCGTGGAGCGCGCCTTTCGGATTCCCGGTCGTCCCTGAGGTGTAGATGATGATGGCATGTGAATCGGGGCCCGTGGCTACCAGTTCACTACTTTCTGTGGCATCGTCGACGAGGCTGTGGAAATCGAGGATTTGCACGGGCGTCGAATCGGAGAGCCGATCGAGCCTTCCGACCACGATTACGGCTTCGAGACCCGGTATCTCACCGATTCCGTCGGCAACTCTTTCATAGCAGTCCTTGTCGACCACAAGAACTTTCGCGCCGGAGTCACGCATCCGATGTACTAACGCATCCGATCCGAACTTGACCGAAAGTGGAACGGTGACCATTCCGGATCGGAAGGCGCCCAGATGTGTCGCCAGAACCTCGATTCCCTGTGGGACCATCACACCGACGCGATCGCCTGAGACCAGGCCGAGATCCGCGAGCACGGTCGCGAACTTTCGGCTCATCGTGGCGACTTCACCGAATGTGTACCGCGCCCAGTGCCCACCGGTGTCTACGACGAGGGCCAGATCATCGGGATTCTGTACATCGACACATGCGTGCGCAATGTTGAAGTGCTCTGGCACAGCCCATTCGAAGTGTTCTGCTTCGAGGTCCTGCCACCATGACATAT
This sequence comes from Rhodococcus sp. C3V, assembly GCF_029269915.1. Classification (NCBI taxonomy): domain Bacteria; kingdom Bacillati; phylum Actinomycetota; class Actinomycetes; order Mycobacteriales; family Nocardiaceae; genus Rhodococcus; species Rhodococcus sp. C3V. Next base: position 337,674 of record NZ_JARJBE010000005.1, read on the forward strand.
GCCGCCGAAAACTCACCGAGCACCCACTTCGAGGTCGAGGGAATGGGTCTCGCCTACCAGGAATGAGAACTCGCCGGAGAAGACAAGGTCTCCGTCTTGGTTGACCAGTGAGCCTTTCGACGTCACGATCGCGGTCTCACCGTCCGAGCGAGGGCGCACCGACAGCACTTCCGACACCGCATGCACCGAGTCGCCGAGGTAAGTCGGCCGGTGGAATCTGACCTGATCGAGCCCGTAGAAGCACTGCAGGTAACGGGGGTCCAACTCCACCAGACCGAGCAAGGTGGACAACATGAGGGCACCGTGGGCGATCTGGCGACCGAAGCGCGTCTGCTGCGCGTAGTCAGGGTCGAGGTGAAGAGGATGGCGGTCCCAGGTGAGGTCGGCGAAACTTCGCACATAGTCTTCGGTGACGACCCGCGGGTCCGTCACCGCAATGTCTCCGACAGAGATCTCTTCGAAACTCTTTGTGATCATTGAAGTTTCCTCTATTAGTTGACAACCGTGGAGCGTTGATCGACCGGCGGCAGATACGCCCCGTTGTCATCGATGTACATGTCGCGACTTCCTTCGTCGAGGTCGGTGTCACGGACGAAGTAGACGCTGATCAGCGAAATAACAGACAGGGCAGCGATATACACAGCGACCGCAAGCGATCCACCGGTTGCGCGAACCAACATGGCGGCAACCATCGGCGCGATTGCACCACCCAAGAGCACCCCGATCTGAAAAGCGATGGACGCTGCGCTGTACCGCACCCGTGCGTCGAACAGTTCCGCGATGAACGTCGCCTGCGGCCCGTACGAGATGCTGAGCATGAATGCGCCGACTGCCAATGCGCCGGTGGTGATCCAGAAGTTGCCGGTATCTATCGCGGCGAATGCAACGAAGACCCACACTCCCATGCCGGTGATGCCGACCATCAGGATCCGGCGTCGGCCGAATTTTTCGGACAGTTGACCGAAGATCGGAATGAAGATGACTGCAACGAGCGCGGACACCATGACCGCTCCGAGCATGAGGTTTCCGGACAGCAGATCGAACTGATCGGCGTAGGTCAGGCTGTAGGTGTTGAGGATGTAGAAGTAAGCGCCCGTGCTGATCATCGAACCTGCGGCAAGAATGATTTGACGAGGGTAGTTCTTGAACGCGTCGACCATCGGAATCTTGACCGCAGTGTTCTGCTGCTTCACGCGAGCGAATGCGGGAGTCTCTTCCAACGCGGTGCGAATGTAAAGCCCGACGGCGACCAACGCGATACTCAGCAGGAAGGGAATTCTCCACCCCCACACCAGGAATTGGTCCCCGGTGAGCGCCTTGGTGCCGAACATGACGGCCGTCGCCAGCAGAAGGCCAGCAGGCACACCGACCTGCGGCATACTGCCGTAGAAACCGCGGCGGTTCTTGGGTGCGTATTCCACAGCAGTCAGAACTGCACCGCCCCACTCACCCCCGACGCCGAAGCCCTGAATCAGTCTCAGCAATACGAGAAGAATCGGGGCCCACACACCGATCTGGGCGGAGGTCGGAAGGACGCCGACCAGGAACGTCGCTGCTCCCATCAAGAGAAGTGCGAGCACCAAGACCTTCTTGCGTCCGATGCGGTCGCCGAAGTGGCCCATCACAACACCGCCGAGTGGCCGCGCCAGGAAGCCGACAGCGAAGGTGGCGAAGGAAAGAATTGTCGCCAGCGCGGGGTCTGCGCCCGAAAAGAACAGCGGCGCAAAGACCAACGCGGCGGAGGCGCCGTAGATCTGAAAGTCGTACCACTCGATCGTGGTGCCGACCAGAACCGATCCGGCCACACGCCGCAGGGCAGGCCTGTCGACAGTTGCGGGAGATGGGGGATTCGCGTCGTTCATGTCATTGCTCCTTGTATGGAGTGCCCTGTTAGCTCTCGCACCGAGAGGGAGGCTCGACAAGGAGACTATGCAGTGACCCAGGGCACAGTCAAGCGTATTTCAATCGATCGATTGATTAGTTGAGATGCAATTTGCCAGTACACAAACAGCTATCAATCGACTGATTGACAGCCAGTCGATTTCGGCGGCGATGCTAGCATGATTGGGCAACCAACCGAAATGAGGATCATGGACCTGGGGCGCGTTCAACGGGCGGCAGTCACGCTGTTCGCGACGAAAGGATTCGCCGCCACCGGCATTCGTGAGCTCGGAGCCGAAGCCGGCATCAACTCGGCAACGCTCTACCACTACGTCGGCAGCAAAGAGTCACTGTTGGCCTCGATCATTCGGTCCTGCCTCGACGAGCTGACGCAGTCGGGAGAGCGGGCAATGCGCCGAAGCGCCGATCCCGTAGTCCAGCTCGCTGGCCTGGTGTCGTCACACGTCGGCATTACCGCCGTCAACCAACTGACTGCCCGCGTCGCCGAGTACGAGATGCGCGGGTTGACCGGAGACAACCGCATCGAGTTGCAGACCCTGCGCGACGAGTACGAGCAACTTTTCGGACAGATCCTCGAACGCGGACAACGCGTGGGCGCCTTCGACATCGAAGATCTGGCATTGAGCCGACTCGCGATACTCGAGATGTGTACCGGGGTCGCGCATTGGTACCGGCCCGGTGGGCGTCTCGAGTTGGAAGATGTCCAGCGATTCTTCGTCAGCACCACGTGCAAGCTTCTGTCGGTTCCGTCCGACGAACTGCACGGTGTGGAGTTCATTCACGACGTCCGAAAGCTGGACAGCGAGCCCGAGACTCAGTCCTCCGAGATCTGGGGAACCACTGCACAGAGCGAATTCGCGCGACAGTCCGAGCTTTAACCGCCCCCCGAAACTCCCGGCTCTGGTACGAACTGAACGTGCAACTACCCGCGGACAGTCATGTTCACAGCGAGTGGTCGTGGGACACCGGTGGACCGCTGTCGCACGCATCCGGACGAATGCAACAGACTTGCGCGCGCACCGATCCTCGACGTCGACGGCTATCTCGACAGCATCGAACGATGCCGACACCGTTTTCCTGAATTGCGGATACTCACCGGCGTCGAGTTCGGACAACCGCACCTGCACGAAGCGCAGGCGTCGCACCTCCTTGATCTCGGTGTCATCGACCGGGTATTGGGTTCCTTGCACACGCTCGAGGTCGGCGACGATCGGAGTGAACCGAACACTCTGTTTCGAAAGTGGAGTGCCGACGAAGTCATGTGGGCATACCTCGATGAGATCCCGCGTATGGTGGCTGGCTCTCGGACCTTCGAGGTGTTCACCCATATCGACTACGCGGTGCGTGCATGGCCGATCGAAAGTGCCGGACCTTTCGATCCCCGTCGATTCGAAGAGGGATTCCGAAATGCGATGCGCGCCATCGCCGACAGCGACCGGATCCTCGAGATGAACACCCGTCGGCTGTGGCCCTGGATAACCCAATGGTGGAGCGAAGAGGGAGGTAAAGCGGTGACATTCGGCAGCGATGCACATGTGCCCGAAGCTCTGGCAGCCAATTTTCCGGAAGCGACCGCGATGCTCGCGCACTACGGATTCCGTCCGGGTCAACGTCCCGAAGAGTATTGGACCCGCTGATCCGCCTGATTCCCAGACCGATATTTCCGTGAGCTCGGGTTGTCGGAGACGGATCAACCCGCAATAGTCGATGTATGGATCGGTACAAAATCACGATGCCCGACGGCTCTTCGACCGAGGAACCTTTCAATTCCGACAAGGAAGCAATCACTTGCGCAGTGGATGCGAACCGAGGAGTCAGCAAGAACCTCGTAGTCGAAAAATACACGGCCGACGGTCATCTGGTTCCAACCGCGCAGGCGCCTGCGAAACACACAGGTCGTCACAAGAAGAACCGTTCGAAGAGTTGAAAACTCGACTAGTTCACAACTCTCGAACTCGGTGTGTGGCGACCGGATGCGTGACGCAGAAGTAGTTGGATCGCGTGCTCGACAGTTGCACCGAGGACAGCTTCGGGGTCGCCCGAGAAAACCTGCTTCTCCGTTTCGGCGGTCCCATGGTCGACGACTCCGAACCACACAGTTCCGGGTCGAACGTTCTCCTGGGTATCAGGACCGGCTTCACCGGTGACGGCCAGCGTTAGCGACGCACCCATCAGTGTGGCGGTGCTGTGCGCCATGACCCTGGCTGCCTCTTCGCAGACCACTGGCCCGTCCGGAACATGAAGTACGGAATGTTTCACCTCGCGGGTGTACGCGACGATCCCACCACAAAACCACGATCCGGCGTCCGGCGCCTTTCCCAGATGTGCGGCGATGTTCCCGGCAGTCAACGATTCCGCCGTCGCCACCGACAGACCGTGTTCCTCTACTGCCGCAGCCAATTGCCTGCACATATCGTCGAGATCCTTGTCCGACGGAAGCTCGGGTCGTGGATCGCCATTCATATGTTCCTCCTCCTGCAGTCCGATCGGTGACTTCGACAAGACATTGAAAGTTCTCGAATGCCCATTCCAACCGTGCCTTACAGCTCACTGCCCCCTTGCGAACTGCACCCTTCGAAAGTGCGTCGAGCGCACTCGTCGATCACATCAGCTACACGTGACCGACGCGTGAGTTGACGGCGCTGCACGATCGCCCCGTTTCCGTTGCTGAACACCTTGTCCAAGGAGGCCGTGACCTGCTCGAATTCTCCGAATGCAGTCAACGCAGGTTCGACGTGATCCACCAATTGCCGAACTGCCTGGTGTGCAGTCAGCAAGCGCACGGATTCCACGTCCAGCGACCTCCCGTCGAGTCCGTCACGCGCCGCCCGCCAGCAAGCCGCGCGGAGTAGCTCGTGATCGACAGCAGGCGCTGCTTCACCTTTCGTGATCGCGGCGGATGCGGTACCGACGAGTGCCTGCACCAGTGTGGCCAGAGTCATCGTCTCCTCCACGGTGGCGGGCACGTCGCTGATCCGAATCTCCACGGTGGGAAGGTGATCCGACATGCGCACATCCCAATAGACCATGTGTGGATCGAGAATGACCCCTGTCTCCAGCATTGCTGCAACAGCATCTTCGTAGTGCGCCACGGACTCGAAGTAGGGCGGCGGACCCGAACTGGGCCATCGGCCGAACAGAACGTAACGCCAACTCGCATAACCGGTATCGCGACCGGCGCTGATCGGAGAGTTCGCCGTCAGTGCCAACAAGGTCGGTAACCATGGGCGCAGATGGTTGATGATTTGGACCGATCGTTCTCGATCTTCCACACCGACATGAATGTGGCAACCACACATCACACCTTCGGTGATCGCTCTGAATTGACCGGCCATTCGCTGGTATCGCGACGTTTGAGTGATCTCGTCTACCGGCGGATCGTAGAACGGCGTCCCGACTGCGATGAGTTGACAACCCACACGGGCAGCGGCGTCGGCGGTGACGGCACGCGACTCACAGAGTTGATCACGAAGATCACGAATATGGTTTCCGATCGACGTGGACGTCTCCACCTGACAGCGCGTGAGTTCGAGTTGCAGCGAGATACCGAGTTCCCGCCCGGCGGCAGCAACCTCGGAGTTGCGCAGAGTGGGATGTCCAGTCTGCGGATCGCAGAGCAAGAACTCCTCTTCGACACCGAGAGTCGGTGTACCTACCGAGAATATGTCGGGAGTCGGCTTCGCGTTCATAGGGCTTCCTCGCACCGGTTTTCATCCACATCCGATACTTCGAGCGTACGACCTTCTACCCCTTTCGGCACTACTCCAACCGTTTCATCCAGTGGCCGATCGGGTAGTTGCCCTGTGAACCGACGACGAGCGAAGAATCGCAAGTCTTCATGAGCTCAGGATGGAGTGTGCCGTGACAAACGCGAGCGAAAGTTCACCGGTAGATGACGAACACACAAATCGATCGCACGTAGGGGAGGCAATCAGCGACGGTCGCAACTATCCCGGATACCTGCTGATCGGGCTGGGCCTGGCAACACTCGGATTGACCTTGGTGGCAGCAGGTTACGGATTTCGTGGTTGGGCAGTCATTGCCGGCGTCGTGTGTGTGGTGTCCTTCATCGTCGGAACACTGGCCATCTTGATGGAACACCGACGGGTCAAACGACTGGAAGGTCAGGAACTCTTCGATCAAGAAGGGCACTGAACCGACCGCTCGAGTCGTATTCTGCTCAAGCAGAATACGACTCGAGCAGAACACAGCTCAGTGAGTGCGGAGCTGCTCGATCAGCTCACCCTTGTTCAGCTTCGAATAGCCGTGCAGATCGAGTTCCTCGGCACGTTTCTTCAGCTCGTCGACTGTCCACTCCTCGTACGGCGAGGATTGTCCGCCGGACTTGGCGACATTCGACCGCCCTCGATTGGCGGCCGCATTGGAGATTCGGGCCGCCTTCTCCTTGGAATCGCCCTTCTCGCGTAGCTCTTCGTAGAGTTCTTGATCCTTGAGTTGAGGTTGTGAGTCCTTGCGAGCCACTGTTTCGTCCCTTCACTCGTCTTCACTCCGACGGTGTGGCCGAACTGGCAATTCGGCCACACCGCAGGTTCGAACGTACGTCGGCACTCAGGATGTAGGCGGCACCTCGAAACGCCCCCACACGCGGTGCGTCTTCAGAAGCTGAGCCAGCGAGGCGAGCGCTCCTTCCGCGTCTGCATCGACGACGACTCCCAATGCAGACTCGTCGATACCGGCCGCAGCCAGCGCACTCATGCTCTCTCCCCAACCACCAATTGCCTTGCTGTGACGATACATTTCGTTCAGCAGAGTCTCCACCCGTGGATCCAACTTGCCCTCGCCGATCCGAGAAACGTCGCCGCTCAGCAGGATTGCATCGAATTCGATCGAACGAGCTGTGAGGTACGTTCGCTGCACCGTCACCGCGTCGTCACCGTCCCCGATGGTTCCGCCGTGCGGGCCGAGGATCAGCGGCACCATGCCGGCGTCGAAGATCTTGTCTCGAACGGCGACAACCGTTTCGAGATCGGAGTTCTCATCGACCAGTAGTGCGATGATCCTTCCGTCTACCGGCCATTCCGCACCAACCTGGGACAGTGCAGGGCTGAGCTCCGGATCACTCAACGGCTCGGTCGGTTCGGGAACCGGAAGGCCAAGCCCCCCTGCGACGATCGACACGAGACCCGAGTCGATATTTGCCAAGATGCCCAGATTCCGGGTCTTGATGTTCTCCTCGTAGCACTTACCCAATTCGAAGGTATACGCCTGCGCGACGTGCTCCTGTTCGACAGGGGAGAGACTGCGATAGAAGAGTCGAGCTTGCGAGAAGTGATCGTCGAACGATGCCGGCGCCTGCCTCACCTTTCGCCCTGAAACTTCTTCGGGCACCTCGATATAGGCCGCGCTCTCCGCCGAGGCCAAGAACGGGCACCCACCGTCCAACGAATTGGGATGGTACGGCGCAACTCCGGTATGTACACCGTCCTGATGAAAGCCGTCGCGAAGCATGTCGTTGACAGGCGCGTGAGGCCGGTTGATCGGGATCTGATCGAAATTTGGGCCACCGAGTCGCGTGATCTGCGTGTCGAGGTACGAGAACAAACGTGCCTGCAGGAGACGATCGTTGGTGATGTCGACACCCGGAACCAAGTGACCCGGATGGAATGCAACCTGCTCGGTCTCGGCGAAGAAGTTCGTCGGATTGGCGTCGAGTGTCATCGTTCCGATGACCTGAACCGGCGCGAGTTCTTCGGGCACGATCTTGGTGGGATCCAATAGATCTATGCCTTCGAACATTTCGTCTTCGGTGTCAGGGAACACCTGCACGCCCAGATCCCAGGACGGATATGCGCCCGCCTCGATGGCGTCGGCAAGATCGCGTCGATGGAAATCCGGATCCACACCGCCGGCGATCTGCGCTTCCTCCCACACGAGTGAATGCACTCCGGCGGCCGGCTTCCAGTGGAATTTCACCAGATTCGTCTCGCCGTCGGCATTCACGAGCCTGAACGTGTGAATACCGAAGCCCTCCATCATGCGATAGGAGCGCGGGATGCCGCGATCGGACATGTTCCACAATGTGTGCGCCGTGGCCTCGGTGTGCAGCGACACGAAATCCCAGAATGTGTCGTGCGCGCTCTGCGCCTGCGGGATCTCGCGGTCCGGGTGGGGCTTCGCGGCATGGATGATGTCCGGGAATTTTATGCCGTCCTGGATGAAGAACACCGGGATGTTGTTGCCCACCAGGTCGAAGACACCTTCGTCGGTGTAGAACTTGGTGGCGAAACCGCGTGTGTCGCGTACGGTGTCCGCCGAACCTCGTGAACCCAGCACCGTCGAGAACCGCACGAACACCGGGGTTCGAGCACCGGAAGCGAACACCGATGCTTTACAGATGTTTTCGGCCGCGCCATTCGCCAGGAACGTTCCGTGTGCGGCCGCCCCGCGGGCGTGGACGACGCGCTCCGGAATTCGCTCGTGATCGAAGTGTGTGATCTTCTCACGCAGGTGGTGGTCTTGAAGAAGAGTCGGGCCACGCTCGCCGGCAGTGAGTGAGTGGTCGGTCTCGTAGAGACGTGTACCGGTTGCGGTGGTGAGGTACTCCCCCCGCTGGCCGCGACCATTTCCCTTCACCTTCTCCTCGGCACCCGCGACGGTACGCACCTCCGGCTGCCGCTGGTCATCCTTGGGCGGCAACGGCTGTCGAGGCTTGACCGGCTCTTTCAGGTCCGGCGCTTTCGGGGCCGGTGCACCTGGGACGGACTGAGATGAAGGCATCGAACAGCTCCTCTTGATCGTCATGCTGGGCGCAAGAATCTTGTTACGCCTTATGTAAGTAGAGATTTCAAACTGAACGCGGAGCCACGACTCACCCCCGGCTGGGATCAATCCCAGGCCGAGGGTGACGAGTGCGTCAGGGCTATTGCTCGGACTTCTGTCGCGCTTCGTCCGCGGCCGCTTCTGCGCGAGCCTTCTCGGCTTCTGCCTCTTTCTTCGCGACTTCTCGCTGGCTTTCGGCCTTGTCCTGCTGGGCGCGGCCCTCTCGGGTCAAACTGTCGTTTCCGGAAACCGCACCCACGGCTTCCTTGGCCTTACCCTTGACGTCCTCTACGACGCCTTTGATTCCCTCGCTGGGACCGCTCTTGTCATCTGGCACGTTGACCCTCCAATACGTTTCGGATTGTTGCTCAGGAATCCCACACAGGTAGGAATCCCCCACAGAAGGCCCTACCCCGTCGAAATTCGCATAAACATCCGTGCACCGACACTCCGCAACGCGTACAAGAAGCGGCCACCGAGGGGAGTGCCGTTCACTCTCGTGTGTTATTCAGTGCTCATGAGCCAGTTACAGACCGATCCCCCCGTGGGCGGAACGCTGTCCACGATTCGCGCGCTTGCGCCCAACCTGGCTCCGAGCGAGCGATGCGTCTCGAACATCTCAAATAGCAAACAGCATTCTCAGAAACTGTTTACCGGGCACAGGAATTGGCGGGACTCGTTCCAGAAGGGGAAGAGGTCGGTGGTGGTGGCCGTGGGGTGGTCGATCTCGGCGAGAGTGTAGAAATCGAGAATCGTCCGCCCGGCGGTTGCGCTGACCTCGCATGCCTGCAAGCTCAGTTTCGCCTCCGCCACGAAGCCGATACTGCGGGCGAAAGGTCCGAGGGTCCCGGCATTGACAAAACCCTCGAGGTTTTGTCCCCACTGGTTGTAGTCCGACTGCAAAGCAAAGCTGCATGTTTCACCGAACAACTCGGTGCAGGTTGTCGGCTTCCCACCGATCGTGTGAACCGTATCGGCGAGCTCGTGCGAAGTACCTTCGCGCGGTGATCCGGAAAGAAGAAGCAAGACGGCGACGGCCAGGGCAACCACCAGAAGGATGCTCGCGGCCGTTGCCAGTATCGCCTTCACAATCCCTCGATCCACGTAAGTTCATGAGGGGAACCGATTTTGGAACACCGGTCACTGGATTTGTACCCGTGGTACTCGGGGTCCAAACATCGACCAGGCTGGGAGCCGTGCATCAGGCTGGGGGGTCGCGAGAGGATCTGTGGGAAAAAGCCGGGGGAGGATCGACACTCCCTTCCACTACCAATGTATATCGCACCGGGGGCCTTGCGGCAAGGCCCGGGTAGTGCCGCAAAATGGCTCTTCCGATCCCGCACGACCCACTACGGGATCGGAACAGCCAGCGGAAGTGAGGGCACGTGCCAACCCAGGGATACGAAGAAGAACTGCGATCCGAGCGGAACTATGTGGAGGGGCTCTACGCTCGCCTCGATGCGGAGCGCGCCCGAGTCAAGGACAGGTACAACACCGCTCTGCGCGGAAACGGCGAAGCACTCATGGAACGCGACGCCGAGGTGCGCGCGCTCGCCAAAGAGGTGAAGAGGCTGGACGTAGCCGACAACGGCCTGTGCTTCGGCCGGTTGGACTCGCTGTCGGGTGAGACCTCGTACATCGGCCGAATCGGCCTTCTCGATGCGGACAACGACTACGAACCGGTGCTGCTCGATTGGCGGGCGCCGGCATCTCGCCCGTTCTACGTTGCCACCGCTGCAAACCCGGAGAACATGCGTCGACGCCGTCAGTTCCACACACGCAGTCGACACGTGGTCGATTTCACCGACGAGGTACTCGGGCGCCCTGACGGCGCAGAACACGACACCCACAGCGATTCCGCCTTGCTCGCTGCGGTTAACGCACCGCGAGGTGAGGGCATGCGCGACATCGTGGCCACGATCCAGGCCGAGCAGGACGACATCGTCCGACTCGAACACCCCGGGGTGCTGGTGATCGAAGGTGGCCCCGGTACCGGGAAAACCGTCGTCGCCTTGCACCGCGTCGCCTACCTGCTCTACACGCAGCGAGAGCGAATGGAACGTCACGGCGTTCTCGTGGTCGGGCCGAACCCGGCGTTCCTGAACCACATCGGCCGCGTGCTGCCCTCGCTGGGCGAGTCCGACGTGGTGTTCATGACCACCGGTGATCTCGTTCCCGGTCTACGCGTCACTGCCGAGGACACTCCGGAGGCCGCTGGGCTCAAAGGCTCGCTGAAGATCCTGGACGTTCTCGGCGCAGCGATTGCCGATCATCAGCGCTTGCCCGAGAACCCGTTGTTGATCGAATTGGCGGACGTCACAGTGCGAATCGACGCCGAAACTGCGGAATGGGCCCGAGAAGAAGCTCGTTCGAGCGGACTCCCCCATAACGACGCTCGGACTGTGTTCACCGAAATCGTCACCTGGGCACTGACCGAGCGGGCGATAGCGCAGATCGGCAAGGGATGGTTGACACGCAGTGACCGTGAAGCCTGGGAACAAGTGCGCGCAGATCTGACCGCAGAGTTGGCGGAGAATGACGCGTTTGCCGCCGCACTCGACGCACTCTGGCCGATCTTGACACCGAAAGAGCTACTGACACAGCTGTTTACTTCGCCGGAACGCCTACGCAAGGCAGGCGCAGACGAGACACTGTTGCGCCGAGAGGGCGATGCCTGGACGGTGTCCGACGTTCCGCTTCTCGACGAATTGGTGGACATGCTCGGCCGGGACAAGCCCGTCGACCAGAGTGCCGAACGTGAACGCCGCGACGAGGCTGCGTATGCAGCGGGCGTGCTGGACATGATGATCAGTCGCGAAGACTTGATGGACGACGAGGATCATCTCCTCGCCCAGGACATGCTGTACGCCGAGGACCTGGCGGATCGTTTCGTCGAACGCGATACCCGTGAGCTCGCCGAACGCGCTGCTGCTGACCGAGACTGGACGTACAGGCATATCGTGGTCGACGAGGCACAAGAGCTGTCCGAGATGGACTGGCGAGTCCTGATGCGCCGCTGCCCGGACCGGTCTTTCACGGTAGTAGGTGATCTCGCGCAACGACGTTCACCCGCAGGTGCTCGCTCGTGGGCGACGATGATGGAGCCGTACGTCCCCGGCCGCTGGATCTACCGATCCCTGTCGGTGAACTATCGCACCCCCGCCGAGATCATGAGCGTCGCCGCCGCCTTGCTCGCCGAGTTCGCGCCAGACGTCCAGCCACCCGAGTCCGTCCGCGCCTGCGGGGTCCAACCGTGGTCCAAGCGAATCTCCGCCGACGAACTAGCCTCCGCCATCGACGAATTCAATCAGGACGAGGCCGGACGCGAGGGTACGAGCGTCGTCATCGGACCTGCGAGTGTGCCCGGCGCTGTGCCGGTTTCGGAAACGAAGGGCCTCGAGTTCGATGCCGTGCTCGTCGTGGAACCGGAGCGAATCATCGCCGACGGCCCACGCGGTGCGTCTGAACTCTATGTCGCCCTCACCCGCGCGACCCAACGTCTCGGCGTCCTACACGAGGGGCCATTGCCGCACGCATTGACCGGGCTCGTCCGGGTCGGGACGGCCAGATCACCGCAATCGTTCGCGGCGAGCGATCGTGCTGTGTAGGCCTTCGGCAGCAGCGCGCACGTAGGACACCTGGCTCTCGGGGACGAAGCGACTGGTGGGACCGGTGACACTGATGGCCGCGACGGGTTTGTCATTGGTTCCGAATACCGGCGCCGCAACGCATGCGAGACCCGGCGCTGATTCCTCGCGCTCGAACGCAATACCGGTCTCGACCACTCGGTTCAGTTGGGTGTTGAGAATGCCGGGCGCAACAATTGTGTGCGGGGTCCGGCGCGTCATCGGCTCCGACAGCACCTCGCGGCGAAACTCGTTGTCGGAGAATGCCAGGAGCGCCTTGCCGATTGCGGTGCAATACAGCGGTATCCGGCCACCGGTCCGGGACGGCGAGTTGGCTTGCCGGTGTCCGCCGATCTTCGCGACGTATACGACGTCGTGGCCGTCACGGACCCCCAGGTGGACTGTCTCGTGGGTCCGCTCGTACAGGTCCTGGAGGAACGGCATCGCCATCTCCAGGAGGCTACGTTCGAGAGAGGCGAGCATGCCGAGTTCGAAGAGGCCGCCGCTGAGCCGGTAGCCACCGTCGATACGGTCGAGTAGCCGGTTCGCGACCAGTTCGTTGGCCAGGCGGTGCACCGTCGCCTTGTGCAGGCCCGTCCGCTGGACCAGGGTGGCCAGAGGCAACACGTGGTCGTCGGCCCGGAAGGCGCGCAGGATCGTCACCGCCTTGCCGAGCACGGTGTCGAGGTTTGCGCTGCCAGTCACCTCCCCAGCGTATCGCTGAGTGAGACAGTTCCCTGGCGCAATCTCGGTGCCGCGGCGAAAGTAGTGGCCATGAGCCAGCCCACGAATACCAGTACAGCTAGCGAGACCGACATCGCAGCTGCTGCGGACCGCCTCGCAGCCGCCATCGCGAGCGGCACTCCCTGCGCGCCCGTGCGCGATCTGATCGGCGCCGACGACCTCGTCGCCGCCTATGCCGTCCAGCGCCGCGTCGACGAAATCCGTCGGCAGGCGGGGGCCGTGGTCGTAGGCCGCAAGATCGGCCTGACCTCGGTGGCAGTCCAGCAGCAGCTCGGTGTCGACCAGCCCGACCTCGGCGTGCTGTACGCCGACATGGAGTTCCCCGCCGGCGGCGCCATCCCCATGAGCCGTTTGATCCAGCCCAAGGTCGAAGCGGAAGTTGCCTTCGTGCTCGGTGCCGACCTCGTGGACGGACCGCTGGACAGTGCGCAGGTGCGCGGTGCGATCGACTATGCCGTCGCCGCGATCGAGATCTGCGACAGCCGCATCGAGTCGTGGGACATCAAGTTCGGTGACACCGTCGCCGACAATGCGTCCTCGGGCGTGTACGTCCTGGGAACCGAACGACGCACCCTCGACGAGGTGGAACCCGCCGGCGTCGTCATGTCGATGTCCGTCGACGGCACCGAGGTGTCCACCGGCGTCGGAACCGCCTGCCTGGGCGATCCGATCGAAGCCGTCGTCTGGCTCGCCCGCACTGCACGTGAGTTGGGGCAGCCGCTGACCGCAGGGCAGGTGATCCTGTCCGGCGCTCTCGGCCCCATGGCACCGGTCACCGCAGGCAACGTAGTCACCGTGACCGTCTCCGGGCTCGGTTCCGTCACCACCAGTTTCTCCAGCGAAGAGGACAACGCATGAGCAAGGTCAAGGTCGCGATCATCGGATCGGGCAACATCGGCACGGATCTGATGATCAAGGTGCTGCGCAACTCCGACTACCTGGAGATGGGCGCGATGGTCGGTATCGACCCCGCGTCCGACGGCCTCGCTCGCGCCGCGCGTCTGAACGTGCCGATCACGGCAGAAGGCGTCGAAGGCCTTGTCGGTCTGCCGAACTTCGACGAGATCGAGATCGTCTTCGACGCCACCTCGGCAAAGGCTCACGTGGCCAACAACGCGCGGCTGGCTCCCCTCGGCAAGCGCATGATCGACCTGACGCCTGCCGCGATCGGACCGTACGTCGTACCGGCTGTCAACGCGGACGAGCACTTGGACGCACCCAACGTCAACATGGTGACATGTGGCGGCCAGGCCACCATCCCGATGGTTGCCGCTGTTTCTCGGGTCGTCCCGGTGGCGTATGCGGAGATCGTCGCGTCCATCGCCTCCAAGTCGGCCGGTCCCGGAACGCGCGCCAACATCGACGAGTTCACCGAGACCACGTCCGAGGCGATCGTGGCAGTCGGCGGCGCTCGTCGCGGCAAGGCCATCATCATCCTCAACCCCGCTGAGCCGCCGCTCATCATGCGCGACACGGTCTTCTGCCTCGTCGACGCACCGGACCCGGCTGTTCACGACGAGATCCGTCAGTCGATCGAGAAGATGGTCGGCGACGTGTCCGCGTATGTCCCCGGCTACCGGCTCAAGCAGGAAGTCCAGATCACCGAGATCCCGGCCGACCAGCCCGTCGAGACGTTGCTCGTCGACGGCAATCGCCCCACCCATCAGGTGTCGGTGTTCCTCGAGGTCGAGGGTGCTGCACACTACCTGCCTGCGTACGCCGGCAATCTCGACATCATGACGTCCGCCGGAATGCAGATCGCGGAGCGCATCGCCCAGCAGAAGGAAGCAACCAAGTGAGCAACCGCAAGATCTTCGTCCAGGACGTCACCCTTCGCGACGGCATGCACGCTGTCCGCCACCGCATTTCGCCCACCGACGTCAAGCGGATCGTCACAGCTCTCGACGCTGCCGGCGTCGACGCGATCGAAGTAGCACACGGTGACGGCCTCGCCGGCGGCTCGCTCAACTACGGCCCCGGCTCGAACACCGACTGGGAATGGATCGAAGCAGCGGCCGAGGTACTCGAGCACGCTCGTCTCACCACGCTGCTACTTCCGGGTGTCGGCACGATCAGTGAACTCAAGCATGCCTACGACCTCGGTGTGCGCTCGGTTCGCGTTGCCACGCACTGCACCGAGGCCGACGTCTCCGCGCAGCACATCGAAACCGCCCGCGAGATCGGCATGGACGTCTCGGGCTTCCTGATGATGAGCCACATGGCGCCTGCCGAGGAACTGGCGAAGCAGGCCAAGTTGATGGAATCGTATGGCGCGCACTGCGTCTACGTCACTGACTCGGGTGGACGTCTGGTGATGAACGACGTCGCGGATCGTGTTCGTGCATACCGCGACATCCTCGACGAGGGCACCGAAATCGGTATCCACGCCCATGAGAATCTCTCACTCTCGGTTGCCAATTCTGTTGTGGCCGTGCAGAACGGCGTCACCCGCGTCGATGCTTCGCTTGCCGGTCACGGCGCCGGTGCCGGCAACTGCCCCCTCGAGGCCTTCATCGCCGTCGCCAACATCGAGGAGTGGGAGCACGGCTGCGACCTGTTCGCCCTGCAGGATGCCGCCGACGACATCGTCCGTCCGCTGCAGGACCGGCCGGTCCGCGTCGATCGAGAGACCCTCACACTTGGCTACGCCGGCGTGTACTCGAGCTTCCTGCGCCACGCGGAGGCTGCGTCGGAGCGCTACGGAATCGACGTTCGCACACTGCTGCTCGAAGCTGGACGCCGCCGTCTGGTGGGTGGTCAGGAGGACATGATCGTCGACATCGCGCTCACCCTCGCAGCGCAGGCGACAAAGGAAGCAGTCTGACGCGCTGCCGAGTTCGCTGACACCCGAGTCCCGCTCCCGTCTCCGGACGGGGGCGGGACTTCTCAGTTGGACTGAGAGTTTCCGCCGCGACGCCGCTCAACGCTGAAGCTGTTGTTGCCCAATAACGGCGAGGTGCCGATCTTCGCTACGGTGGATGACATGACCGAACCTGACAGCGACAAGCTGATACACCCGACTGCAACGGCGGGTTGCGCCGGCGTCGACGTTCCGGACAGCCGGGGTCGCACCGGCCTCGACCGAACAGGTCTCGGGCTGCACGGTAATCCGAACGTCGAGGTCGAACGAGTCGAGGTCACCTCAGACGGTTGGCATGTGTTGCGTCGCAGCACCTTCACGTATCGGCGAAGGGAGGGCACTCTCGAGACACAGCAACGAGAAACCTACGACCGTGGGAACGGCGCGACGATCTTGCTGTACGACCCCGAACGGCGCACCGTCCTGTTGACGAAGCAATTCCGCTTTCCCGCTTACGTCAACGCACACCCCGACGGAATGTTGATCGAGACCGCAGCCGGTTTGCTCGATGCCGACACGCCGGAAGTAGCCATTCGGCGAGAGACGAGCGAAGAGCTCGGCGTCGCGATCGGTGAGGTGCAGCATCTGTTCGATCTGTACATGAGCCCCGGATCCGTCACCGAGAGAGTGCATTTCTTCGCCGGCCGATACAGCCCGGCGGACAGAACCGGCAGTGGTGGCGGGGTGCCAGACGAAGGCGAGGACATCGAAGTCCTGGAGTTGCCGTTCGACACGGCACACGACATGATCTCCGGCGGAGAAATCGTCGACGGTAAGACGGTTATTCTTCTTCAATGGGCGGCCATGTCAAGGGCACTGACTTCGAAGTCGATTGCCTGAATTTCTATATCCTGTGCCGATGGAACCTGCTGAGTACAGCGGCGCGCTGAGGTCTGTCCTCGATACCGTGTCGGCGGTAGTGAGCGATCGACTGGCTGCGATTCACCACGCGGCAACCCCGCGCACCGAAGGGATCGTCATCGATGTCTCGGTCGATCAGGACGGCGAGGGAACATTCGGCGTCTGGGCACGATTCGAGGGTCCTGACGCATTCAGCCTGAATCAGCAAATCGGTGACGAGAGAGAGCTATTCGGCGTGATCTGGGGTGAGGAAGGCTGGGAGCCACCGGTTCCCCCTCGTCCGCGAGAGTGGTCACGCACGGAACTCGAGAAAGTTATCGTCGGTGTCGTTGCCGAGTGGATCGGCGCGCTCGTTCCCCCGACTGCATCCGAACTGCACTGGGAAGTAACAACTCCCGACGGAGCGACCGACCCGATACCTGTGGGCCCCGATTTCGGTAGCGGACATTCGCCTCAATGAAGCGCGGAAGCTGTCGGCGAGACGGACGACTTCGAACCACTGTTGTGATCGATGTTGCGATGTCACCGACCGGTCGAACCGTCGATAAGTTCGCGGAGGATGTCAGCGTGCCCGGCATGGCGCCCGGTCTCTTCGATCATGTGCACGAGCGCCCAGCGGACACTGGGAGCGGGTCGTTTCGCCCCCGGTCGCGGGATGGGCGCGGCAAGATCTGTGCATCCGTCGAGAACTGCGTTGGCACGCTCGACCGTCTCGCGATAGCGACTGACGACACCGTCCACGCTGTCTTCCGATGACGGCTGAAACGTCGCTTTCCAATCCGCCACGTTTTCTGCGAGAAACATCGATCGTTCGACAAAGGTCAAGTGAGTGACCAGCCCGAGCAAGGTTGTCCCCGACGGAACAATTGTGGTGCGCACCTGAGGTTCCGGAGCACCCTCGACCTTGGCAGCGATCGAATCACGCAAGTAGTCGAGAAACGCGCGTAGCGTATCGACCTCGCTGTTTCCGGACCGGGGTGGTGGGGCATCACGGCGGCTGCGACGCGACGCTGCCATGGTGGTTCTCCTTACTCGGTGAAGAACGACATAGAGGCTTCATTCCTGGGTGGGCAGAACCGATCCTTCCGAATTCACTCCGATCCCGCATCAAATTTTGCCGTTGCGGCAAAGGCAGGCTTCATCGCCGGTATCACCGCGCCGAATGCAGGTCGTGCACAAGTTGGGGCCTCCGCAACTTGCCGACCTCGAAAGGCCACCGCTGCAGCGGGTAGGCGAGACGAGCCACGAAGTAGTTGGCGTACTCGGCGACGCCGAAAGCCCACACCGCCACCACGCCCACGGCCGCGCCGGAGTGATCTGGTAGCCAGATGACAACGCCGAGAAGAGCTATCGCCAACAAGAGAACATCGAGGACCCGAAACACGCGGTAGAGCGCTGCGAGGCGGGCCGGCATCGGTGCCTGCTCGACCCAGCCTCGGGCAAGCAGCCAGTAGACACCTGCTTGTACGAGTATCACAAGCAGTGGGGCCAGCGCCGACCACAACGCAGCGGAGTCTTTCGGACCTTCGAGCCGAGGCATCACGACGCCGACAGCCACAGCGGCAAATACGGCCGCGGCCGCCAGTTCGCCAAGACCGAGGCTCAGGTACCTGCGTCGCAAACTCATTCGCCGTTGATCCACCACGTGAGAAACCATATCCGTTGATCACCGCGCAGCGGGTGCGCAGCAGCTTCGAGGCTTTGCCTGAGATCGATCAGGCTCGCAGCCAAAGGAATACGGTTCACCTCGACTTGATTCGGGCGGATCATCCGGCACGTGTTGGCAGATCCGGCGGGAAACCTTTTCTGCCTAGGCAATCCACACTAGGGCTTGTCTGAAAACTAGTCCGAGATCGAGTCCACTGCTCATCCGACAAAGCCTGAAAGTGCGTCACCCGATCAGCAGTACATACATTCGTTCGCATACAGTCGGATGTGTCCCAGCGGCACCCCAGACTGGAATGTCCGCTGCGTCAACATCTGCCGATTGGGGGCTGGACGGATGGAATCGCCTGACTTACTGGGTCTGACGGTCTCACTGACGTCGTCGACGCTTATCCTCGCGTTCGTTGCTGGGCTCATGCCGCGACTCGTCGGTGATGAACCGAATCCCGTTGTCGGCATACGCACGAAGGCGACGATCTCGAGCCCCGAGGCGTGGCAATTGGCCCATCGGATTGCGTGGCCCCTTCTACGCCGGACGGCGTGGACAGCCGTAGTGGGACTGTGCATGCAGGTCGTCATCGGTGTCGTGACAGGTTTCGGATCTGTGGTGTCGGCTGTCGCCTCAACAGTCGTGTTTCTAGCGGTGCTCCTTGTCCTGCTCTGTGCAGCGTTGAAGGGCAACGCCGCGGCAAAATCGTTGCGGCGCTGACCACCCGGGCCCGCATTTGTCAGAGGTGCCCTAGTTCTCCGATTTCAGTTCCCGATACGCGGTCGTTCGCGCCGGCGTGGTCCACGGTCCCGCATCGCGAGGATCGCGGCTGCCGTGGACGCGACCGTCTTGTCGTTGTCGCGTGTCAGCCGGGCGAGCGCTTCCCGGGCCGCCGCGCCGGGAATCTCAGCGAGTGCCTGCGTGATTCGCAACCTCGTCGGGGCGTCGTCAGTGCCGTCGAGCCCTGCCTGCACGGCATCGACGACCTCACCGCTTGTCGGTGAGTGCTCCGCGAGAAGACCGAGCACCTCTCCGGCCTCGACGTCGCGTCGCCCGTCGGCGACCATCTCGAGGAGAGCGGGCATCGAGACGGCCTCTCCGCGAGATCCGAGGGTGAGAGCGGCATCAGCGCGGACTATCGCGTCCGAATCATCGAGAGCTCGCTTCAGCGCCCGAGTTGCTTCCTCGGTGTGGATCCCGGAGATGGCCGACGTCGCGCGGCGTCGAACTTCGACGTCCTCCGATTCGAGCCCCTTTGTGAGACCTGCAAGGCCCGCACCTTCGGTCCTCGCCAACGCCCACTGCAACGCTCCGGCCACGTTGGCATCCTTCTCCGACAGGATGGCCTCGACGAGTGCGTCGACGGGCAATGCCGCATTCGCATCCTGCGACAGGATCGCTTGCTGACGGTGGGCAGCGAACTCGGATTCGAGTGCACGCAACAGCGAGACCATGCGCAGGACGTCATCCCACTCCGAAGGGGCGGATGCGTCGACCCTTTCGAGTTTGGTCAGCAATTCCTCCTCCGCCGCGATCCGTTGCCGAGTGTGTTGCATGAGTTCACCCACCAAATCGGCCGGCGCGAAGTCGGGTTCGTCCAGTGCACGCTTGGCCTCGTTCAACGAGAGCCCCAACGTCCTCAAGCTCTCGACGTGGAAGAGTCGACGGATGTCGTCGGCGGAGTACTCCCGGTAACCGCCGGACGTGCGGCCCGTCGGCTTCACCAGTCCCAAGGTGTCGTAGTGACGCAGCATCCGTGTGCTGACACCACAACGCCGCGAGACCTCGCCGATCAACATCCGTCTCCCCTTCCTACGCGTCCGGGCCGATTGCCGCGACGCGCTTCGCCAACTCGTGTGAGAGTGCGAACCCACCGTCGGGGTCGTGCCAGAGTTGCTTTGTAGCATCAGCATGCGCCCGGACACGCGGATTCGGGCTCATTCCGGCCGCGTCGAGCACCGGGAGTACAGCCTCGCCGAGCCCGGTCAGAGCACGGCTCAGACTGAGCTGCATCTGCAGTTCACCCCGCCCGAGTTCGGTCGCCAGATCCGCTGCGAATGCACCCTCGACTCCTGCCGGCACGAGTGCCACTGCGGCGCGCCACGCACTGCGCGCGACCTCGTCGTCCTGGTCGTGCACCAGCGCAGAGACCTCGGGCCACGCGATCGGATCGCCGATCTTGGACAAGGTGTGGAGCGCCTGACTGCGGGCTTGCGAACCATCGGACCCAAGCTCACGGATCAGCCTCGGCACCGTAATTTCGGCCGGCAAGCGGCACAATGCCCAGGTCAGCATGTCGCGGACGAAGAAGTCCGGCTCGACGGCGCACCGATCGATCAGGGCATCCGTCAGCTCAGGGTCCGGGCGCGTGCCGACAGCGAGCGCGGCGCGCAGCCGAACCGAGGGATCAGCCGCGGCCAATGCGTCGACGAGGTGAGCATTCTGCCCACCATGGTTGGTTGTGTTCACGACAACCACCTCCTTCGTCGACCATTGGAGTCCTTGTCACTGTGTCAAGGTCAAGCGTCGCTGTCTCCGACACGGGAAATATCGCCTCGGATCACACGCCGGTTGTCGATCCTGGCCGAAAGATCATCAGCACGACGACAACGGCCCAGAGCAGATTGAAGATCCCCGTCGCTGTGCCCAGTCGACGGGTGAGCCGCGTTGCGACATCCACAACGGACCCGGTTCCTTCGATCGCCGCCATTGTCAGCCGTTGGGCGGGAAGCACGACCGCGGTGAGTATCACGGCGGCAACGACGGTGAGTGCGATCGAGGTGAGGATCCACAGGTCACCGAGCACTCCGAGATTGACGGCGGTGGCGACACCGAGCATCGGAACGACAACGCCGATCGTGGCATACACCCGAACGATGCGATGCAGCATGCCCGTCGTCGCAACACTCGCGCTGTCCGGATCGGCGAGCGCGGCGCGGCTCGCCACCGGGAACATACTCGCCGCCACAGCGACGGGGCCGATGGCAAGAATGGCCGCAATCACGTGGAGGGACAGCAGGATTCCGGTCATGAGATTTCTCGCGTTTCGGTACGCACAAGCGTATTCACGCAGCGTCCGGGGCGAAGGTGATTACAGGCTCGGCGCCCTTGGCCGACCACACCGTTCCACGACGCTCGTAGTCGAAGAGCGCTTCGACCTCGAGACTTATCCGGGGCCCGAGGCATCGTTCCAACAGGTACAGGCCAAGGTCGAGACCGGACGTCACACCGCCGGCGGTGATCAGGTCACCGTCGTCGACGATTCGCGCCTGGATCGGAATAACGCCGCCGGCCGCCAGTGCGTCCACGGCAAGATGGTGTGTCACGGCGCGGCGCCCTTCGAGAAGCCCCGCCATCGCCAGCGCCAAAGATCCTCCACAGACGGTCGCAACAAGAACACCAGGATCGTCGAGTGCACGCCGCATCATGACGGGCAGTTCGGTTTCCGTTGTGGCCGCGAGTCTTTCCGGCAAACTGGTGCCCGACTGGTCCGCATCGGGTTCGAAGAGACCCGATGCTCCGGGAACGATGATCAGATCCGCGTGTTCGACATCGAGGGTTGCAGTGGCGGTCATAGCGAGTTCACCACTTCCACTCAGGACGGTCCGAGGCCCCTCCGCGCTGACGAGTTCGACACTCAACGCCCCACCGCTGGCGAGACCCCCGGCGTAGAGCACCTCGTACGGACCCACGACATCCATGGGATCGAATCCGTCGAACAACACGATCTGCGCGTGCACTGCAACCTCCGATTTTGTGCGACGCGCTCCTGTGCGCGTCGCTGTTCCTACGACAGTAGGAGGAAGTTGACCCCTGCGGCGACGGCTGAAAGCCAACCTTCGACGGCTTTCAGCCAACCTCACATATTCTGTGAAATACCAGTTGAGAGGATATTTCACGACACGAGATCACAGAATCTCGCGCCACATACGCTACGTTTCAGACATGCATGACGTTGCAGTTCTCGCGTTGCCCGGAGTGGTGCCGATGGACCTGGCAGCACCCCTCGAAGTCTTCGGACGATGCAGGCTTCCCTCAGGCGCACCGGCCTACCGGACCGCCGTGTGCGCGCTCACCGAGGAGGTGGAGACCGGAACGTTCACGATGCGCGTACCGCACGGACTGTCACGTCTCGCCCAGGCCAGCACGATCATCATCCCGGGCACCGCCGATCTCGATGTGCCGATCGACCCCGAGATCATCGAAGCCCTCAGAACTGCCGCGGATCGCGGCACGCGCATCGCCTCACTGTGCGTCGGCGCATTCACCCTCGCCGACACAGGCCTGCTCGACGGACTTCGCGCGACGACGCACTGGGCGGCTGCGTCGGAGTTGGCCCGCCGGCACCCGGCTATCGACGTCGACGCTGCCGTTCTCTACGTAGACAACGGGCACGTCCTGACTTCCGCCGGCGCCGCGGCCGCACTCGACCTGTGTCTGTACATGGTGCGTCAGGACTACGGGTCTGCCGTCGCCGCCGACACGGCACGTCTGAGCGTGATGCCGCTCGAACGTGCCGGAGGGCAAGCACAATTCATCGTTCACGAGCCTCCCGTACCCAGCGGGACAACCCTCAGGCCGCTACTGAACTGGATGGAAGAGAACCTCGGGGAGCAACTCGACATCACGACAATCGCGGCCAAGGCAACGATGAGCACTCGCACGCTCAACCGCCGATTCCAGGAACAAATCGGTACGACGCCGTTGCAGTGGCTCCATCACGCACGGCTCCGCCAAGCGCAATTTCTGCTCGAGACTACCGACCACTCGATCGAACGTGTTGCGGGACAAGTCGGATTCAATGCCGTCACGACATTCCGCGAACGCTTCCGAGACCTGGTCGGTACCAGTCCACAGCGATACCGGACGCAGTTTCGAACTTCCCGCTAGCGGGCCGGGTCAGCCCTTGACGTTGCCGGCAGCGGTGTTCAGAACTGTGGCGACGTCGTCGAGGATGTACGGGATGGTCAGGACCGTCAGTCCGCCGAACGCGAAGTTCTTGTCGACGCTGAAGTCCTTGGTGGATGCCGTACGCCCATCGACGATCACCGGCTGAGCTGCCACCAGTGGCTCGGCGAGGAACGCGTTCAGAGAGTCCTTGTCGTAGGCCACCACGAACAGCACGTCAGACGCAATCAGCGGCGCCTGCTCGGTGCTCAGCTCGAAGTACACGGCCTCCGGATCCTTGGCGGGATCGGCCTGCTGGATCGTCGGCTCGTTCTTCAGACCCAGCTGCTCGAGGAACTCGACACGCACGTCGGCGTTCTTACTCACCGCGAACGTGCTCGGGCTGTTCGGGAGTGCGATGGTGACGGTCTTACCTTGCAACGCAGGGTTCTTCGCAGCGGTCGCGCTGATCGCGGCGTTGGTCTTGTCGATGAGTGCGCCGGCCTCGGCCTGCTTACCCAGCGCCTGACCGGCGATGGTCACCTGGTCTTGCCACGACGCGGTCCACGGCTCGTCCGGGAAGGAAACCACCGGCGCGATCTTCGACAGTGCGTCGAATTCCTGCTGAGTGAGCCCGGAGTACGGGGCGAAGATGAGATCTGGTTCAGCCTTGGCGAACTGCTCGACAGGTGCTTCGCCCGTTCCGTCACCCGACAACAAGATCGGCTGCTCGCCACCGAGCTTGTCGAGTGCCTCGGCGTCCCACTTCAGAATGCCCTGCGCGTCGGCCCCGTACTGAGGTCCGGAAAACGTGGGCATCGCGACCGGGACGACCCCGAGCGCCAGAAGGGCATCCTGGTTGGACCAACCCCAGGTAGCAACCCGCTTGGGCTCGTCCTTGATCTCGGCCGTGCCGAGAGCCGACGTGATCGTCACCGGAAACGCGGCATTCGCCGCGGACGAAGTCTCGGTGCCACCACCGTCGTCGTTGCTGCTGCAGGCCGCCATTCCAGTTACGAGGCCGCATGCCGCCAGGACAGCTACCATCCCGCGGACACGGCTGCGCCGCTCCGATGACGCTCGACCCGGAATCCTTGTCACTGAAGCACCTCTCGACCGATTGACCTGCTCAGACACCTCCAGCGGGTGACGACGCCAAACGTAGCACAAAGGTTACCCTTGCCTCAGTTCCAATAGGGTCAAGAACCGCACGCCGGCCCCGCGACAAGCGATCGAGCTATTTTACAGACTGGCGCCGCACCATCTCCGAGATCCAGATCGGCGCAAACGGCGAGGTACAGTTCGGCGGAGTCGGGTAATCCTCGAGCACTCGCAGACGCTCACCGATCTCGATTGCCCGGGCGCGGTACTCGGCATGTTCGATCCCGATCTGAGCCAGGCAGTGGTTCATCGCCCATTGCAGGCGGTCAGGAGCATCCTTCATCTCCGACTCGATGACGTCGAGTAGCCCTGAAAGGTCAAGTCCCTCGGGCTTCTTCGCGACACGTTCGGTGGTCAGAGCCCACCCGGCGCTAGCGACCACAGGATCAGGGTCAGCGGTCCAGGCCACCCGCAACTCCTCGGCATGCGGGTTCTTCTTCACCACGTAATTGACGAGCCAGTCCTGCACCTTCGGAGTGCGGGCCTCTCGCAACATGACATCCAACTCGTCACGCTCGAACGCCTTCGGGCGGCAGATCAAAAGGGCCAACAATCGCGCCGCGGTATCGCCCGTCGCCCAAAGCTGTTGTGCGAGTTCCTGCTGAGTCTTCAATCGCTTCGCAACAGCGCGCAGTTTTGTGAGGTTCACACCGTGATCGTCACCGTGCTTCTCGTTCACCGCACGCGCCTTCGGATCTTCGAGAGCAGCCAACTCGTCCATCACCGCGGCAACCGTCGTTTCGGCCACTTCGTCCTCCAGTCACTACTTCTGCGATTCCCCTACAAGCAAAGCACGGGAAGGCGGGCGACCTACGTTTGAAACCTCGGCCAATGGGTACATGACTGCTCCTGAGGTGGCGGCACGTCACCATGAAGACAGGATGAACCTTGCACATGCGACGCGCCGCGAGGGCCGAGAACGTGGACGAAACCGCACGCCGCGACGAAGGCGGCGGTACGAACACTCTGACCCGGGCGATAACCGGCCCACTCCTTTTCGTGTTCATCCTCGGAGATGTTCTGGGCGCCGGTATCTACGCGTTGGTGGGCGTCATCGCCGGTGAAGTTGGTGGAGCCGTCTGGGTACCACTGCTCGTAGCGCTCGTCATGGCATTGCTGACAGCAACGTCGTATGCCGAACTGGTCACCAAATATCCGCGAGCGGGCGGCGCAGCCGTCTTCGCCCAACGGGCGTATCGGAAACCACTGATCTCGTTCCTTGTCGGCTTCTCGATGCTGGCGGCCGGCGTAACCAGTGCGGCGGGACTCGCCCTCGCATTCTCGGGCGACTATCTCAAAGCCTTCATCGACGTCCCAACCGTTCCAGCGGCGCTCGTCTTCCTGCTCCTGGTGGGACTTCTCAATGCCAGAGGCATCAAGGAGTCGATGCGCGCCAACGTCGTCATGACAGTCGTGGAGGTCACCGGGCTCGTCCTCGTTGTCGTCCTCGCTTGCATAGTTCTCGGGCGCGGCGACGGAACCCTGAGCCGCGTCGTGGAGTTCGACGACAGCCGATCGCCTGCACTCGCGGTGCTGGCTGCGGCACTCCTCGCGTACTACTCTTTTGTCGGCTTCGAAACGTCCGCGAACGTCGCCGAAGAAGTGAAGAACGTGAGCAAGGTCTACCCACGCGCACTGTTCGGAGCATTACTGACAACCGGCGCCGCCTATGTCCTTGTCGGCCTGGCTGTCTCGGTGGTCCTGCCCGCCGACGAACTTGCCGCATCCTCCGGGCCACTGCTGGAAGTTGTGTCAGCTGCCGACGTCGGCGTTCCGCCTCGCCTGTTCAGCCTGATCGCGTTGGTCGCCGTCGCCAACGGCGCACTGCTGACAATGATCATGGCGAGCAGGCTGACATACGGGATGGCATCGGAAGGCTTGCTCCCGAGCGTCTTCGCTCGGGTACTGCCGCAGCGACGGACCCCCTGGGTGGCGATTATCGCGACCACAGCAGTTGCCATGGCTCTCTGCGTCACCGGATCGCTGTCAGCCCTGGCGGAGACGGTGGTACTCCTGCTGCTTTTCGTATTCATCAGCACCAACATCGCCGTCCTGGTTCTGCGCCGTGACGCAGTGCAACACAAACACTTCCGAACGCCGATCATCTTCCCGATCCTCGCTCTCGGTACGTGCGTTGCGTTGCTCACCCAGCAGAGCGCTGCGACGTGGTTACGCGCATCATTACTCTTGGCCGTCGGAGTAGTGCTGTACGCCCTCTCCCACCGCCGATCCACGAAGTGAGGTGCGATGTACAGGAGCCGGTGTGATGACCGACAGTTCTGACGCGTCAGATGTAATTCAGCGTCGAGAGCGAAAGATCAACAGGCGAACCCTGACGTACGGCGTGTCAGTCGTTCTGGCTACCGCGGTTTTGGTTATCGCGATCGTGTGGTTGGGCTCCCGGCGGGGCGAATGCTTCGGTACCGACACCTTGCTGTGCTCACAGAAGGATCGCCGACTGGCGGTCTTCGTCCCGAGCCTGATGTTGCTGCTCGGGACCGTGGGCGCGTTCTTGCGAGCCTCCCTGCGATTGCACCGCCTGCGGCGCCTCTACATCCGGCCGTACATGGCGTGGACCTTGGCGGGCCTCACCCTGACGTATCTGACCGGAGCTTACTTCTTGATCGGGGTCTAGATTCTCTGAATACGTCTGTTCAGCAACCAGATTGAGTCGACAGCCGCAAATCAGAATCGCGGATCGTCGATCGCAGTGAGGACTACTTCCCGCACTGACGTCGAAGACGACAAACTCGAGATCGAGCGCACCGTATCCACAACGTCATGTACCGGGACCAGAGATCCCTCTCCCCTGGCGGCAGCGACGTCTCGGGGCACGTCGAGTCCGTCTTCTGTATTGAGATATCCGAGATGAAGGACAGTCACTGCGAGTCTGTCCTTCCGATAGCCCTCTCTCAACGCGTCGGCAATGCCGTTGATCGCGAACTTCGATGCACCGAACGCAACCTCCGGCCTACCGCTTCGCGGGAGTCCCGAGGTGGACCCGGTCAAGATGATCCGAGGTCGAGGACGGCCGATCATTCTCGGGATCAGGCGCTTGAGCAGGAGAATTGTGGCCGTGATGTTGGCGTTGATCATTTCGAGCATTTCGACATCGGATTGATCTGTGAACGCATAATCGGAAGTGAAGGCATCCCCTTCCCAAATTCCGACGTTGCAGATCAGGGTGTCTACACCACCGACAAGCTCCTGATCGATCGAATTCGCTGCCGTAACAGGATCGGTCAGGTCGGCTTCGATCCACTCGGAGACGTCGAACCCGTCAGGACGCCGACGCGATATGCCGAGAACTTCGTCGCCATCGCTCCTCAGACCCTCGATCAAAGCACGACCAAGACCTCGGCTCGCACCGACAACAACCGCCCTCGCCACAATTACACCCTTCGTCGTCGCTCGAACCGATCCTATCGATCCAGCCGTCGCCGGTAGTTTCGTCGAGAAGCGAGAGACTCAGATTCGCACCGTAGTGCAGCTGGACAACTACGGGCTCGCCAATATTTCAGCCAGGGCACTGGCGAACTCGCGTGCTTGGTCAGAGGTGATGGTGGAGGCGGTCACACGAAGTGCCCGGTGGCACTGACCCGGCGTCGCCGAGAACTGACTTCCGTCCCGCACGAGCCAGCCAGACTCGGCGAGTCGCTCGACAATCGGTTCGGAATCCCGATCCAGCGGAACCCAGACATTGAGTCCGTCGAAAGTGTCAGGAACCTCGATATCATGTTCTGACAGTGCAGATTTCAGAAGGGTTCGGCGGCGCTCGTAGACAGCGCGAGCATTGGCGAGGCCGTCGATCACCGTCGGATCACTCAGCAGTTCAGCACTCAAGCGCTGCTGCAGGTGACTGACCCAGTTGGCGCCCGACCGGAGATGAGTGCTCAGCCGAATGCCGGTGTCGAGGTCCGAGGCGACCACTGCCACGCGCAGGTCGGGCCCGAGAAATTTCGACACGGAACGAACAAGCGCCCACCGCGTCGTGCTCATCGGAGCGAGCCGACAGTACCGATTGCTGGACACGGCAGAGAAGTGATCGTCCTCGATTACCAGAACGTGAGGGAACTCGGCCAGGATGCTTCCGAGAATCGCCGCTCGGTCGGCGCTCATGCTGACCCCGGTGGGGTTGTGCGCACGAGGGGTGCAAATAATCGCGCGCACACCACTTTCGAGAGCACGCAGCAGCCCTTGCGGGGTAATACCCGAAGTGTCGATGTCCATCGGTACCGCTCGGAAGCTGTTGGCTTTGAGCGTTCCGATGCTCGCCAGGAAGCACGGATCCTCGATCGCGACGGCGTCACCTCGGGTCAAATGAGCGGTCAACAGTCGCTCGACCGCGTCAACGGCACCGTTGGTGATGGTGATCGAGCACGGCCTTAGAACCTCGTCCTCGATCGAGGAACGTGCCCAGGAATCGAGTAGAGGCTCGGTGGCTGCGGCGCCGTACAACCGGGGCGTGTAAGTGGTCCGGTCCAACGAGGCTCTGAGATCAGGCAGCAATGCCGGATCAGGATTTCCGCTGGCGAGATCCACGCTGCCAGGAAGAGCGATACCGCCTTCTCCTTCCAGGAACGGTATGGCTCGCACGAAGCTGCCGCGCCGGCCCTGTGTCTCCACAACTCCCGCCGCCACGAGCAAGCGATAGGCTCCGGCAACTGTGTTCCGGTGAACCTCGAGATCGTCGGCCAAGGCCCGTATGGGCGGCAACGCATCCCCTGGAGCCAGTACCCCAGCACTGATGAGATTGCGGATGCCCTCGGAAATCTCGCCCGCTGTCCCGCGGACGACATAGAGCCTCACCTGGTCCGCCACAGTGCTGGTCACAGGCTCACTCTATTAGCACATGACAGAACCTCCACGCTGGGACACATTGTCACATGACAAAAAATCTGTGAGGAGACACATGATTCTGCCCGGACAATTCCGCCTCTCCGACGACGCGGTCGCCGACTCTCTCCACGCCGGTGGATTCGGACACCTGGTCACACCGGGCCCCGAGACCCTCGAAGTCACGTCGATGCCACTGCTGTACAACGCCGAAGGAAACGTGTTGGAGGGGCATCTCGCCCGGACGAATCCGCATTGGCGATACACCGGGACATCGGAGTCTCTGGTGATCCTCCCCGGCGCCGACGCCTACGTGAGCCCCGAGTTCTACCCGAGCAAGAGCGTCCACGGGAAGGTCGTCCCGACGTGGAACTACGAAGTTCTCTACGTCTACGGCCAACTGGTTGCGCACGACGACGAGCAGTGGCTGCGTGCGCACGTCACCGCACTGACAGCTCGACATGAATCCGGCCGTGAGAACGAATGGAAGGTCACCGACGCGCCGCCGCAGTTCGTCGATGCGCAGCTGCGAGGGATTGTGGGGATCGAACTGCACGTGGCCCGTGTCTACGGAAAAGCGAAGTTGAATCAAAACCGTTCCCCCGCTGATCGCTCCGGCGTCATCCGGGGTCTGGAGAAGGGCTCATTCTCCGAACGAGAGACCGCCGCAGCGATGGTCGCCGCGGGCCTCGACAACGGTTGACCGTTACGCCGTCGTCGTACGCCTTGTCTAGTCGCACATTCAGGTGAGCGGTTTTCCACCCGTCACGCCGATGACTTCCCCAGTGGTGTAACTGGATTCGCCAGAGGCGAGAAATACATAGGCGGGAGCAAGCTCGGCCGGCTGACCTGCCCGCCCGAGCGGAACGTCGTCCCCGAACGTCTCGAACTTCTCCTTGGGCATCGTCGCCGGAATCAGTGGCGTCCAAATCGGTCCAGGTGCAACGGCATTGACCCTGATTCCCTTTCGTGCGACATCGGCGGCCAACCCCTTGGTGAAGTCGATGATGCCCGCCTTTGTCGTGGCGTAATCGAGCAGCTCGGGCGACGGGGACGCACCTTGGATGGACGAGGTATTCACGATCGTCGATCCGGGCTCCATCTGCGCGATCGCTGCTTTGGAGAGCCAAAATAGTGCGTAGAGGTTGGTTTTCATCACACGGTCGAATTGTTCGGTGGTGATATCGGTGATGCCGCCCATCTGCACCATCTGAAACGCGGCGTTGTTCACCAAGATGTCGAGTCCGCCGAGTTCACGCACCGCGGTTTCGACCAAAGCAGAACAGTGTTCCTCGCTTCGGAGATCTCCCGGCACCGAGACGGCTTTGCGACCTGCCTCCTCGACCCAGCGAGCGGTTTCCCGAGCGTCCTGTTCTTCCTCGTCGAGATAACTCAGGACAACGTCCGCGCCTTCTCTGGCAAATGCAATCGCGACCGCACGTCCGATGCCCGAATCTGCTCCGGTGACAATCGCACGCCTTCCTTCGAGTCGACCGCTTCCTCGATAGGTGTTTTCACCGTGGTCGGGAGGAGAAATCATGTCTGCGGTGAGACCGGGGTGTGCGATCTCCGCCTGCCGCTCACGCACAGGAGCGGGGAACCGCGTGGTCGGGTCCTGCATTGCGTACTGGTCCGGCATATCGATACTCCTCGGGTGACGCAGTTTCTCGCGGGCTTCTGGATGGATGCACTGCACATGCCTCCTTCCCACCGAATAGAAATCGAAACCTCGGGGTGGCCGGGATCTCACTCGTCCTGGCGCCGACGATCTCGGTGCGTCGAGCCCACTTGTTCGTTGTGGTTACTACGCGGTAGGTCGGGGTAGCCCGCGTAGCGGCGGTGGCTCCGCGACCCGCGGAGCACTCGTCGAGCAGAAGCTGAACATCACGTAAAGCACGCACCGACGAAGGGACGACCCCGATATGAGCAACTCCGAAACCACGTCCGCCTTGATCACCCAGTTACGCATCCTCCTCGGTCTGACGCACACCGAGATCCAGGTCGCCGAAACGCGCGTCGCACAGGCCAGAACCGAAGCGGTTCGACGCGAATTGACGGAAAACGCAGAGAACGGCCGTGAAAGGGCGAGTTCCATAGAGTCCACTGTTCGCGATCTGGGTGGCGTTCCGGAATTGGTCGGTCCGTTCATCGGACGCGCGACAGCCGGAGTGAAAGCGATGGTCGAACAGGCTCAGCCCTTCGACGAAGCGGTATTGGGAGACCTTGCGCTCGAACATCAACTCCTCGACCGTTCCCGCTACCTCAAGGCCCTGGCCACTGCCGGCGGCGATCAGACCGTCGCGGCGTTGGCCGACCGCCTCATCACTGCACACTCCGCGACCGTGGACTGGCTCACGACTGTCTTGGCCGAAGAGGCACTCGGTGGACCGGCAGCTTTGCGCCGCACACCGATGCAAGCTGCCACCGGCGCGGCGATACGGCTGGTCAACGTTCCGGTCTCCTGGTCGACCCGCAGTCTCGACCGTGCCATCGACGCTGTTCGCACCTCACCGCCGGTACTGGGTGAGCTGATCAGCTGGGGCGCATATGCCGGTGACGTGACTGTGAAAACACTCTCGGCCAGTAGGGATGCGGCCATCGCCACTGCTGAGAAGGTCACTCGCCGAGAAGGTGCTGACGGTGCCGCCGACGTTTTCCGTTCGGTACGGAAGTCGAGTGGGCTACTCGACCCCACTGAACTTCCCATCGAAGACTTCGACGAACTCAACGTCACCCAAGCCGTCTCCGCCGTGAAGGAACTGACCGACGCCGCACAGGTGCGGGACATCGTTGCGTACGAGGAAGCGCACAAGAACCGACACGGCGTCGTATCCGCTGCCCAGGCAAGACTCGCAGCGATCGCCCAGGAAGTCGTCGGAATCAACTAGAGCGTTCAATCGACATATCGAGAGTCCGACTCTCGGAACCGCGAGCACTGGACCTCGTGAAAGCGGGATTCGCGGCCAGGGGCACCCGAGACCGTCAAGAAGATGACAGCGGCTCTCGAAGCCCTCTGATCAGTTCGACGCGCGCGGAATCGAGAATTTCCTCGGAGAGCGGGGAACCCTTCGTAGCTCGCGAAAGAACCAGTGCACCGAGCATGGTGGAGAGCCGGAGGAGACCGACAGCTTCGTCGTCGGCAAGAGCTGCGGCAAAATCCCCCACTCCCTCCGTGTAAACCCGACGGGCCTCGCTGTCTGCAGGCTCGCGCGCCATGTCGGCGGCGAGCGCAGCAGCGGGGCATCCGTCTGCCGGGTTGTCGCGATGCGCCACCGAGAGATAGGTATCGATCAAAGCTTTTCGGGCGGAGTCACGTTGCCCTGCATGCTCTTCGAGTCCCGCAGAATGCAGCTGAGCCAGTTCCTTGAAGGCGTGGGTGGTCGCTTCGTCGATGAGAGCGTCCTTGGACGCGAACTGCTTGTAGAAGCCACCGTGGGTCAGCCCCGACGCCTTCATCAGGTCGGCGACGCTGAGGTGAGTGCCCTTCTCTCGGAACAGTCGGGCTGCGGTTTCCACGACGCGCCGACGGTTCTCTTCCGCTTGTTGCTGCGATACGCGGCCCATCACAACGCCTTCCAGTTTGGATTTCACTTGACATCTATCCTAGCCGACACTTAGATTTGATTCATAATCTAAACGTCACGAGCAATCACAACACTGGGAGAATCATGGACCTGAACAAGACGGTTGCGGTCGTCACAGGAGCCAATCGCGGGCTCGGACGCCATCTGGCTGCGGGACTCGTCGAGCGCGGCGCAAAGGTGTACGCGGCTGCGCGCAATCCGGAAACTGTCGATCTACCCGGCGTCATCCCCCTGAGGTTGGACGTGACGGACGCCGAATCGATAACCGCCGCCGCGCAAATCGCATCGGATGTGACCTTGCTGGTCAACAACGCAGGTATCTCTACCTCGGCGCCCTTGATCGGGGGCGACATCGATGACATTCGACGAGAGATGGACGTCAACTTCTACGGCCCGCTCGCCGTGACCCGGGCGTTTGCTCCCGTCATCGAAAACAACGACGGCGGAACAATACTCAACGTTCTGTCGGTGCTGTCCTGGTTCCATCCAGCCGCGCTCGGGTCTTACGCGTCGTCGAAGGCAGCGGCCTGGGCGATGACCGACGCCGTTCGAGAAGAACTTGCGCCGCGCAAAATCTCCGTATCGGCACTGCATGTCGCATACATGGATACCGACATGGCCGCTGGCGTACCCGCCGAACAGAAGATCGATCCTGCCGACGTCGCCGCGCAAGCACTGGACGGTATCGAAAGCGGGCTCGCCGAGATCCTCGCTGACGACACCACCCGGTACGTCAAGGGGAGTCTGTCCTCGTCGAACTCCGAGTAAGCAAGGGACTGCAGACGAGTGACGCTTACCCCACCGTTTTGAGGCTGGCCAATCTGCTCAGGATCGGTGCCCGCCAAGCTGCGAGGTCTTCCGGACCGTTCTCTTCCCACAACTCGTACAACTCCGAAGTGTCGCTGTCGGAAACTGCACGCTCGAGTGCGGAGAGGACCCAACTCTTCTGCTCCGGGCTCAAGGTGCTGACGTACCCGGCGGCGTCAATTCCATCCAGCTGCACAGGCTTCGGCGCAACGCCGTGCGCAACCGCAAGAATCTCGGCGACGGCGATTGCTGTTTGAGCATCATCGGCATCGAGATAACCGCCATCGGGGTGGCTAGCGTAATCGTCGATGTCGTAGTCACCCGCCTGTACTGCGCTGAGCAGGTCGCCCGCTACGTCGTTGTCGAAAGGTCCTGAACCCCAAGTCCCCATGCTGTCTCTCCGATCCGTACCCGGCGCACCTGTCGTAAAGATATTAGTGAATCACAGGCTTCGGCCAGGACCCTCGGGCTGGAAGTACTGCGTTCGCCGGAAATCGACATCAGCGCAACGGCACGCGAAGGATGCGGTCATCACCGGGGTTGGGGTCGCCGCGACCGTCGGTGTTGTTCGTCAGTATCCACAGCGACCCGTCCGGTGCGACTACAACGTCACGGAGGCGCCCGTATTCGTCGACGAACTGCTCGTCGGCGGTCGCGGGATCGGTCAAGGGCACCGTGCGGAGTCGCTCACCACGAAGATTGGCGATGTAGATCGTGCCGTCGTGGATGGCGATTCCGCTGGGGCTGGCGTCGTCAGGTGACCATTGTTGGAGCGGATCGATGAATCCGTCTTCACCCGCAATCCCTTCGACCTCGGGCCACCCGTAGTTGCCACCGGCTTCGATCCGGTTGAGTTCGTCCCAGGTGTCCTGCCCGAACTCGCTGGCGTACATCGTGCCGTCCTCGGTCCAGGCAATACCCTGGGAGTTGCGGTGGCCGTAGCTGTAGACGAACGAGTTCGGAAACGGATTATCTTGCGGCACATCACCATCCGGAGTCATGCGCAGAATTTTCCCGGACATCGAGTCGAGGTCCTGAGCTCTGTCTCGACTACCGGCATCACCGACGGTCACGTACAGCATCCCGTCCGGGCCGAACGCGATGCGACCACCGTTGTGGTAGTTGGCCGAAGCGAGCCCGTCGAGAATCGTCTCGGCCGGCCCGAGCGCGAATTCCCCCGGAGCACCGATGATGTCGAAGCGTTCGATCCGGTTCTCCCCGTTCGCGGTGAAGTACGCGTACAGGCGGTTTTCACGTACTGCGATCCCTAGTAAACCGCCCTCACCTCTTGGGCTGACGCCGTCGACGACTCCCACCTCGCGGCTGTTTCCGCCGGCGTCGAGTTCGAGGATTCGCGCGCTGTCGCGCTCACTGACTAGTGGTGTATCGCCGTGGAATGCGATCGACCAGGGCGCGTCCAAGCCGTCGGCGACGGTCTCGGGTTCACCGAAGGCCGCGGCGGGCGCCGATCGTGTTGTCGTGCTTGCCTGTGGACCGGGCCCCTCAGCGTCCTCGGTACTGCAAGCAGTCATCAAGGCCGAGACAAGCACGGCGGCGCCGAGCCCCCGGATCTGTCGTCGTGTCATGGGCGCGCCTCCCGGGTTCAGGCAGTCTTTGCGCCGACGGTAGCGCGCAATCGGCCACACCGGGAGTCCCTTCGAGTACCCCCAACGACCGGGACTCCCTCGCAGGCGACAGGCGTGATGCCCTGGACGGGTGCGCCACGACATGCGCGTCGTCAACAGAAAGAGAACTGACCACCTCATGATTTCCGCCCCGACCGTCGAAGAAACCGGCCGCCTGCCGCTCGTGATCTACGTGCTGGCCGTCGGAGTTTTCTTGATGGGTACAACCGAATTCGTCGTCGCCGGCATTCTTCCCGAGATCGCGGGTGACCTCGGTACGTCGATCGCGAACGTCGGCTTGATGATCACCGTCTTCGCGATCGGGATGATCGTCGGCACGCCGGCGATGGCGATCTTGACACTCAGGGTTCCCCGACGCGTGACCTTGAGCTCGGCCCTGATTGTTTTCGCGATCGGACACGTCATCGTCGCGCTCTCGTCCAACTTCGGACTCATTCTCGGCGCCCGCTTCCTCACAGCCGTGGCGACGGGCGCCTTCTGGGCAGTCGCTGCAGTGGTCGGAGCAAAAGCGGCAGGCCCGGCGTCTTCCTCGCGCGCGCTCGGCATCGTCTTGGGTGGAGGCATGCTCGCGAACGTCATCGGTGTTCCGCTCGGCGCTCTGGCCGGTCAGAGCATCGGGTGGCGTGGTCCTTTCTGGGCCCTCGCCGCCCTCGCACTCGTCGCCGCGGCCGTCGTCCACCGATTGGTACCCGCCGACACCGAATCCGGTGCGGTGCCGTCCTGGCGAGCGGAGATCGCGAGCCTACGGGACGGACGCATCTGGCTCGTTCTGTCCGGTTGCGCCGTCGTGTGCGGGTCGTCGCTGGCGGCGTACAGCTTCATCTCTCCGCTGTTGACCGAGAACACGGGACTTGCTGCGTCGGCAGTGCCGCTAGTGCTTGTCGGCTACGGACTCGGTGCGTTCGTCGGCTCCAATCTCGGCGGTCGACTCGGTGCGAAGCATCAGTACGGGGTCTTGTTCGTCTCGGCAGCGATGACGTTTCTCGTACTCGGGGCGCTCTGCCTCTTCTCACACAACGTGATCGTGACGGTGATTCTCGTAGTCATGCTGGGACTGTTCGGCATGTCGACCAATCCCATCCTGATCGGGATGGCTGTGCGTTATGCCGATCAGGCGCCGACGATGGCTTCTGCTCTCAGCACCTCGTCGTTCAATCTGGGCACGGCGGTCGGCTCCTGGATCGCCGGGTTTGCGTTCGCCTCGAGTCTCGGTGCCACTGGGCCGGTGTTGGTAGGCACCGGCGTTGCCGCTCTCTACTTTCTGCCGCTGATGATCCTGTTGCGCAAGGAACGCACGAAGCGCACCGCCGTCGAAGTCGTCAACTGACGACCCGATCAACCGTCGCGCAGTTCGTCAGCCGTCCGTCAGCGACCGCTCCGACACGTGAGGCGAAGAGTCCGCATTCTCACTGGCTGCCAACGAGGCGAGTAACTGCATCCGTTCCGCGGACGGCGATCCCGGCTCTGCGGTGTAGATCGTGAGCGTCAACCCCGGCTCGGCGGCCATCTCCAAACCTTCGAAGGCAAGCGTCAGCTCCCCCACGGCGGAGTGGTGAAATGTCTTGAATCCGGTGCCGTGATGGCGGACGTCGTGCGCGCCCCACCGACGCCGGAATTCCTCACTCCGAGTGCTGAGTTCACCGATCAGATCGTGCAATTCCTTGTTGTGAGGATCTCGCCCGGCCTCGGTTCGCAGAATCGAGACGGTCACCTCGGCAAACTCGTTCCAGTCCGGATAAAACTCGAAAGCCCTTTCGTCGAGGAACGTGAAGCGCGCGATGTTCGGGGGCTGCCCCGGCATGTCGTAGAGGTCCTTGTAGAACGCACGCGCGAGTGGGTTGACAGCAAGAAGATCCATGCGACCGTTCCGCACGAAAGCGGGTCCCGCGGTGACTGCATCAAGCGCCCACTGCAGGCTCTGATGGGGCTTCCAGCCCTTCGCATTTCGCCGACGCGGGGGTCTGGCTACCGGGCTTGCCGCGTGCGCGAGATCAAAAAGGTGGGCGCGCTCGGCGTCGTCGAGTCGTAAGGCCTTCGCGATACTGTCGAGTACACCCGGCGATGCGCCGCTGATCGCTCCGCGCTCGAGCCTCGTGTAGTACTCGACGCTCACGCCGGCGAGGGTTGCCACTTCACTTCGACGTAGACCGTCCACGCGGCGGTTCGATCCGGCCGGAAGTCCAACTTGTTCGGGCGTGACTCGGGCGCGCCGCGAGGTCAGGAATTCGCGTACTTGCGCTCGATCGTCCATGCCATCGAGCGTAAGTCAGTGACCGGTAGCGAGGGAGTCCCTCGCAGTACCACTATCGCGCGGGACTCCCGCGCGCCGCCAAATCGTGATCAGGTTGAAGTGACACGAGAAAACCGATGGTGAGGAGCCACGTCATGCGCGCTGTCGTCATGCATGCCCCCGGCGACGTCCGGGTCGAAGAGATCGAAGCGCCGGTGATCGTCGAACCGACCGACGCGATCATTCGCGTTACAGCCACCTGCGTCTGCGGTTCCGACCTCTGGCCGTACCGCGGCATCGAAGAGCTGAATGGCCCGACGCCGATGGGACACGAATACGTGGGCGTCGTCGAACAGGTCGGCCCCGACGTCAACGACATCGAAGTTGGGGACTTCGTCGTGGGCTCGTTCGTCGCGTCGGACAACACCTGCGAAATCTGCGAGGCCGGCTTTCAGTCTCGCTGTATCCACCAGGTCATGATGGGCTCGGTCGGCACCCAATCCGAATACGCTCGCATCCCGCTCGCGGACGGCACCCTCGTCCCTGTCCACGGAGAGCCGACCGAGCGGCAGGCCCGCAGCCTCCTTGCAGCCTCCGACGTACTCGGCACCGGTTGGTTCGCCGCAGTAGCTGCGGAAGCCGGACCTGGCAAAACGGTCGCCGTCGTCGGCGACGGCGCAGTCGGACTTTTGGCGATCCTCGCTGCCAGACAACTCGGCGCCGAGCGGATCATTGCCATGTCACGTCACGCCGACCGGCAGGCACTCGCCACACAATTCGGCGCCACCGACATCGTCGAAGAGCGGGGCGACGCGGGCATCGCGAAGATCAAGGAACTCACCGGCGGCTACGGCGCCCACTCGACCGTCGAAGCCGTAGGTACCCAAGAATCGATGATGCAGGCTATCGGAGCTACCCGCCCCGGCGGACATGTCGGCTACGTCGGGGTATCCCACGGCGTCGAACTCGACGGCATGAACCTGTTCTTCGCGACGGTGAGCCTGCTCGGCGGTCCCGCGCCGGTCAGGCGATTCCTACCCGAACTGATCGAGCTCATCATGACCGACCAGATCGACCCAGGCATCGTCTTCGACCTCACTCTCCCGTTGGAGGACGCCGCCGCAGGCTACCGGGCGATGGACGAGCGGCGCGCCACCAAAGTGCTACTCACCCTCTGACCGATACCAAAGGCTCACGAGACAGAACTGGGCTCTACACACCGGCCGAGAAACATCTCGGCTACCAACGAGAGGCGCTCTTGGTCTACCGATCAGCATGTTCACTGATCACACCGAATGCGTATGACGCCGAAGGTGAGGACGGGCACTTCAATTGGTGCGCAGCTGCTTTGATCGTAGAGGATGCTACGCGACTGATATGCGCCCCCACCAGCCGAAACCAATTGTACGAGTGAATGTTTCATTGAGAGCGACTCGGCGCTACTTTGTAGCAACGGCACTCGTCTCTACCTACGGTTGCGTACTGAATTCCTTGTGGGGCAGGCTTTCTTGTGTACTGCTGACGAGCCGTATCTGCTGACGAATCGTATTGCTGACGAACCAAGGTCGGAGAACAATGGGTCACTACAAAAGCAACGTGCGTGATATCGAGTTCAATCTGTTCGAGGTACTCGGGATCGGCGAACTGCTGGATGCCGGCGCTTACGGGGACCTCGACACCGACACTGTGCGCAACATTCTTGCGGAAGTATCGAGGCTGGCAGAAGGCCCGGTCGCCGCGTCCTTCGCCGACGCGGATCGAAACCCTGTCGAATTCGACGCACCCAATCACGCAGTTGTGGTCCCGGAACCTCTGCGCAAGACGGTCGAGGCGGTGAACGAGGCCGGTTGGTCGCGACTCGGTCTACCGGCAGGCATGGGTGGCGTTCCTGCTCCCGCGCCATTGGTCTGGGCGATCGGCGAAATGTTGGTCGCGGCAAACGGATCCGCAAGCTTCTTCAACATGGGTCCACTGATGGCGAGCGTGCTCTACACCATCGGGAACGAACAGCAAAAACATTGGGCCAAAGAAGGATTCGAGCGCGGATGGGCCGGGACGATGGTGCTCACAGAACCAGACGCGGGATCCGATGTAGGCGCAGGCCGAACAAAGGCAATCGCGCAGGACGACGGCACGTGGCACATCGAGGGCGTCAAGCGATTCATCTCGGGCGGCGATGTCGGAGACACGGCCGAGAACCTCTTCCACTTGGTGCTTGCCCGACCCGAGGGAGCCGGTCCAGGAACCAAAGGTTTGAGCCTGTTCTACGTTCCGAAGTCCCATTTCGACTCGGAGACACTTGAACTGGGAGAGCGCAACGGCGTGTACGTCACCGGCGTCGAGCACAAGATGGGTCTCAAGTCTTCCCCGACTTGCGAGCTCACCTTCGGAGCGACGGACGTTCCTGCCGTCGGCTGGCTCGTGGGTGATGTCCACAACGGTATCGCCCAGATGTTCCAGGTCATCGAGAACGCTCGAATGATGGTGGGCACCAAGGCTACCGGAACACTGTCCACCGGCTATCTCAACGCCCTCGAGTACGCGAAAGAACGAATTCAAGGCGCAGACCTCACCGAGCTGACAAACAAGACCGCGCCCCGCGTGGCCATTACGCACCACCCCGACGTCCGACGCAGCCTGGCGATGCAGAAGGCCTACGCCGAAGGCCTCCGAGCGGTCTACCTCTACACCGCTGCACACCAGAATGCCGATGTCGCCGAGTTGGTTTCGGGTGCGGATGCCGAATTGGCGGCGCGGGTCAACGATCTGCTGCTGCCGATCGTCAAGGGCGTCGGCTCCGAGAAGGCCTACGAACTGCTCACCGAGAGCCTGCAGACCCTGGGCGGCTCCGGTTATCTTCAGGACTACCCCATCGAGCAGTACATCCGCGATGCCAAGATCGACACCCTGTACGAGGGCACCACGGCGATCCAGGCGCAGGACTTCTTCTTTCGAAAGATCGCACGCGACCGCGGCGTTGCGCTCGCTCACGTAGCCGGTCGCATACGAGAGTTCATCGACAGTGAGGCCGGGAACGGTCGACTCAAGGCCGAGCGAGTCCTACTCGAGACCGCCTTGACCGACGTGCAGGAGATGGCCGGGACGCTCACCGGGTATCTGATGGCTTCCCAGGACCAACCCTCCGAGTTGTACAAGATAGGCCTCGGTTCGGTGCGCTTTCTGTACGCGGTAGGCGACCTGCTCATCGGATGGCGCCTGTTGGTGCAAGCGGAAGTCGCGTTGGCAGCCTTGGACCGTGACGCGTCGGCAAAGGACCGGTCGTTCTATCGGGGCAAGGTGGTGATCGCGTCGTACTTCGCCAAGAACATCCTGCCCGTCCTGGCGTCGACCAAAGAAATCCTGGGTTCCCTCGACAACGAGATCATGGAACTCGAGGAAGACGCATTCTGACAACGTGCCACGCGCGGTATGGGTGGTGCGCAACTCGGAATGCTTGCTGCGTGATTCAAACGCGGTCGTGAACCGGCGACGGAATCTTGTTGGAACGATAAGAGTCTGCGCTCCGGTTCGGCCGCCAGAGACGCCAGTGTTTCGCGGACAACCGGAACGGGAGATGGTCTTGTAGGTGACGAGCACCGGACGACAACCGTTCGTCTGCAGGCAGGTTGAGCCACAGGGACAGTGAGGATGTCGCGTTGCCGAGGGTTGCGCGTATGCCTGACTCGCCGAGAATCCGGCCGTATCCATCCACGGCAAAACGGCCGAACGCGTCGGGGGTGATGTCGGGGTACGGCGCGCGGGTGTTGGGGTCGATCAGGCGTACGGGCGCGCTGCAGGTCAGCGCCGCCACAGAACGTCCGTGGGTTGTGACCGCATCGCAACCAACGAGGGCATCGAGCGCTTCGTTGACAGAACCAGGTGGGACGTTCCATTCGGTATGGGTTTGCGCTTTGTAGCGGGGCCCACCGAAGAGCTCGGTAGCGAACGATGACAACTGCGCGGTCGGCTCGGATGGCCCCCTCTGGTAGATCTCGAACGTCCACGACGGCAACGACACTGGTTCGGTGCAGGATTCCAGGAATGTCTGCAGCCGCTGAAATGCAACATCGGGACGCTTGACTCGAAGCGAGTGTGCACCACCGGCGGACCCGGGCAACCCGTCGTATGTCACTACCTCGGGCAATGCGGCTTCCGGTGTCCGCGCCGTCACAGGTTAGCCAATCGCGAAAGCACTACCCCGGCTGGTTCCTCCGTCGCGTGGCGATAGCCGGTGCCGGCCCATAGGTGCATGCGCTCGGGATCTGCCTGCGCAACAGCGGCTTTGCGCATCGGGTTGGTCAGGTGATGGATGGCCGGATACCCGATGGGCGCCCGTGCGTCGTAGCGATCGATGAACTCGTTCCGAAGTGCTCGTGCAGGACGTCCCGTGAAAGCTCTTGTGACGACCGTGTTCCCGCGGGACGTGTCGGCCAGAGCTGCCTTGTGCGGAGCCGAGGCACCACTCTCCTCGGTGCGCAGCAGTACGGTACCGACCACTGCCGCGTCCGCTCCGGCACGTAAGGCTGCAGCGACGTCGGCGGAGGTCGCCAGTCCACCGGCCGCCAATAGCGGAACAGAGGTGCGATGACGGATTTGTGCGATCAGTTCGGTGATCGGTGTTTCTGCCGGAACCTGCAGGGGAGTGAGCGTTCCGGAGTGGCCGCCGGCAGCCGACGATTGCACCACAAGCAGATCGGCACCGGCGTCGACGGCAAGGAGCGCCTCTGCCTCCGAAGTCACAGTGAGGACGACAAGTGAACCGGCAGCGCGCAGCGCCTTGATGACGCCGGGTGCGGGAAAGCCGAAGGTGAAGCTGACCACCGGAACCGGGCTGGCCAGAAGCAGGTCGATCTTGTCCGCGAAATAGTCGTCGTCTTCGACCGGCTCACCGTCAGCCAGTGTGATGCCGTAGCGATCCGCCTCGACCTGGATCGCCCTGGCATAGGCACGGTAGGCATCGACATCGACAGGCACCGGGTTGGGCGCAAAAACGTTGACACCGAACGACACTCCCTCGGCGCGCACGGCGTCGATCTGGTCGGACAGAGCCTGAGGCGTCTTGTACCCGGCGGCGAGGAAGCCGAAACCGCCTGCGCGAGAGGCAGCAGCAACAAGTGCCGGTGTGGAAGCGCCGCCGGCCATGGGCGCTGCGATGACAGGGACCTTCAGGTCGAGATCGGTTGTGAGTGCGCTCATTCGAACATCTCCAGTCCTACGTCGGGTAGTGCTCCGGCGGTTTCGTCATCTGACATCAAAAACTACCTCCTCAGTCGAGGTGGCCGTCCGAGGGTCCGCATCGAGATCGGAAGGGAATCGGAACCGCAAAACCGCGGCGGCCACTGCCGCGCCCAGGACGACGGCCGCACCCAACAGCAGAGCGTCGCGATACCCGTCTCGCAGCAACGGAGTGACAACGAGTGGGC
Organism: Rhodococcus sp. C3V; assembly: GCF_029269915.1. NCBI lineage: Bacteria > Bacillati > Actinomycetota > Actinomycetes > Mycobacteriales > Nocardiaceae > Rhodococcus > Rhodococcus sp. C3V. The sequence continues at coordinate 380,675 of NZ_JARJBE010000005.1, forward strand.
CGAGAATCTGACCGACGCTGTATCCAGCGGTCAGCAACGCCACGGCGCGTGGGAACTGCAGGTGCGCGCCGATTGCCAACACAATTGACCCGATACCAAGGAAGGTGACACCGAACAGGAAAGCTGAAATCAGTGCGGGGCCGACGCCTCCGATCACAGCAGGAAGCGCTATGCCCACCGCCTGAATCAACAGGGCAACGAGAAGCAGAGTCGGCCTCGACCAACGCAGGCTGAGCCAAGCCCACAGGGCGCACGAGGGAAATGCGGCCAGACCGACCACTATCCAAGCGCCGCTGCCGACCCATTCTGGAGCGGCGAGATCGATTGCGGCAACAAGGAACGTGCCCGCGATGATGTAGCCGATGCCTTCCAGGAAATAGCTGATGAACAAGGCAGTGAACCCGCGTTGGGGAGTGGGAGTTCCCGGCGCGTCCGGCGTGATGATCGGACGCGGTTCCGGCGTCAATCCCCAGGCGGCGACCGCACACACCACTGCAAGGCCCGCAGATGCCAGCCAGGCAGTACCCCAGGAACCGATGAAGCGGACGACGAACACGAGGACCCCGGACAGGGCGATACCCAGCCCAACTCCGCCGAATCCCCATCCGGCCAGGAATTGGGACTGCCCCCGAAGGTGCGCGTGCAAAGCGCTGACGGCGATCATGAAGACGAGGGCACTGGCAATGCCTGCGATGAGCCGCAGGGCGAACCAGATGGATCCGTCGTGGGTAGTGGGCATGAGCGCCAAAGTCGCGATGAGGACCACCAACGACGTGCGCATCACCGCTGCCGAGCGCACCGCGCCGGGAATGAGGATTCCCGCGAGCGCGCCGATCAGGTACCCGACGTAGTTGGCCGTCGCCAGGGTGGCGCCGAGCGAGGCCGACAGACCGGCCTGCGTGTGCATCAACGGCAGAATCGGTGTGTAGACGAATCGACCGATTCCCATGCTCGCCGCCAGCGCAGCGGCAGCTTGGACAGCGTGCGCTCGCGAGGAGACGCCGTTTTGGATTGTGGTCATGGTCTTATCGTGTGCCCCGGCCGCGCCGGACCGCCACGACCGCTTTGCTCCTGACTGATAGGCGCAACCTCCCACCGCACGTAGCATGAAGGATCGTGGAGCTGCGTCAGCTGAGATACTTCGAGGTCGTAGCCGAGGAACTGCACTTCGGCCGAGCCGCGGCACGACTACTGATAGCCGGGCCGTCATTGTCGCAGCAGATCATGGCACTCGAGCGCGATCTCGGCGTCAAGCTGTTCGTCCGCGACCGCCGTTCCGTCGCTCTGACGCCAGCCGGCGCGGCCTTGCTCCCTGATGTCCGTGCGCTACTCGAGAGTGCCGAGAATCTGCGACGCCGCGCGGAGCGTCTGTCCGGAGCGGAGCCCGTCCGGATCGGCTACGTCAATTGGCTCCCCACGGATCTGATCGCGCGCACTTCAGGGGTCGCGCAACTGCACGTCGACGCCTGGGTGGTGCCTTCGCACGCGCAGGCCGCGCGGGTAGCGGACGGCAGCCTCGACCTGGCGATCGCCTGGGTGCGGAAAACCGATGTCGCCCAACATGCTCTGAGCGCAAGACTGCTCGGTGCGGATCGGCTGTACGCGGTCTCCACCGGAGAGGACACCACACCGGTGCGGGCACGCGACGTCGTCGTACTCGTCGACGACGACACCACCTCCTGGTATTCGTGGAACGTCTACGCCGAAGAATTCGCTCGCGATACCGGCGCACAGATCCTGCGCATCAACGACGGTGGTATCACCGGTCCGGCATTCTTCGATCACGTCCGTGCCGTCGGCCGTCCGGTCGTCAACTCGCCCAAAGGGCAGACCATCACGCTGCCGAGCGATCTCACGGCACGCCCGATGATCGACCCGGCGGCAATCTGGACGTGGTCACTCCTGTGTCGTGAGAACGAAACGCGCCCTGCCGTTCTCGCGGCCGTCGACGCTCTCACCGGCGGTGCCACTGATCTCGGAATCCACGAAGACGGGAGATGGCTACCCATGGACGATCCTTACCGGAGGACTCGATGACACGACGCGCTATTCGAGTTTTCTGGGGACGACGGCCGGAATCGGCGCAGGCCGTGGCCTCCCGGTGGCGTCGGACGTTGGAGCAAGTCGAATTCCTGTTGCCCGAGGTGGTCGACGGGTCGTGGCAACAGATCCATTCCGCTGGACCTGCTACTGCCGTGACCGTCGACCAGTTGGCACAGGCCCTCGAGAACGCGCAGGCCGCCGAAGACTGGTCGGATCGTCTGGGAATCGGATTGAGGCTCGTAGCCAGTGGAGGGCCCGAATGGGGGCTCGAACTCTCCGGCTTGGCGGGCGGCGAACCTGAAATCGTCCTTCAGTCGATGATTATTGCCGTCAGCGCGCCGGACAGCGCCGAAGTTCCTGAGACAGAACTACTTCGGATGCTCGCCGCGGTGTGGGAACCGGACTTCGGAGATGTCACCGACGACGACATCCTCGACGCTCTCGAAGACGAGTCCGACTATCGCGTCGGTGATCCCGTGATCGGCCGAGTCGGCTACCTCTCGTCCGCTCGCGCTGACGCGATCCCGGGTGACCTCGCAGCAGGCGTTGCCGCGTTACCGGGCGGCGTGTTGCTACAGATCGGGGCCGTCGATGGGGTCGTTCGGGCGTACGAGCGCCTGCGCGAGACCGGCGCACTCGATCCGCTTCCGCGTCCACTGGACCGCGCAGTCCTCTGAAGACGGTTACCGTTTGTCGAGTTTGGGTAGCCCGGGCGTCGGAACGAACTCTCACCGCGGCACTACCGCCGAAAAATGAACCGAAAGGCCCACCGCATGGTTGACGTCACCCGCAAATTCACCGCCGAGGTACCGATCGAAAAGGCTGCGGCGTTTCTCCGCGACTTCGCCAATGCGCCGACGTGGGATCCGGGCACCGAGAGCTGCACGCAGATCTCCGACGGTCCTGTCGGCGTCGGAACCCAGTGGCACAACGTGTCCAAGCTGTTCGGCGTCACCACGGAACTGACGTACACGCTGGTGACCGACGAGCTGAATCACGTTGTTCTCGAAGGAAAGAACAAGACTGCCACCAGTACCGACGACATCACCTTGACTTCAGTGAGTCCGAACTCGACCGAGATCGAATATCACGCGAACGTCGAGTTCAACGGTGCCGCCAAGATTGCGTCGCCTCTCCTGAAGGCGGGATTCGAAGCCAAAGTGGCACCGGAGACGGTGAAGAAGATGACGGAAGCCCTCGAAGCGCTCTGACCGTCCGTCAGGTTCCTGTCACTATGGGTTGCCGCCGCTCGCGCCACCGTTGCGAGCTTCGATGGCGTCGATGGACTTCGTGAACGACTTTCCCAGCACTTGGGTGCCGACGAGTCCGAGTACCGACGCCAGGAGCTTTCCCTTGAGGTTCTTGCCGTCCCGGACCACGACGGCATCGACATCGGTCAGGCCCGTCGGCTGCCGGGTCAGCGTGTAGGTATGGCTCGACGCCCCGCCCCACAGGTTGGAGTCGGTGGTTGTCATCACGACGCGGTGCGGGTCGGTCCAGTCGTAGTGCAGACGCTCCCAGATACCACTGGAGCCCTCGGTGACATCAGCATCGTGGGGTCCTTGTTTGTGCACTTTCAGGTAGCTGTCCGCACTGCGGCCGAAGATTTCCTCACGGCCCGGACCGAAGTCGGTCAGGCCGGCAAGGACCTGTTCGGGCGTCGCAGTGGTCGTCTTGTGAAGATGAATCGTGGTCATGGCGCCTTCTTTCAACTGTGGATGATCCGGTGCTGAAAAAGCCGGGGAGTGACTCATCCAGCACACCACTCACACGAAATGAATGAAAGAGAATTGCTCGCCCTGTCTCGATCCGCTGTCTCGATCCGCTGTCTCGATCCGCTATTCGACGCCGCGCCGGTTGGCAGTGATTGCGCCGTGCGGCCTGTAGCCGCTCCCCGTCCGGGTATGGGTCTCGATCACGTCGAAGCCCGCTGTGACCAGCACCTCGGCAAGTTCGGTCACCGGCCATCGATAACCAGTCGTCGCGGCATGATCAAAAGGCTCTACCGTTGTGCCTTCGAAGAAGCCCACCAGCAACCCACCACCTGGGCGGATCACGCGCGCGAATTCAGCGAGCGGTGCCTCGATATCTTGCGGGTGATGGTGAATGAGCGAGTACCAGGACAGCACGCCGCCCAGTGAATTCGTTTTCGCGTCCAATGCCTCGAAGCCCCCGACCTCGAACGAGAGATCGGGGTATCGGGTGCGGGCTCGTTCGACGAACTCGGGCACTAGATCGATCCCGCTCACAGCCAGCCCGCTCTGGGCCAGGAAGTCTGTCCACTGCCCCGGCCCGCACCCGGCGTCGAGTACGGGGCCGGTCAAAGTGGCGGCCCAGCTGGTCACCAGTGCCCGATCAGATACGTGCGTCGAATCCATCGAGCCGAAGAGGTCCGTGTACTCCTGGGATCTGGCCGAATACGACTTTCGGACTACGTCGCGGCGCGTTGCACTCGAATTCTCCACGCCGTCAATAATTATCGATGTGCACCATTCCTTCGCCGCAACTCGCCGAACCGAAGGTTCATACTCTGTTGAAGGCCTACGGTCACGACCGGAAACTGAGGTCATACGGTGGAAGAGAAAGAACTGGCGGCGAAGATCCGCGAACTACTCAGTGCCCGATCGGCCGAGTCGAGCATCTGCCCCTCCGACGTGGCCCGCGCAGCGGCACCCGACAATTGGCGTCCGCTGATGGAATCCGTCCGAGAGGCTGCCCGCCACATGGTGGCCGACGGCGAAGTGCAGATCACCCAGGGCGGCGAAGTCGTCGACCCGGAATCCGTACGAGGTCCGATCAGGATTCGGTGGGCTCGTTGATCAACCGCGTGACTTCTGGCGGCGCTGCTCTCGCAGCGTGAATCAGCGGAAACGGTCCAGATGCTCACGCAGGAACGCATCCAGGCTTCGTGGCTCACGCCCCAGGACACGTGCCACCGTGTCGGTGGGTGACTCCGGGCGCGAGACGGCAAGTTGCTGGATCTCCAGAATGTGCTCGGCCAGCCACGGAGGCATGTGGGCATGATCGACGAGGTTTTGCCGCAGTTCGTGCGGTGGCAGGTCGATATATTGGACGGGGCGATCGAGCATGCGGGTCAGAGAATCGGCGATGCCGCCGTAGCCGACTGCCTCGCTACCCGTCAGGACGTAGGTACCGCCGGCGAGGTCGGCGCGTGTGAGCACGGCCGCGGCGACGTCACCGATATCTCGGCAGTCGATCCAGTTGCACGGCGCGTCCCGCATCGCGCCCAGAATCACCCCTTGCGCAGCCACCGCCGGAGCCAGGAGCAACAGATTCTGCATGAACGCATAGGGGCGGAGCAGAGTGTGGCGGATCCCGGATGCGCGCAGGTGTTCGCCGACGGCATGGTGGCCACGGGAGAGAGCGATGGGGGAGTCGGTCGCGGCGGCGGGATCGGAGATCTTGACGATGTGTTCGACGCCGCTCTCGGCGGCGATGTCGATCACACGCGTTTCGAGCTCGACCTGTTCGAGTCCGTTGGCCATGGCAAGGAAAAGTTGTTCAGCCCCTTCGAAAGCCGTGCGTAGCGAAGTTGAGTCTGCGGCATCGGCCGACACTACTTCGACCAAACCGTCGGCCAAGTCGCCGAGGTGGGCGCGCAGCCTGTCCGGGTCGCGGGACAGCGCTCGGCTCGGCACACCCGAGGATGCGAGACTGCGTAGCAACGCGCCGCCTGTGGTTCCGGACGCTCCCATGATGACGATCATCGTGTTCCTTTCGGTCTTCCCCGGGAAGCCGGGGATCTTTGACATGTGTTGTCGGTCAGGGATTCTGACGGCGCCATCGCCAGCTCACGATGACGGCAGCGACCGCGGCAGATATCGGCAGATCGAGTTGCAGGCGAGCAAGCCAAGCGGCATCGACGATGCTCGTGTGTGCTGGTAGCCAACGGGAGGCGAACCACCCGACGAGACCAGCAATCACAGCGGCTCCGACGGCAAGAATTGCCGCCACCATGACGCGAGGCAGTGTCGTGGTCCACGGTCGTGACCCTGCGCGGCGCTGCAACCAGGAGCCGATCAGCAACGCCACCACTGCCGACGTGCCCGCAATGGACGTAAATGCCGCCGTCGTGAGGCCCGATTGGCCGGATGCGACTCCGCCCGCACCCGCCATCAGCGCGGGGGCAAGGTAGGCGACCAGCACCTCTCTCCACAGGATGAAAGGTCGTGCGCCGCGACGATCGGCAACCGAGTCGAGTCGATTGGAATCGGTTATCTCCCTTTTGTTTTCGCGACGGATCGGTGGGGTGAGTCCGGACATGAAGGAGACCAACTTTCCGATTATAATTAGGTGGCTAACTATTTGGGCATGAAAAGAGAAGTCTCTGTCGAGAATTGACGACGATTCGAATCGCTACGCGAATACTTGGAATCCCAGCCGACTACTCCGCAGTCAGCGCACCGATACCGCGAACGACCCGCGAGAGCAGATCCAAAAAAACCGCTCGCTCGTCGACAGTGAGCTCGTCGACCATTTCCTCGAGACGAGCAAAGTGTTCGGGCGCCATGTCACGTAACCGCTGAGCGCCACGAGCAGTCAGGACGACCACCGCACCACGCCCGTCCTCCGCGGACTGACGTCGAGCGACCAAACCCTCCTGCTCGAGCCCATCGACCAAGCCGGTGACCGTGGCTCGCGAGACGCCGAGATCAGCGGCCAGTCGCGAGGGAGATTTCTCCCCGTCGTGGTCTTCCAGATCCGCAAGCAGTCGGTAACGGCCGGTCGACAGTCCATACCTCGCGAAGTGAACCTCGGTTGCTCGACCGAGCCGCGCGCCCGCCGAGATCAGCCGCACCGCAACCAGCACAGCCTGCGGATCGGACCCGAGGCCGTAGTGCTCCAACTGCCGCCGCGCCTGATCCAACGTGGGTGAGTCGTGATCGGTTCCGTCCACTGCCATGCAACTAATATGGCACCTAACTACATTCTGGTCAACCCTCCACCAGAGCTAGCTTCAAACGCCGAACAATACCTGCGGGGCCGCATGGGAGTCCGGGTGATTGCCGGGATACGGCAGGACCTTCTCGAGGGCGAGCCCAATCGCAAAGGCCGTCTGGTCGTCGTACGGTCGCGTAACTATCTGTGTGCCCGTGGGGATTCCGTTCCGAGCGAAACCTGTGGGGATTGTCAGCACCGGGCAGCTACTCAGGATGTTGAAGGTGATGGCCGGTACAGCCTCGAGGTAGAACTCCAATTCTGTTCCAGCCACATTGATTCCGTGCCCCACGTAGTCGTCGCCGGCAAGAAAGCCCTCCGTCGCCACTGCCGGAGTGATCAACGCGTCATAGGTGTCGAACAGGGATCCGATCGACGAATACAGTTCGGCTTCGATCGCGAGTCCGTCGAGGAAAGTCGCGTCACCACGGGTGCGGCGTGCCCATCGCGCGAATTCCTTCGCGTACTCCGTGACTTTGTCGGGGTGCGCGGACGCTTCGGCGGAGATCGATGCACCGAACACGTGATCGTAGTGAATGGCGGCCGCACGCATGATTGCAGCGCGTGACAAGTCGACTTCGATGATCTCCGCGCGTGCGCCCAGCGCAGTGAGGGTGTCCACCAACTTGGCGGTGTTGGCGGCAACGTCCGGATCAACCGGCCAGTCACCCAACGCGGGGATCACGGCGATACGCATTCCTGTCAACGAATGCGTTGCGAGGCCGGGCAGCGGCGATGCCGGCACATGCGAGGCAATGTCAGTGGAGCTCGGTCCCGCGATGACCGACTGCAGTGTGAGGCAATCACTTACGGTGCGAGCCATCGGACCGCAGTGGCAGTAGCGATCGAGATTGAAGGGCGGATCAACGGGGACACGGCCGTGCGGTGGCTTGAACCCGACAATTCCGTTGAGTGACGACGGAGTTCGGATCGAACCTGCAACATCGGAACCGGTAGCCAAGTGCGTCATACCGGTGGCAAGTGCGACTGCCGATCCACCGGAAGACCCGCCGGAGGAGTATTTCGTGTTCCACGGATTGCGAGTGACGCCCCACAACTCGGACTGTGTGAACGCGGCCGAGGAGAATTCGGGTGCCGTCGATCGCGCGTGGACGATGGCACCGGCGTCGACGATCCGCTGCACGAAAGTCGAAGTGTGGGTGGCGATCAAGTCCTCATAGACCTTGGACCCTTGAGTCCACGGTTGGCCTTGTACCGGTTCATCCTCTTTCACCACAACGGGAACACCGGCGAGCGGAAGGCTGACATCCGAACCGCGGGCGTAGTGGCGTTCCACTGACTTCGCTTGCGCCCGTGCCGCATCGAAGAAAGTGTGTCCCACTGCATTCAAGGTCGGGTTGAGCGCCTCGATACGTTCGATGGTGGACTCGAGTACCTCCACCGGAGACAGCGATTTGTCCCGGTAGCGTTCGAGCATCTCGGTCACATCCATGAAGGTTGAAACGGGTGTCTGGCGCATATCTGTGGTCCTGCCTCTATGAAGGTTTGTGTAGGCGGCTAGGTTGTCAGTTCGCGCTTTGCCGCGACGGGATTGCGGAATGTGGCGAGCAGCATTGCGAGAGTGGCGATTCCCGCGGCTATCCAGAAGACCGTTTCGGAACCGGAGTGGTCATGAATGCGTCCACCCGCGAACGCGCCGAGGGCGATGCTTGCATTGAAGACTGCAACCCACAGAGCCGCAGCGGCCTCTCGGTGAACGGGAGCGGCTTGTGCGATCCATGTTTGAGTACTCACCGATACACCACCGTAGAAGAGGCCCCAAGCCGCCATGAGCAGAGCAGCTGTGATCAAGGTGGTAGCCGAGATCGGGAACAGGGCAAGGGTGATCGCTACTCCCACGCTGAGGCTGACGACCACCGCCTTCGGGGACTTTGCAGCGGACGGCCCGGCGATGAAGTTGCCGACGACACCGAATGCACCGTAGATCAGGAGCATTGTGCCGACCTGCGAAGCGTTCAACCCCGCGAAGAACTCCAGCCCCGGACGCACATAGGTGTACGCCGCGAAATGAGCGGTGACGATGAGCGCAGTAATCGCAAATCCGACCCGGACTCCTGGGTTCCGAAAGGCCGCCACGAGACTCCCGAGCGACAAGGCCCGATCAGCTGGCATCGTGGGTAGGACAGCGATCATGGCGATCGCGATCAGCGTCGCGGCGCAGCTGAGAGTCCAGAACGCCACGCTCCATCCGGCGACTGCCCCGATATACGTCCCAGCAGGGACACCGAGAACTGAGGCAACAGCGATTCCGCTGAAGATGATCGTGGTCGCCAACCCGACGGATCTGGTCTCCACCAACCTGGGAGCCAGGCTTGCGGCGAGTGCCCAGACTCCGCCCATGCTCACGCCTAGAAGGACGCGAGCCACAGCGAGGACAACGAAACTCGGCGAAAGGGCCGTGAGGGCGTTCGCCGCTGCGACTAACAGCATCAAGACGACGAGCGTCGACCGACGATCAAAGCGGCGGGTCACGACGGGCACGAACGGGGCAGTGGCCGCTGCCACCAATCCGGTGATGGCCAGCGAGAGCCCGATGGTGCCTTCGCTCTCCACCAGGCTGGCACCGATAGGGGTAAGAAGTCCGACGGGCATCATCTCCGCCGCGACAACGATGAATGTGGACGCTGCGATCAGGGCGACGGCAGCCCAATGGTTCTCGACGCTGTGTGCGCGGGTGGAGGAGGTGGGCGCAGCGCTGTTCTGTGCGGATGCAGAGTGGGGCATGTAACCAGAGAAGCCCTCGCAGGTCACCGGATCAACGGCGAATCGCTCATCCAACCATTAGCTCAAGTCATCGATGAGCCATGATGGAGTGGTCGAATGAGTCCAGGGTCGGAGTGAAAATGTCGGAGCCCCCGATGCGTGAGATCGAGTGCTTCCTCGTTCTCGCTGAAGAACTGCACTTCGGTCGCACCGGCGAGCGGCTGTTCATCTCCCAGAGCCGAGTGAGTCAGCTGATCAGCGCGTTGGAGCGTCGTATCGGCACGAGCCTGGTGGCGCGCACCAGTCGCCGCGTGCACCTGACTGAATTCGGTGCCGATTTTCTTGCGTCGTTGGCTCCCGCGCATCGTGCGCTTGTCGGAGTAATCGAGGACGCTCAGTCAAGAGCACGGAACATGCCGGCGCGGCTTCGGGTGGGTTTCCAAGGAGCAATTTACGATTCGATCGCGGCTGCTGTCTCTCGTTTCGAAATACAACATCCGCAAACATGCGTGACCATCAAAGAATTACCCCTGGGTGATCCGTTCAGTGATGTACTCGCCGGGCGAATCGATGCGGCAGTGGCCCTTCTCCCCGTAGATGAGCCGGAACTGACAACCGGGCTCGTCTTTTCTCGACAGCCCCAGACCCTCGCCGTCTCAGTCCATCACCCGTTCAGCGAACTGGGCGTGATCGACGCCGAGCAGTTGGCGCAGATCTGCCTGGTACCCATCACCGGCCCCGCCCCCGACTATTGGCAGCGTGTGAATTCCCCGAGCACAACGCCGGGCGGAGCCACGATTCCCACGCAGGGTGGGGCGAGCACCGTTCAGGAAGGCCTGTCGCAGGTCGCATTCAGTCAGGTCGGCCTCATCCTCTGCGCTGCGACCGCTGCATACAGCCAGCGCTCGGACATCACATTCGTACCGATCAACGGATTACCCGAATCTGCTTTGGGTCTCGTGTGGCGTACCGATCTCGAAAGCCCACGACTTCGCGCTTTCGCGAAAGCGATCGAGGAAGCGCACACCTGTCCCTCCTGACGTCGATCAGTAAGTCGCGGAAGGAGTCCGGGGCATTGAGATGCATCGTGTGTGAGATGATCGCGCCATGTCTGCGATCACCGACTACTTCACCGCGCGCACGGATGAGCATGCCACCTCTGCCCTCGCGGGACTCGTCGACTTGGAACCAGAGGTGATGGAGGCGAACGCAGCTTCTCGCCCGCGGGTCCAGTTGGCTGCGAGTGGGACTCCAGTTCTGCAGGCGAAAGGCGTCGATCCAGTTGTCGCGCTCGGCCGACTGGAAGCAGCCCTCACCGCTCGCCCCTACGACGAAGTTGCAAAAGGTCCACGCTGCGGGAAACTCGTCGCGATGAGCGACGACGGCGACACCCTCGTGCTCACGGTTACCGACGAATTACGCGATGCACTAGCGGAATTGAACGCTGACGGTGTCGCCGCCGCTGCGGCGGCCTGGGCAATCGACGAGACGAGTGAACCGTCGGAGGACTCAGTGCCGTTCCTGACCGCCTTCGCCGAACTAGCGACCAGAGCTGTGGCTCAGGGCGAACGGATGTACGGCTACGTCGTCATCTGAGCTTCGCAACTCCGCCGACCTGATTGGAAGGCTGTTCGTCTTCGACAACTCCGGATCTGACCGTCACCCCGGGATCTGCATGGCCAGATCGTTGCGGTCGAAATCGGAGAACTGCTGGGTGTCAGTGCAGTATCCACAGCTCGCTCCGAAGAACTCGGTGCGAGCGTTCGGATCGTCAAGTAGCCAGTACCGCAGCCACGCCGTGCTCGGCCCGCGCATATCGCCGCCGTTGATCGCCGTACCGAAGTGCGTGGCGCCGCGCAGTTCCAGATACTCGGCAGGCACGTGGTCTGCGTCCTCGTACATCGCCCGCACGATCGCCGGCCAAACGATTGCGTCGGCCTGGCCGGCCAGATAGAGAACCGGCTCGTCGATGAGATCGACATCATTGAGCGGGCCTGGTTGGATCGCGACGGCGGTGTCGACGCGGTCGTCGATCGCCGCGTTGATCGCCGCAGACCCGCCCTGCGAGTGCCCCACCGCACCAATGTGTTCCAGGTCGACTTTGCCGTAGAAGACACTCGACGGGCTGGCCGCTTTGTCCGCGATGAGGTCGATTCCCGACCGCATGGTGATGGCGAAATTGCTTGCCGGTGTATTGGCGGCGACCACGATGAATCCGTGGCTGGCGTAGTGGCGCAACAAGGAGGTGTACGCACCGGGGAGCACACCGGTCCCGTTCCCCCAGATCACAACAGGGTGCTTCTCGCCGCGCGCGCCGAGCTGGCGCGGGTAGTACAGAGTGTGCACCAGCCCGATCGAGACGTTCGGCGTGTACGGCCCTGCACTCGCCCAATCGTGCCCGACGCTCGGGATGCCGGGCACATCGGCAGCCGCTGTTCCGGTTGCGCCCGTGAGTCCTAGCGTCGCGCACAACGCAACCGCCGCTGCAGCATTCACGAAATGTTTCAGAGACTTTCGCATGAAAGTCAACCTTTCGAAGTTGATCCGGAGTGACGTGTATTACATATTCACGGGAAGGCAACCCGTCGGCTTTGTTTCAGGAAACGGACTATCCCAGAAGTGTTGTGTCTGTGGACAAAATCATCGTTCTCGGTGGATGCCCGGGCGACGCGAATACCCAGAGCGCAAGGTCGAGATCGCCTCGGCCTACGGCTTCCGCGCGGATTGCTCGGCACACAGCCGTAGGAAATGTTCGACGATCTGCGTGTTCTGGCCGTCCCTTGCCACGGCTGCGATCTTCCGTGGTGGCAGTTCGAATATCTCGCCCACAGTGCACCCGCGTTCGGATGCTCGCTCGGCACTGGAGAGTTCGAGGATGACAGCACCGATCCCTTCGTACGCGAAATCCGCGAAGGCATCGCGGTGCTGTGACCTCATCACGAATGCGTGGTCGATTCGCGGTTCGATCGACCGCAGATGGCGATAGACATCGGAAGTTTCGAACCGTGGTGCGACAACCAAGCCGATGCGCATGAGATCTTCGCCGATGAATACCCCGTCCACCGGTGGCGGGGTACCGGGCGGGCAGACGAGCCGCAACTTGTGGTCCGGAAGGCGCACCGTGCGCGTCCCGGGAACACCGGTGGGCAGCGACTCCATTATTGCCACGTCAGCGGTGCCTGCCATGACCGGGTGAATCGCATCGGCCACGGACGACCCAGGCGGATCCGAGATGGTGATCCTCAGGTTCGGCACCTCCGTGCGCAGCGCTCCGAGCAGTACCGCTGCGGGATCGTCCGCAAGGCTCGCTGTCGTGGCAACACTGAGGTGGGGGACTGCTGACAGTAAGAACTCGCGCTCGACCACTAATCGGTCGAGCGCGGCCAGCGCTTCGCGTGCTGGATCGATGAGATTCCGTCCGCGCGCAGTCAGCGTCGCGCCGGTCCGGCCTCGATTGAAAAGCCGTCCTCCGACCCGTCTTTCGAGCCGCGCAATTGATTGAGAGACGCTCGATGTTCCCGTGAACTGATTTGCCGCTGCCGCCGTGATACTGCCGTGTTCGACGACGGCAAGGAAGTCTTGTAGCTGCCGCGGATCGATTCGCGGGGTGGCGGACTCTCCGAACTTGCTCATCCGGCGTTCCCCATTCCACCTTCGTCACGTAATCGGCTGGTCGTCTCGATAAACGCTTGTGCCGCAGGCGATGGCGTCGAACCGTGGAACATCCAGATATCACGAGTGAGCGGGGGCCGAGTACGACACAGCACCACACCTTCTCCGACTGTATCGGCGACAGATTCGGGAAGGAAAGCGACGCCGACTCCCGCGCGTACAAGTGGGATCATCGAAGCCACAGAGATAGTCTCCGCAACCACCGCCTCGTCCACAGTGCCTTCGCCCAGGCGTTCCGCCAACAGTCGCCGAGTGACATCGTCACGCGGGCTGGTGATCAATCCGATTCGCAACAGATCCGTCAACGCCGCTGCCCCCTCGCCTTCACTTCGTGCGGCCGGCACCAGCGCAACGATTTGTTGCCGGCCGAGAAGGATACGTTCAACGCCCTCGTCGAACACCTCGTCCACCCCGAGCCCAATATCAGCCTGACCCGAGGCGACCACCGTTCCGATTCCGTCGGTGTCGTTGCTGAGCATCGTCACCGCAACGTTCGGAAACTTTCTTTTGAACGCACCCAGGGCCGTGGCCGCTGGATCACGCGCCAGTGTTCGCGGACACACGACCGTCAGCCGACCCCGCTGCACGACGTTCAATGGATGCAAAGCGTGATCCAAATCCCGGTATGCCCGAAGTACTTGGGCCGCCGGACCTGTGAGATCGCGTCCAGCGTCGGTCAGGGTGACTCCCCGCGAGCCACGGCGGACGAGCGTCAGGCCGCACTCTTTCTCCATCCTGGCCAGAGCCTCCGAGATCGTCGGCTGGCTGACCCCCAGTCCGCGAGCCGCAGCGGAAATGCTGCCCCGATCAGCAAGGGCGAGAAAGTATTCCAGATGACGCCGGTCCATTCGGGGTTCCCTTCTCCTGGCAGTCCTCGCGCGCGCCCGATTTTGCGCCCGTCAGACATAGGGAAACCCTATGGCATACCTCTCGAATGTGGCGTAGACGGGAAGAAGAATCCCGTGATCTGCTTCACATATGAACGCAGTGAGCAACAACCCGGGGAGCTTCGACCAGAGGCACCCGTCTGCTTTTGTCGAGCACCTATCGCCGCCTGCGAGCACTACGGAGGAGGCGCCGAAATGACCGAAACCATCACCGCAAGTTCGCCATCCGGTGCTACGTCACCCCGTTCCGTGAGGCGGGCGCGCTCTGAGCCGAAGCCCGCTCGACAGCGTCGATCCGGTACGCGACTCATCATCGGGGTACGACTGGCCCAGGTCGCGCTGCTTCTGGTCCTACTCGGAGCGTGGCAGCTCGTCGCATCGCAAGGTTGGATCGAGCCAGTTCTGGCCAAAACGCCAGGCGAGGCCTGGGCCTACTTCACCGCAGCGGTGCAGTCGGGCGAGATTTCGTCGAACTTGCGTGCCACGATGACTGCCGTCGTGATCGCGTGGATCCTCGCTAGCGCAGTCGGGGTAGCGGTCGGACTCTCTCTCGGACTGCTTCCGACCCTCGAACGCATCATGAATCCGTTCCTGGATGCGGCGAATGCCATGCCACGTCTTGCGCTGGCGCCTCTGCTTATCGTCATCTTCGGGATCACGATGACGGCGAAGGTCGCTCTCGCGTTCACACTTGTCTTCTTCATCGTCTGCTCGAGTGCACGAGCCGGTGTGAAGTCGGTGGACGACGAATGGCTCCGACTATCCACTGTCCTGAATGCCAGTAAGACACAGGTGTTCTGGCACATCCTCCTCCCCGTCGCAACACCTGGCATTTTTGCCGGTCTTCGGTTGGGGCTGATCTATTCGCTACTTGGCGTTGTCGGTTCGGAACTGATCTCGTCACGAGACGGGCTGGGCCAGCTTGTGTCGATCTACTCGGCCCAGTTCCGGATGGAAGCGGTCTACGCGATCCTCATACTTCTCGCAATCGTCGCAGTCGTCCTCAACCAGGCCATGAACTTCGCCGAGCGCTACCTCCTTCGGTGGCAGCCGCCGGCTCGACGATGACAGGAATCATCATGGATACCAAAGTGATTACACCCGCAGTCCAACTCGACGGACTGACGATATCCTTCCCCTCGCCCGACGGGTCGGCGAAAACTGTGGTCGACAATCTCGACCTCACCATCCCTCGCGGACAGTTCGTCAGCCTGGTCGGCAGGAGCGGTTGCGGAAAGACCACTCTGCTCAACGCGCTCGCTGGATTGGTGGACGCGACGGAAGGCAAAACCGAAGTCCTCGGCACAACACCATTCGACGCTCGTTCCCGGATGGGCTTCATGATGGCCCGAGATGCGCTGTTCCCGTGGCGAACAGCGCAGAAGAACGTCGAGTACGGTCTCGAATTAAGGGGAGTACCCAAGGCGGAGAGACGAACTCAATCAGCGCGCTGGCTTGCGGCCGTTCAAATGTCCGAGGCGTCACAGCTGTGGACTTGGCAACTCTCCCAAGGGATGCGCCAGCGTGTCGCGTTGGCCCGAACGTGGGCACTGGATCCGGACATCTTGTTGATGGACGAACCCTTTGCCGCCCTCGATGCGCAAACCCGAGTCGAAGTACAGCGAGAATTCCTCGAGCTTTGGCAATCCCAGGTAGGCCGGACGGTCATCTTCGTAACCCACGACCTCGGCGAAGCCATCTGTCTCTCCGACCGCGTTCTGCTGCTCGGGGCCGGCCGAGTGATCGACGACGTCAGCATTGACATCGAACGCCCCCGCGAACTCGAAACCCTCACCGCCGAACCTCGATACATCGAAATCTTCAATCGGCTGCGTGGTCAGCTCGACCACTGATGTGCCCAGCCAACTCAGCTTGATTACTGATGTGCCCTGCCAACTCAGCTTGATTTCTGATGCGCCCAGCCATCAAGGAACAGGAATCCCATGAAACTTCGACCTTTTGTCGGCACAGTCATTGCAGCAGCCCTACTGCTTTCCGCGTGTGGAGGGGGAGGGCGTCCGAACGACGGTAGCGTCGCCATCGGGGTCTACCCTGCGAGTGCTTTGTCCCTGCCTGTCTACGTCGCTGTCCAACAAGGAATGTTCGACAAGGAAGGCCTCCACGTCGAGCTCATCGACGGAAAGAACGGGCCCGAACTCATCAGCGGTCTCATCGGCGGCACAACCGATCTCGCGGTCGGTGCACCCGGAACCGTCGTGCCGGCCATAGAGCAAGGGCAGAGTCTGCGGCCACTGTCCCCGTACGGGTCGATCGATCTTGCCATCGCCGTGACGAAAGACAGCGGCATCACCACCATCGAGGATTTGCCCGGCAAGCGGATCGCCATACCGTCACGTGGCGGCGCGGCCGAGCAATTCGTCAATCAGCTTCTCGCAGAACGAAACATCGACGCCTCCACGGTGCAATTCATCGCAGCGGCACCCACCGCGAGTCAGATACCACTCGCACGAAAGGGCGACATCGATGCCGCCGTTCTCACCGCTGCCAGCCAGGCCGTATTCGATGCTCAAGGAATACCGATGACGGCGATTACAGAAGTAGACCCGGTGGGCTCTGACGGCGTGAGTTCATACGGCCTGGGCACGGTGCTCGTCACGACAGCCACATTCGCTGAATCCGATGCTGCTGCCCCCGTGTGTGCGGCGCTCGAGGCCGCAGCAGGGTGGATAGCCGATCCTGCGAACGAGCAAGCAGGAGCTCAACTTCTCACCGAGCGAATGAATGTTCCTGCTGACAAAGCCAACCAGGTGTGGGCTTCGCAGAAGAGTCTCTGGCCTGTGCAGATTTCGGCCGACCGATGGACCCAGAACGTCAGATGGGTGAACAACCAGACCTCGGGCAAGTCCGACGCAGACGTTCCTTTCGACCCCCTCTGCTGACCAACGCCCCATACACAATCCAGTTCGTCTACCACGAAAGAGAAGAAACGATGACACAACTCGCTGACCAGTCAACACAATCCGAGTCCCAGCACGATCGCCGGCAGCTCACCGAGGCTTGGTCTGCAGTCACCGACAGCCTTGCGACATTCGGTTCGACCGCTGCCGCTACCGGATCGCCGCTGGACAGCGCCGAAGGTGTACGGCACGCACTTCGTCTGTTCGGATACCTCGCCGAGATGAACGTCGAGCGCCAAGACGTACTCCGGCCTGAACTCTTCACTCTGATGTCACCGTTGCGAAAGTTCTGGGGAGACGGCATCGACGTCGACTACTGGACTGCGATGATCGACCCCAAAGAAACGTACCGAATTCACGGTAACCGTGGCACAGTGCCGTACGTCGCCGTCCTCGCCAATCGCGTCGGCGCGTCTGGGATCGACCGGGTCGCCGACAACATCGTCATCGACGACAAGGTGTGTGACGCGGACGGCAACTTCGAGATCTTCGTCGCACAAGAGCTGGAGGGGCGCAGCGGCATTCGGCTGGATGAGCGCTGCTTCGACGTAGTAGTGCGTGTGTATCACAAGACGCGTAACGCGGAGATCGATCCTGTTCTCCACATCGAGCGCCTCGGTCCGCCGCCTGGTGCACGCCCCGATCTCGACACGGCGTGGCTGGTCCAGCGCCTGACGAAACTTGCGCGTGGCATGGACGTGAGCCTTCGACGCAGTCTTCAGCTCATCGAAACACTCAGTCAGTCTCCTAACGAGATTCGCGTGACCTCGGAGCAGCGAGGGTGGGGAGACTTCTACGGCACCAGCTCCAACCAATACGTTGCCGGCTGGTGGTCACTGAAAGATGCTACTGCCGTGGATATTACATTCACTCTCCCGGACTGCACCTACTTCGGAGTGATGCTGTACAACCACTGGTTCGAGTCCTTCGAGTACCGCGACCACACCGTCAATCTCAACGACGCGCACTTCGAGCGCAATGACGATGGAACCGTGACGATCCGAATCGGGGGAGTAGAAGGTGACAGAAATCGATTGAACCCCTGCAACCACACCGAAGGCATCTTGTTGGCGCGCTGCCTGGAGCCCGCTGAGGATGTCACTTCGCCTCATGTGGAGATCATTCGATGACCGACGAAGTAGACCTGCCGTTGGCAGGTGTCCGAGTAGTGGAGATCGGTCAACTGATCGCAATACCCAGCGCCGGGCAGCAGTTGTCCGATCTCGGCGCCGAGGTCATCAAGCTCGAGCCTCCAGGTGGTGAACCGGCCCGACAAATCGACGCCGACTACGCGCGCGGCATCTTCTACGGGTACAACCGTGGAAAGCGTTCAATCTGCCTCGACCTCAAAGACTCCGCCGATCTGCAGCGAGCTCGGGATCTGATCGCATCGAGTGACATCTTGCTGCACAATCTTCGCCCGGGAACCCTCGATCGATTGGGATTCTCCTCTGCCGAACTCCAACGCCTGCGACCGGAAATCATCGCCGTCTCGGTGAGCGGGTACGGGGCGGAAGGCCCGTCCGCTACCCGCGCGGGGCTCGACATCGCTGCGCAAGCAGAGAGCGGACTGATGTCGGTGACGGGTGAGGCGGATAGCCCGCCACAACGTGTGGGCGCACCGGTCATAGATCATGCAACGAGCTACGTTGTCGCTCAAGCGGTACTGGCAGCGCTACTGCGGCGCGAACGCACCGGCAAAGGATCGTCCGTCCGAGTTTCCCTGCTGGACGTCGCAATCCACTTGCAGACCGCCAACTGGATCGAGTGGCAGGTATCCGGAAAGCCCATGAGTCGCAAAGGGAACGGACAACCAAGCGTCGCACCGGCAGCAGACGTCTTTCGCGCCGCCGACGGCGAGCTGGTGATCAGCGGATACCAACCGCGCGCATGGATCGAACTGTGCAAGGCGATCGACCTACCCGAGTTGGCCGACGACCCGAGGTTCACCACCAACGCGCTGCGCGTGGAAAACCGTGTTGACCTCGTCGCCACGATCGAGAAGCAGCTGTGCCACCGTAGCGCCGCGGAAGCGGTTGAGCATCTCACTGCGGCCGGAGTGGTTGCCGCACTTGTGCGTGACTACGACCAGGTGATCCGCGCCGACGACGTGGTTGCGAACCGTACCTTCATCCCCGGCACCAACGAACGTGGCGAACAATACTTGACGCCTGCCATGCCCTATCGCGCCGAACCTCCGATGGCACGAACTGAACTTTCACAGGTTCCGGCCTTGAACGAGTGGACAACATCGACGCGCTGAATGCGCCGTTCGGGTCGAAATTGACTTTGCACCAACGTAACTGACAAACAGATAGCCATGCACCATCGAGGAGATGTCCAGTGCTGACCACCGCATTTACCGAGACGTTCGGAGTTCGCCACCCAATCGTGCAGGGCGGCATGCAATGGGTGGGGAGAGCAGAACTCGTAGCGGCAGTTGCAAACGCCGGCGCGCTCGGCATGCTCACTGCCCTGACACAGCCGACACCTGACGATCTTGCCCGAGAAATATCCCGAACGCGCGAGCTCACCGATCAACCTTTCGGGGTCAACCTCACAATCCTCCCGACGATCACACCTCCGCCCTACGATGAGTATCGCAACGTGATCATCGACTGCGGAGTGAAAGTCGTCGAGACAGCTGGATCGTCTCCCGCGCCCCATCTGCCGCACTTTCACGGCGCAGGCATCAAGGTTCTCCACAAGTGCACCAGCGTCCGCCACGCGGCCAAAGCCCAAGTCCTCGGCGTCGACGGCATCAGCATCGACGGGTTCGAATGTGCCGGGCATCCAGGGGAAGACGACGTACCGGGTCTCGTCCTCATCGCTGCAGCAGCAGAGCGGATCAGCATTCCCATGATCGCGTCCGGTGGATTTGCCGATGGGCAAGGATTAGTGGCGGCCCTCGCGCTCGGCGCCGACGGCATCAACATGGGTACCCGGTTCATGTGTACCGAGGAGTCCCCGATTCACCACAACATCAAGCAGGCGATAGTCGCTGCCTCGGAGGTCGACACGGAACTGATTTTCAGGTCACTGCGCAATACCGCTCGCGTAGCACGCAACAGCATCAGCCAAGAAGTTGTCGAAATCCTCTCCAGTGGTGGCAAATTCGAAGACGTTCGACATCTTGTCGCCGGTGCGCGGGGCCGAGCGGTGTTCGACAGCGGCGACCAGGAGGCTGGCATCTGGACGGCTGGCACTGTGCAAGGATTGATTCACGACATCCCCACAGTGGGTGAATTGGTGGAACGTATTGTCGCAGAGTCCGAAGCACTGATTGCCGGACGGCTTACCGGCCTCCTGGATCCTCTCAGCGCCTGACTACGTCCGAACCCACTGGGCGCTACCGTCGGCCAGTTCTTCGCGAATGCCCCTGCCGTTGCGCTCGTCGACCCGCGTCCCGCCGATACCTCGTCCTCGATGCGTCGTGCGGTGACGGGGAGCTCTTCCAGATCGCCTCGCGGCTCGCCGTCGCCGCTCGATCGTTTCGGGTGCATCCCGACGATCATTGACGCCAGGACGAGGAAAGGAGGTGTACTCCGAATTGCTTGCGGTCATCAGAGTGACAACCGCAAGGATTTCGATCGGCACCGAGCACGACCTACTCAATGTTGTGTCCATGGTGCTACCAACCCTGTTGTCACCCGCGCCATTGCGATCAACGCACTGTTGCCAGAGTTCCAATAGTTCTTGTGCACATCCAGATTCGGTATGAGTCGGCCAGCACGCGCATAACATCACCGTCGGTCCGAAGTAGCTTCCCCACGCCACGCCGACACTTCTTGGCTTCGACTGAGTACCACCCAGCGTGGTCCGAGAACATGTTGGCCAATCGGGAGGCGACGGTGACCATCGGAAGTGAAAAGATTTCTGTGAACACAACCCTGTTGACAGGGAAAGAGGCGGAGAGCGCCTTCGAACGGTTCGTCGAGTACAACCCTACGTGATCGGTGTACAAGACATGCGCGGCATGAAATCTTTCTGTGTTCGCTCTCGAACGGCGCCAAACCTGATTCCCCGCAACAAGAACAACCCTTTACTCCCGCTCGACCGGTATCGACTGTCCGGACTCAGGGACCGCGGGCGCGTACCTGGGCCCGTTCCCTAGCGGTGGGTCGGGGTTACCACCGAACCACCGACGAAACCGTTGTTATAACTGTCCCAAAGATCCCACAAGGTCTGCAACCCTGTCAGTCAGGGCGATTTGGCAACGGCGCAACCGAGACCGTGCACGTCGGGCCGGGCAGCTAGTCGTCATCTGCGTTGAGCACACAATCTCGACGTCCCTCTGTTCGGTCCAGGACGGTCGCTATCGACAGCTCCGCTAGGCCTTCAGCAGGAGGTCTGCAATTTTCTCTGCGGTTTCCTTTGCGGATCCTGGGTTCTGGCCGGTGACGAGGTTTCCGTCGACGACTGCGTAGGACACGAAGGGCAGTTTCGCCTTTTCGTACAGTGCGCCACGCGCTTTGGCTTTTTCCTCGGCGTTGTAGGGTACGAGTTTGTCGACGCGGGCGAGTTTTTCCTCGCGCCAGGCGAATCCGGTGAGTTTGCGGCCGGCGATGAGGTAGCTGCCGTCGGACAGTGTGGTGTCGAGAAGTCCGCAGTACCCGTGGCACACCGACGACACGATCCCGCCGCGTTCGAAGATTTCCCGGGTGATGCGTTGCAGACCTTCGCTACCGGGAAAGTCGTACATGACTGCATGCCCGCCGGTGAAGAAGATCGCATCGTAGTCAGCGGAGTCAACCTGTTCGGGGCTGGCGGTGGAGTCGAGTAGCGCCATCCGAGCAGGGTTGGACCGCCATGCCTTTGCGCTCTTGTCGTAGTTCGGGAACTTGAGCGATCGCGGTTCCAAGGGCACCGCTCCGCCCTCGGGGCTGACTAAAGTCTGCTCGAAACCGTGGTCGTCGAAAACCTGCCAGGCATGACTGAGCTCGGACAGCCACAACCCGGTCTTATGAGACGGATCGTCGTAGTGGCCGACGTTGGTGACTACGTTCAAGATTCGCTTGGTCATCGAACTCTTCTCTCGATCGCTTTGGTCAGTGGATCTCACCCTTGTACCGCCAGAATCGCAGCAAAAGCTGCTCGCACCCGATCTGCAGCCTCACCGGCCGTGGCCGTCGACATTTTGCCGTCGAGATGCAGACAAGCCAAACCGTGCGCCAATGCCCATGCCGCCGACGCCAACGCCTCGGAATCCGCATCCGGAAAGACAAGCGTCATCCCCATCTGCATCAACAGATGAATCTCTCCAGCCGCTTGCACGCGCTCGTCGTTACCCGTGTCGCACTCGTTGCCGAACATCAACCGGAAGAGCGCCGGTCGCCGCAGCGCGAACTCGACGTAGGCGACTGCGAATTCGGCAAGATCCGCCGACGTCGACGGTAGCTCGCGGCCGTCTGTCAGGTCCGCCTTCAGATCGCGCAACCCTTGCGCGGCGAGAGCAGATTCGAGCGCTTCACGATCAGCGAAATGTCGGTACGGCGCAGTCGCCGACACACCGACCTCGCGCGCGATCGCGCGCATCGAAAACGGCTCACCTGCCTCGAGCATGCGCATCGCCGACGCCAGCAGCGAGGCCTTCAGATCACCGTGATGGTAGCCACCCTTGACTGATGTTGACACCGTTAACTTTCCTTTCTACGCTCATGTGAGCAATGTAAACATACCGCATTCAGGAGCGCCGATGCCATTCACCGACCCTGCACCCGACAAGTTGGAGACTGACAGCACAGTCTCTCCGGTCTTCGCCCCGTTCACTCTTCCCAGTGGGGCGACACTCCCCAACCGGATGGTCAAGGCAGCCATGGAGGAGAACATGGCCGCAGCTGGACAGCTCCCCGGCAAAGAGCTGTTCGAGCTGTACCACCGCTGGAGCCGAGGAGGGGTGGGAACGATCATCACCGGCAACGTCATGGTTCACGCGGAGGCGCTGACCGGGCCGGCCGGCGTCGTTCTCGACGCACAATCCCCAATCGGGCCGTTCCGCGAATGGGCGGATGCCGCACAGGGCGGAGGTGCGAAAGTGTGGATGCAGATCAATCACCCCGGTCGGCAGATTCAAGCCGACATGCCCGGTGTCGCATGGTCTCCGTCGGCCACTCGCGTCGAACTCGGCAAGAACAGCAAGCGATTTGCGCATCCCCAGGCCATGACCGCCCTCCAGATCAACGACACCGTCAACCGTTTCGCAACAACAGCACGTCGCGCAGAGGAAGCTGGTTTCGACGGCGTGGAAATCCATGCCGCACACGGCTATCTGCTCTCGCAGTTTCTCTCTCCGTTGGTCAATCAGCGCACCGACGAATGGGGCGGCACCCTAGAGAACCGAGCGCGATTGCTCCTCGACATCGTCCGCACAGTGCGCAGGGTTGTCGACCCGACGTTCACGGTTGCCGTCAAACTCAATTCCGCGGATTTCCAGCGCGGAGGATTCGACTCCGACGACGCAGCGCAAGTGATCGCCATGCTCGCACCACTCGGTGTCGACGTCGTCGAACTGTCCGGAGGGAGCTACGAAGCACCGGCCATGACCGGCCAAGGCCCGGACGATCGCACCCTCGCTCGGGAGGCCTACTTTCTGACTCTTGCAGAGGAACTGGCCGAGGCCAGCCCGGTGCCGTTGATGGTGACCGGCGGTGTGGTTCGGCGACCTGTTGCCGAGCAGGTCCTGGCGAGCGGTGTGGATTTGGTCGGCATGGGCAGTGCGTTGGCGATCGATCCCGATCTGCCGAATCGGTGGCGCCTCGATGCCGCAGCCTCCGTCGAATTAGCCCCGGTGACCATCAAGGACAAGGCCATGGCGTCGGCGGCGAGCATGGCTCGCGTGCGACAGCAGCTTCGACGATTAGGCCGAGGCAAGTCCACGCGGCCGACGGCCAGCCCTGTGGTCGCACTATTGAAAGAGCAGCTGCTGCAGCGCCGCGCGCTCCGGCGGTATCGCCGCTGGTTACAGCACCGCACCCCCTCGATCGGGTAATGCGGACAGTTTCCCGTCATTTCGGCGGCGAACCCAGACAGTGTTGACAGTGCTTACATTCACCCTTAGCCTGATGTAAGCAATGTAAACATTGAATGGCCGACAGAACGAACGGAAGCATGAAAATGACGAACACAGCGACAACCGTCAAGGTCGATCTGGGCGGCCGGACCGTCGAAATCCCGAAGGACGGCCTGTTCGACCGCTACCGGATGGATGTGCCGCTCGACAAGGTCGCCGCCGACCCGCGGGTCCCGAGTGTCGACTTCTTCCGCACGCTTCCGAAAACGCAGGTCCAATCGCCGATCGGCACGACAAGGACGCCGAACTTCTACTACGCGATGTCCTCCGCGCGTTTGACCATGGTGGCCCCGAGCAGGGCGATCCGTAAGCGGATCCCAGAGGAGCTGGCGCCGCTGGAAATCGCACCCGGGTTCGGGCTGGTGTCAGTGATGGCGTTCCGCTACGACGTGTGCGACATCGATTTCTACACCGAGGCGGCTGTGGGTGTGGCGGTTCGCCCGGCGCGCCACGGCGGACTCACCACAGCCGCTGCCGATCTGGTTGCCGCCCTCGGTGACGATCACCTGCACTCCTACGTGCTCTCACTTCCGGTCAACACCGACATCGCCCAGGTGCGCGGCCATGACGGGTACGGGTTCCCCAAGTGGGTCACCGATCTCGATGTCGGCATCGACCAGGCACGCACCACGGCCCGCATCGCCAACGCGGACGGCGGCGTCGACATCGCCTTCTCCGCCCCCACCCCGGAGCAGAAGACGTTCGAAACAGGCACGAACGTCTCCACCCTCACCTCGTACACGAAGCGAGACGGATCCTGGCACTCGACCCTCAACCAAACCAACGTCCTCGCCAGCGGAACGTCGTTGTTTCCTCGCGGATTCGATCTGACTCTCGGCGAGGGCAGGATGTCCGACGACCTACGCGCACTCCGGCCCATCCGCACGATCAGATTCGATGCCACCACCTCGGCTCAGGCCGCTCTGCACATGCCGGTCCCGGTCTCGGTTCGCTGACACCTCGTATCGACCGAACATCTCAGGAGTACACCGACATGACCACAACGACCGACACCTCCACAGATCCCCGCGCGGCGCTGCCTGCCACACTGACCACAGGATTACTCGAACGGCTGACAGAACGAGTTACGGCCTCGCCCGACGCTCCCCGCTCGATCACCACTGCCCCGTACACCGGTTCACCACTCGCAGACTTCCCGGTCTCGGCCCCGGCTGACGTCGACGAAGCATTCGTTCGTGCCCGCCGCGCCCAGGCGAGATGGGCAGCGACTTCCGTAGCGGAGCGTGCCAGCGTGTTACTGCGTTTCCATGATCTGGTCCTGAAGAATCAGAACACCGGGCTCGACCTGATGCAGGCTGAGAACGGCAAGACTCGTCGCGACGCGTACCTCGAGATCGCCGACGCTGCCATCGCCGCCCGCTACTACGGCCGCACCGGACCGAAAGTTCTTGAACCCGAACGTCGCCGGGGGGCTCTGCCCTTCCTCACCCGCACGTCCGAGCTGCACCACCCGAAAGGGGTGGTGGCGATCATCTCGCCATGGAACTATCCACTGTCGATGGCGGCAACGGACGCCATCGCCGCACTGATGGCCGGAAATGCTGTGGTGCAGAAGCCCGACACCCAGACCGCGCTGACCGCCTTGTGGGCCATGGACCTGATGTACCAAGCGGGCCTACCGGCCGATGTATGGCAGATGGTGATCGGCCGAGGCAGTTCGATCGGGGACCCACTCTTGGCGAACGCGGACTACATCATGTTCACCGGATCCACGGCGACCGGTCGAGACATCGCCCGCGGCGCCGGCCAGCGGCTGATCGGGGCGTCACTCGAACTGGGCGGCAAGAACGCGATGCTCGTCCTCGACGACGCAGATCTCGATCGGGCAGCCGAAGGAGCCGTGCGCGCTGCGTTCCCGTCGGCAGGACAATTGTGCGTCTCGGTGGAGCGCCTGTATGTCGCCGAGTCCGTACACGACGAGTTCGTTGCCAAGTTCGTTCAGCGAACCTCTGCCTTGACCATCGGAGCCTCCTACGACTACGGGGTCGACGTCGGGAGCCTCACCACCGACAAACAACTGAAGACAGTGTCGGCTCATGTCGACGACGCCGTCGCGAAGGGCGCACGCCTTCTGGCCGGAGGGAAGCCACGTCCGGACCTGGGGCCGCTGTTCTACGAGCCGACCATCCTCGCCGACGTCACACCAGAGATGACGTTGCACACGGACGAAACGTTCGGTCCGGTCGTCTCGATCTACGCCGTCGCAGATGACGACAAGGCAGTTGCGCGGGCAAACGACACCGTCTACGGACTCAACAGCAGCGTGTGGGGTCGCGACGCCACCCGCGCCCGCTCAGTCGCTGCCCGATTGCGTTCGGGGACCGTGAACATCAACGACGCCTTCGCCGCGGCGTGGGGCAGTATCGACTCGCCGATGGGCGGAATGGGCGATTCCGGCCTCGGGCGTCGGCACGGTATCGACGGCATCCTCAAATACACCGAAGCCCAAACCATCGCCCACCAGTCGCGATTCGGTTTCTACCCACCAGCGGGAATCCCCTGGAACGCATGGACACCCGTGGTGAACGCCGCGCTACGCATCTGGAAAACCATCGGCGCACGCTGACAAACACCGCCTGTCAACCGATTTCGACCACCACCACAGGAGAGGCAAGATGAGCACAGTCACCCCCACCATGCGAGCGATCGTCGTCGACGAGAAGAAGAATCTCGTCGTAGAGGAAGTACCAACCCCCACGCCCGCACCTGGCGAGGTCCTGATTCGCGTTGCCGCCGCCGGTATCAACCGCGGTGACGTGATGCAGCGGCAGGGACTCTACCCGCCACCGCCGGGTATCAGCGACATCATGGGTCTCGAAATCTCCGGCACCGTCGTCGCCCTTGGTCCCGACGTCGACGGTCCGGCACTGGGCCACGAAGTGTGTGCCCTGATCGCCGGAGGCGGGTACGCAGAATACGCAGTAGTCCCCGCATCTCAGTTACTACCTGTACCCGCAGGCGTGACTCTGATCGATTCCGCTGCTCTGCCCGAGGTGGCGAGCACCGTCTGGTCCACGATCGTCACCGACGCAGGCCTGCAAGCCGGCGATCTGCTTCTCGTTCACGGCGGCGGCAGCGGAATCGGAACCCATGCCATTCAGGTGGCCAAGGCGCTGGGGGCGCGCGTCGCGGTCACCGTCGGATCAGAGGCCAAGGCGCAGCGCTGCCGAGACCTCGGTGCCGACATCGTGCTCAACTACCGAGATCAGGACTTCGCAGCCGAACTGGTGGGCCAGGTAGACGTCATCCTCGACATCATGGGTGGGAGCTACCTCAGCCGCAACATCGACGCCCTCGCTGTCGGAGGTCGGCTGGTGATCATCGGCATGCAGGGAGGCTTCACCGGTGAGGCGAACGTCGGTGCACTCATCGGTAAACGTGCGCGAATCATCGGCCTCAACGTGCGCAACCGCCCGCTGACTGGCCCCGGCTCGAAGGCGGAGATCGTTGCGGCCGTCGCCACTGACGAGTGGCCGTTGATCGAACAAGGGCTTATTCGACCGATCATTTCGGCAAAGCTACCCCTGGCCGATGCAGGCGAGGGGCAGGCGTTGCTCGAATCGAAAGACTCGGTGGGAAAAGTCCTTCTCCTGCCGCAGAGTTCGTGACAGATCTCAACCGACTGGAGCGAATGGCCCCTCACAGGGCACCCACCGCGCACGCACACACAGAATCACCCTCACCACCTTCAGGAAGGGATGAGAAATGTCGAACACCGACACCGTCAAAGACCTCGGCGCCAAGCTGATGAACGGTGCGCACAAAATCGTACTCACCGTCAGTGGAGGGCGACTGCTGTCCAAACCCTTCGGAATGCCGGTCGTCGAGCTGCACACGATCGGACGCTCGTCAGGACTCCCGCGGTCGTGTTACCTGACAACCCCTGTCCGAGAAAAGGACTGGATCGTGCTCGTCGCGTCGAAAGGCGGCGACGACCGCGATCCGGACTGGTACAAAAACCTCCAGGCCCACCCCGACGCCGAACTCGTCATGGACGGAGAACGCTTCGCGGTACACACACGCACCGCGTCCACAGAAGAACGAGCCGCACTGTGGCCCAAAGTCGTTGCTGCCTATAAAGGCTACGCAGACTACCAACGACGAACACAGCGCGAAATACCACTGGTGATCTGCCAACGGTGAGAAACGACCACCACGCAGCACAAGACGAAGGCCCACCTCGTCCGTTGTGCACTCCGATTCGTCACCGCTTGCACAGCTCGAGCGCTCCCCTTGTCCTGATCGCGCCCGCGATGGCAATAGGGTCGCACTTCTACGAACCGCTGGTCGCAGAGTTCGCACGGCACGGGTGGGAGGCCCATGCGATTCGACGACGAGGATTCGAACGCGGCGAGCCCCGCGCCGACCGCAGACACGATTGGTCCTACCAGGACGAAATCGACGACATCGAGGACGCAATTACCTGCGCGCGGAGGGATCATCCCGAACAGCCAATCCTGTTGCTCGGGCACAGTCTCGGCGGTCAACTCGTCGCCGGACACCAACTGAACCACCCGGCGGTCGAGGCAATGGTCACCGTAGCTGCTGCGCTCCCCCACCATCGAACCTACCGATTCTGCGGGCTACACGTCTTGCTCATGGGCGCAGTAGCCGTCCCGCTGTTCACCACACTGTTCGGCTACGTACCGACACCGGCTTTCGGCGGCCCCGGCGCTCGCACGTTGATGCGGCAATGGGCCCGCACGGTCATCACAGGCAACCCACCGTACAAAGCCGATCGGCCGATCGCGACGCCCGCTCTCGTCGTCAGTTTCGCATCGGACGCCATGGCCCCACCACGATCGGTGGACATCTTCGCGGAGAAACTGTTCGACACACGCGCGGTGACACGATGGCAGTACGAGCACGACGACGTCTTGCCCGGTGCGAGCAACGATCACATCAGATGGGTCCGGGGAAGTTCACAGGTGGTCGCACGCATCGTTGCCTGGTGGGAGAAGCCATGACGGTCGCCTCCGACACGCGCGAACATCGATCCATTGACGACCCGACAGGCAATATGTTTAGGTCATGTGAGAGGTGCACACATTCAACCGAACGTCGATCGCTCGTCGGCAGTGCGGGGTCGAAGTAGCGACTACTACCCGATGCAACTGGAGCACGAAACTACTTGCTATGCAGCGGGTTTGCGTACTTCTGCCAGGTACCCTCCCTTCGAATGTACCGGCACTTCTGGACCGAGTTTTCGAAAGACCAACCATCGCCTGCTTCGTCCCATCGTTCCCCCACCCGAGAGGCCAGCTGACATGTCCGAACTACCACCACCGCTCACTCCGTACCTCGAACCGGCAGCGAAGGAGCTGTGCGAGGCCACCGACCCCCACCCCCGAATCTACGAAGTGCCACCCGAAGAAGGACGAAAGATACTGCGGGACCTACAAAGTGGCGACGGCGTCGCACGACCCGACGTCGACGAAGAGTGGGTGGACGTCGATGCAGGCCAATGGGGAACGGTCCGCACTCGCATCATTCGACCGAAAGGCGCTACCGGACCACTGCCGGTGGTGTTCTACATCCACGGCGCCGGATGGGTTTTCGGAGACGACAAGACACACGATCGACTGTTTCGCGAACTCGCGGTAGGCGCCGACGCTGCCGGAGTATTTCCCGTCTACGACCGCGCGCCCGAAGCCCAGTACCCGA
Source organism: Rhodococcus sp. C3V (assembly GCF_029269915.1). Classification (NCBI taxonomy): domain Bacteria; kingdom Bacillati; phylum Actinomycetota; class Actinomycetes; order Mycobacteriales; family Nocardiaceae; genus Rhodococcus; species Rhodococcus sp. C3V. Next base: position 410,632 of record NZ_JARJBE010000005.1, read on the forward strand.
CCCAAGTCGAACAGAACTACGCGGTTGGGCAGTGGATACTCGAGCACGGAGCCGAGCACGGCCTGGACACTACCCGCATCGCGGTGACCGGGGAGTCCGTCGGCGGATGCATGTCTGCGGTCTTTGCACTCATGAACAAAGAACGTGGAGGTATCGACCTCAAGGCACAGGTGTTGCTCTACCCAGTCACCAACGCGGACTTCGATACTCCGTCCTACCTGCAGTTCGCCGAAGGGTACTACCTCACCCGCGACGGCATGAAATGGTTCTGGGACGCCTACACCTCCGACCCCGCGAAGCGCGCAGAAGTGCACGCCTCGCCGCTACAGGCTTCCCTCGAGGACCTCTCCGGACTCCCGACCACGTTGGTCATCACCGACGAAGCCGATGTCCTTCGGGACGAAGGAGAGCAGTACGCGAATAAGCTCCGCGAGGCAGGTGTCGACGTGACATCGGTGCGCGTGGCCGGAATGGTTCACGATTTCCTATTGCTCGACAGCCTCCGAAACACCCGCGCTGCCAATGTTGCACGGACCCTCGCCGTGGACGCACTCCGTGCCGCACTGCACGGCAGCTGACACAAGTCCGAGCCACGGGGAGGCGACAATTGACCGTTCTCGTTCAGGTAACGCCAACAGTGCGGGGCGGGGTGTTTCGTGGTTGTCGAACCCGTCGAGCGCACCCCCCGGTCACGAAAGTGCTTGCGCACCTCACCAATCATCGTCGGGACGGCGAATGACAGGAAATCCTGACCCTACGCCAGATCAAACCGGTTGACCGCGTTGACCAGGCCGACACAGGCGACTTGGACGAGATCCTCGTGTGACTGGCCGCGCCCTCGATAGCGCCGAGCGATGTGATCGGCGAGAGGAAGGCCGGCTTCGATGCTCTCGGTGCGAAGCCGCACGTGATCGGGAACGTCGGCGGGGAGGGCTGCGAGATGAACGAACAGATCAGTGATGTGCGAGTACTCGTTGATCTCGCGGGAAGAGGGGGTCACGAACTTTCCTGTAGAGCCCTGTTCAGCGTGATCGTCACAGCCCAGTTCTGCTTTGGCGAATCCGGCGGGACCTGTTCGAGGACTACTCCGTCGACGAGGATCTCGAGAACGTGCCGTGCGAAGGATGAGGTGCTCGTGGATATCTGACCCGCTGTCGACGCGGAGAGAATCACTCGGACAGCGCCCGGGCTGACCCTAGATCGAACGCGCACGTCAGGACGCCGGAGGGGACGGCGTCGCCGATCGGGATAGCGGTGGCTTCGTCGGCGGCGAGAACGAGGTCGGACAGTCCATCCAACGATAGCGCTTTGTGAGCAGCCTCAGTTCTTACCAGTGATCGCAGCACGGGAGTTGGTCAAGTGATGCTGAGACAGTAAGTGAAGGCGAAGCGGCGGCCGCGGAAACGATCGCCCGCTCGGAGGACGTCACGTGAGGTTTACTCCTGTCCCTACTCGGATGCGACTTACTTCCTTGGCGGGAACGTGACGGTCGCACGCGTGAAAAAATGATCAGCGGATCAACCGCCCGGTTGATGGACTGTCAAACATCGCGCTTGGTGGTGTCCGCTGCGCACCAAGCCACGCAGGCATGGGTCCGCCGTGCCTAGGCGATCTGAAGCCGCTGCAGTTTGGACCAGAAGTTGCTTTTTAGTGACATCACAGACATCGATATTCATTGTTGAGTATGTCGAACGCTGGACCCTTCGGTATCACACAGATGATACGAGCAGGCTTCGGTCCGCAGGCCCTGCCGCAGATTTGCAGCGGGCAGGGTGTCTTGATCGAGTTATTCCACTGACGAGGACAGCGCAGGGTAGAAGGTCCTCGTAGAACGCGAATGAAACACCGACAAAAGTACGAAAGCATCCCCGAAAGGATTGAACTTTCTCCGGTTTGTGTGACTTCGAGTACTACTGGTCGGTAGCCTTCGCTCCGAGCACATAGATGTGACTCGCGACACGCCGCCACGAGTGGCAATTCGGTGCGTCGAATTCATGCCTGAGGAGCCCAATGTCCAAGAATGCCTTGAGAACCCGAGTTGTCCCCACTATGGCGATCGCTGCAGCCCTTGCATTGACAGGAGGCGGCGTCGCCACTGCCGAGGAGAATTCCTCGCTCGGTTCGTCCGGTACCCCCACCGCTACCCCCTTGACGTTCGACGGGTGGTCGTCATGCCCCGTCGAAGACCTCGACGTTGCGACCTGCGCAACCGTCGTGGTGCGCGGCGGTTCGATGAAAATCGGGGGGCTGACCGTGCCCGTGCCCGACGGCGGACTCAAGATCGCCGGCGGAGTCAAGTACGCCACTCAGCCCGACGGCAGCTTCGTCGAAACCTTCGTCCCCAAGCCGGACGGCCGCAACGGGGTGTACTCGAACCCGATCTCCGTCCCGGGTGGGGCCATCGGAATCGACACTCCACTGAATCTGACCCAGATCACCGCAACAGTCGAAGCTGTTGGGCTACCGAACATCAAGGTGCTCGATCAAGAGCTGACGATGCCGGTACGACTGAAACTGTCGAACTCGTTGTTGGGTAACAACTGCTATCTCGGCTCCACGGCGAACCCGATCAACCTCCACCTCACGACCACCGGCAACCCGCCCTCAGAGCCCATCGGCGAATATCCGGGAGCAGTGTTCCCTGCCGTTCAGCACACCGACAATCTCTTCGCAGCACCCGCCGCTAGCGGGTGCGGTGTCTTCGGAGCACTCAACTGGGCGGTGAACCTGCGAGCAGGAACCCCCTCCGCCAGCGGAAAGAACTCTCTGAGCACCTCCAGCGACGTCTACACCGTCGCCGCGCGCAAGGTACGACCGCCGGCAGCGGCCGCTGCACAGGCAGCCGAACCTGCAGCTGTGGCGCAGATGGGAGCCGCCGGGTAGAGATTGCACCCGCCTGAATTTCTTTCGACTGACGGTTCACCCCAAAGGTATTCGACAGAAAGGCACATCACATGTCATCACGCACACTGCTCGGCAAGACCTCCGCACTCGTCGGGGCAGCAGCCGCATTGACCATCGCTGCATCCGGGATCGCAACAGCGTCCACCACGATCAGCCCCGCCACAGCCACCCCGGTGACGGCCACCAGCAGTGGGCTCAGTTTCGTGACAACCGGCGGTCTCGAGTTGTACTGCACCAGCGTCAGCGGAACCGGAACCACCCCTGCAGCGCCCGGCAACGTGAACTCCGGAACGGGCGGCATCAACATCAACATTGCGAGCGTGGGATTGTCCGGATGTGACCTCGAAGGTGTGCCGGCAACGATCACCACGTCGGGTTCCTGGGCTCTGAACGTCAACGCCGACAGTGGATCACCGATGGGAAGTATCAAAATCCCCAACGGTGGAGCTCACGTAGTTGCTGGTAGCTGCGTCATCGACGTCACCGCCAGCACTGCCGGCCCCGTGCCCTACAACAACTCGACACACACCGTCACCGCCAACAACACCGGAACGGTGAACTTCACCTCCAACGGCGGAAGCGCCTCCTGCCCCGCCGCAGGCGCCGGAATGGCGAAGATGACCGGAGCGCTCAAGTTCAACTCTACGCCCGGCATCACCGTCACTCCCTGAACCGGAATCTAGTTGCGTCACAGTCACACCCACCTTGCGAAGTCACTGCAGGTGGGTGTGACTGCTGTCCGGATCTCTAGTGATTGATGTGCAAATTCCGCTCTCGCAATCGTTCGGCCACCGGCTGAAACCTAGTTTGATTCGATACCAAAGCAGCATGTCGAAGACGAGAGTCGCGTCCCATTACAGTCGGGGACGCACTCGAGTCGGCTATCCGTGCGCGGTATGGGGCAAGCACAAGGATCAGAGGGAGGTCTCAGGTGGAAGCGTTACGTTTGATCCATCCCCATGCGGCGGTGGCGACGAAGAGAACGATACCGATGATCGCAAGCCACAGTAAGCCTTTGGCGACGAAACCCACGACGACGAAAACGAGCCAGAGAACCAGAAGAAAACCTATGAGACCCAACATGTCTACATCAATACACCTCAGTCAAGTGCTGCGCATCCCCACTTTCGGACAATGGGACGTCAGCCTTCGCCGGTCGAAGAATCGCCTCGGCGCAACGATCGCCGGCATGCGGCAGCCGTAGCCAAAAGATAGCGTTCGGCCGCGGTGTAGTCCGCGGTCGGAGTGCCTCCCGAGCCGCAGCCGTGCACGACCAGCTCGAGATAGCGCCGACGGTAGAGGTAGGCATCGGGCTGAGCGAGAAGAAATTCGGTCGCGGCGATGACCTCCGGGCTCGGTGCAGCGTGTACAAGCGCACTCTTGGCAGGGTCGCGCTGATCCGCGTTAGTGTTCTTGCCACCTTTCGCTGCTACGCGGCTCGCATCAGTGGGGTAATCGTTGCCGCTCATCGGAGAGTAGTCCGGGTGTGCATGAGTTCGATATTCCCGTCGTAGTAGTCAAGCACTCGTCGGTCCATCACGGCTCGCCATAGAGGCGGTATCGCGGCGCAGACGATCATCACCGCGTAACCGGCGGGCAGTTGCGGCGCGTCGGGCGCACTGCGCAATGATTGGTAGCGCAGACGCGGATTCGCGTGATGGTCACTGTGTCGCTGCAATTGATAGAGGAACAGATTGGACACGAGATGATCACTGTTCCAACTGTCTTCAGGCCTGGCTTTGACGAAGCTACCATCGCTGCGTCGAGCCCTGAGCAATCCGTAGTGTTCGAGATAGTTCGCCGCCTCAAGAAAAGTGATCCCGGCGAATGCTTGGAGAAAAAGCCAGGGCACGATCTGCCACCCGAATCCTGCGATCAAGGCGACAAACAGGGCCGCACTCATAGCCCACGTCTGCAAAATGCTGTTCCCCAGGGACAAAACCCGCCGACCGCGTCGACGCAGGCGTGCGGCTTCAATCGCCCAGGCCGACCGACATCCTCCGATAACGCTGCGGGGAAGGAACATCCAGAACGATTCCCCGAATCGGGCACTTGCCGGATCATGTGGAGTCGCGACCTTTACGTGGTGGCCGTGATTGTGCTCGACGTAGAAGTGTCCGTATAGCGATTGCACGAGAACGATCTTCGCCAACCACCGTTCATGGGTCTCGCTCTTGTGGCCGAGTTCGTGGGCTGCATTGATTCCGACTCCGGCAACGACACCCACGGTCATCGACAGAGCGATCTTCTCCCCCGTTGCCATAGGCGCATGCACCCAACACCAGCACGCGAACAGCAACCCGCTGTACTGCAGGGGCACGAACAGATAAGTACACCAACGGTAATAACGGTCTTCTTGCAGCGCCGCTATTGCCTCGCGGGGTGGATTGTGTCCGTCCGGGCCGGCGATGAAGTCCACGATGGGGACGAGGAGAAGCAGAATCCATGCTCCGGTAGCCCAGAACAATCCCCAGTGCAGGTACTCGACGAGCAGCCAGGATACAAACGGGCTCAACGGAATCAGCAGAGCCAGCGGCCACCAATACCGCTTGCGATCCTTCCACTGCCGGAAGGCGTCGGCGGCATCGTGAGTTGTCACGCCCTCGGATGTCATCGAGGCCGGACCAATGTGAAGAGGTGGAACAATACTCTCTGCCTTCTGGATCTCTACCGTCTGGTCATTAGCTTCACTTACGACCGGATATATCCGATTTCGCCGCAAAAAGTTACAAATATGGCGATGAAGGCGAGGCAGCGACGTTCCCGTGTGCCCGCGGTTCGCCATCGCAACCCTCGCACCCTGCATCAGCACTCGTTCTCCGCTGCCGGCGTGTGCAAGTGAGGTTATGCAACAAGACATCGGCAGGTTGCGCGCAAGAACCTGCTGTGCCTCAGCTGTCGGGTCACTCATGTCGACCGGCGACACTCGGCAACAACTGCCGGTCAACCGATCTCGTCCTCATCGCCCGACGCATCCTGCATTCGTCCTCAGCTCTCACTGCCTCTGTTCGGGTAGACACGGGTATTGAATCCGTCGGTTTCGAGTGAGCGAAACCCGACGGACAGTGTGTGTACCGCGGCCCGGCAGAGGTCAGGTACCACACTGGTGATCCACCGGTAACGAAGTTTGGGGGTTCGGCTACCGGTGGATCGCACAGTTCCTACCCGGATTGTCGTCGAAACAAACATGACTCCCTGCACACAGGTTCACCGCACAGTCGACAAGGGGACACGCGACATCGCTTCTTCCAGCTCACGCGGCAGCCGCAGTCCGCACGGGTGCAAAAGACGGGGAGCTTCGAAGTTTGGCGAGTATTTGCGTGAGGAGTCGGGAGACGTGCATTTGGGACAGCCCGATCTTCTCCGCGATTTCCGCTTGGGTCAGTTCGCCGAAGAACCGGTAGAGCACGATGGTGCGTTCGCGTTCGGGAAGTGCGAGAATCGCCGGCCTGAGTGTTTGTTGGTTGTCGATGCCGTCGAGGGCAGAGTCGAAGTCTCCCAACGTCTCTGCGATCGACCGTCCATCGTTGACGGCTGCCGCATCGAGAGACGCCGCGTGATAGGAATCGCCGGCGGCGACGATCTCCGCGATCTCGGCAGGTTCTACGTCGAGTTCTTCTGCCAGTTCCGGGACAGTGGGTTCGCGTCCGAGGGTTTGGGTGAGAGCTGTCCGAGCCTTGTTCAGCGCGAGATAGTTTTCCTGCAACGAGCGCGGAACACGAACGTCCCAGCCGCGATCCCGGAAGTGTTTGCGCACTTCCCCCATCATCGTCGGAACGGCGAACGACAGAAAGTCGCGGCCTTTCGTCAGGTCGAAGCGGTTCACCGCACTGACCAGACCGACGCTGGCGGCTTGCACGAGATCCTCGTGGGCTTGTCCGCGGCCGCGGTATCGCGAGGCGATGTTTCGGGCCAGCGGCAGGCACGACTCGATGATCTGCGTGCGAAGACGCACGCATCGCACGTCACCGTCGGGCAGGGACGCCATCTGTTCGAACAAGGCGACGAGGTGTGTGTAGTCGACCTCTTTCGTGTGGGTGCTCATGGCAATGCCCATTCCCCTCGTGTGATCGACATCGTCGTTTCCTTCGTGCTCAGGCGTTGATCATCTGCAGGACGAACCGGAACGCAATCGCAGCGACGACGGCGAACACCGCGTAGAACAGAGGGCCGACGATCACCGAACGGAGCATTCCGCCCAGGATCACGACGATCAGGATCACCACGACTGCATCGATCGTCAGATTCCGCCGCCACGTCAACCCCGCGCCAGGTGTGCAGTGCTCGTTCGGCGCTGACCACCACTGAGCAGGGGTGCGCACGGCATGGTGTGGATGGCATGGCAGTTGTCATTTACGCTCCCGGAGTCCAAAGTGCAGACGCAGCCAGCTGTTCGGCCCGATGCCGTAAATCTATATCAGCTGATGCAGATAAGCGACAACCATAGCCATAGAGAACGGAGCTGCGATGGGTCGACAACCCAGTCACCTCCACGGTTTATCTGCACAATGCGCATGGTCCTCACTATTTTCGGTTCGATTTCGCCGAACAGAAAGGAATGAACTCTGCATGAAATCTGTATCGTAGGGAATCAGATTTTTGACATCGACAAGCACAGAGAGACTGCCGGGTCATGTTAAAGTCGAGGGATATCCGAACATTGAAGGAGTCAGTGCGGTGACGATGAAGGATGCGGCGCACGCTCACCGAGGCGTATACGGGATTTCCGTGATGTCGGAACTGTCCGGAGTGGGCCCGCAAACCTTGCGGCTCTACGAACGTCGCGGACTTCTGACTCCCGCGCGTAGCGGCGGAGGAACACGCCGCTACAGCGAAGCGGACCTCTCCACGTTGCGGCGTATCAGCGCGTTAATCGCCGACGGGGTCAACCTGACTGGAATCGGTGTGATCCTCGCATTGGAAACCAAGAATGCGATCCTCGCCGAGCGGATAGCTCAGTTGAGCGAGACCCCTGAAGAGGGATCCCCTTCCGAGAAGGCGTCGGAATCCGGCAGGCGTTCGCCGGTGTGATGGATGGCGCCGAAATCCGCATCGGCAACGATGGCATTGCCATCCGCTTCGAGCCGGTCGACCGCGGCATCGAAGGCATCGATGAGCCACGGCTTCTGTGCTTCACTCAACAGCACGTCAATGCCGGCGTCGTCAGTGTGAACGATGCACACCAACCACGAGCCGCTCGCATCGGGCTCGTCCCACAACCCTCGCGGAGAGTTGGTGGCCACGACGTAGCGGCTGTACTCGAGATCGACACGAATGGCGTAGTGGCCGTCCACGTTGACGACGGTCGCGGGCCGTTGGGACGCCGCAGCCAACGCAACCAACGCGTCGTCGTACATTTCCGAGAACTTCTTCGTCAAAGGCATTGTCGTCCCACCCGTTCGAGGCCGCCGTACAGAGAGCACGGCATGAAAGACAGTTCGTTGCCACAGCCATGACGAAGAACTGACATCCATCCTAACCCCGCGATGTCCATATAACGGGGAAGCATCCCACTTGGCGCTCACCGCGGATACGCCCGATTGCTGCCTCCACCGCTTGGTAGTTCTTTGATGTCTCTGTCGAGTTCGGTGAAGATTGCAGTGGGATCATCAATCTTCTGCTACAGAGCACTGTTCAGGTGCTGCCTCGGGCCTACCAGCTCGGACGCGCAGCGTTCGCGCTGCGACTGCGCTCGGGGTGATGCCCAGGCGTTTCAGCGGGCAAACATCGCTCTGTGAACTTGTGCACCAGACCCCGGCCATCTTTTCATTTCGAGTAGCAGTGGCTTCGATGTCCCCACTTTCTGAGCGTCTACTTCGACCGCATCCTGCTGTGCGGCGGGTAGCACCGTTAAGCTCCGTGTTTGGCGGCACCTGTGTTGGGTAGTTGCAGTGCTGAATTTTGTTTTCGAATGCGGATAGCAAGATCCCGCAAGGGGGTTAGCCGCATCCGATCAAGTACAGGAGCAAATCTCACGTGACGTCCTCTAAGCGAGCAATCGTGCCCCCGACCGCCACTTCACCTTCACTGTCCGTCTCGGCAACACCTGATCAACTGCCGGCGCTACGTTCTCTGGTGCGGACCGTGTCCGCGCACTACGCGCTCACATTGGACGGATTATCCGACCTGGTTCTCGCCGCCGACGAAGTAGCGACCATTCTCATCGGCCACGCCGTCCCCTCCAGCGCCCTGGTGTGCGCGTTCGACGCCGATACCGACCCAGGCGCGTTGCGAGTGGTGCTCTCCACGTCGACAACGAGGCAGATCACCACGAGCACATCGTCCTTTGGACGGCACATCCTCGAGATCCTGGTCGACGGAGTGGTCTTCGAGCAGGTCCCGCCGATCTCGCCGGAGGGGAACTGGTCTGCCACGATCACACTGACCAAAGGCTTGCAGGCGCCTTCGTGACCCCACCTAGCCGGCAAGTCAACGAATACACACAGGTCCGGGAACAGTCGGCGACAACGCCTCACGAAGGCTCTGAAAGCCAACGTCGCCCGACATAGCAACCACATGTGGCGAACGCTTCGATTGCCTCGACCGGACGGTGGGTAGCGGCGCTGCAGGGATCACACCCGAGCACCATTGTTGGAGGCCCTCGCGCACTAACGTCAGTTGGATCGATACCGGTCCACCCCACCGGGACACGGCCAAGGTCGCGGCACCGACCGGCGGGTGCTCGACGTTCTCAGACCCGACCCGTTCCACGACGACGTACTCGCCACACCCGGCCTCGACAAACCGCCGATCATCGAACGGTAACCGTGCAGATGCCGAACGATTAATGGCAGACGCGGTCGGCGCGGACTATGCGTTCTTCTCGACCTGCGGTAGTTCGCTGTCCGTCAAGCTGGCTGTCGCAGGCAACGATCCCCGAGAACTGCTCCTCAGTCGAGACAGTCACAAGTCGGCTGATCGTCAGCCCGAGTCCTCACGACACCTGTCCAGACCTAGCCTCGATCGCAGACGAATGCCACCGCGGGAGTATACCTTTGATCGTCGGGCGCACATTTTCCCTGTCATGAAGGGTTGCCGACCTGGGCGATGGATACAGGACGTCTGCGTGGTCAGTGTGCATTCGACTTTCGAAGGAGGCCGTCAGATGGTCGAGACCGAACACGAGTTGTTGGATACGGCGCTGACACTGATCACTTCGCTTCGCTTCGTGACGACATCGAACAACTCCCGGATATCGAGGTTCTCGACTCCGAATTGTTGCGACACCGGGCTTCCGACGATCTCGACAGGATGCAAGTGCTGACCGACGTTTCACGGACGGGGCCACCGGCTGTCAATGCGCGAATTGGCTCCAACCGCTTACGGAGTCACAATAGGGAAGGCCGGATCGGATTTATCGGTCAGCCCGACGATCCTGCTGATCGTCGCTGTGTCGCCATCCATCGCGATGCCATCGGTTCCGGAACCTGCGAGCAGGCCAAGTAGCTGCGGTTTGGTCAGTGTCACAACGAGATCGGCGGGATCGGACCGCCCCGTAGGGTAATGAATCAGGACACCGTTGGAGAGTTCCATTCGATACGTCTGGTCTACGTCGGTGAAGTGCCAACGTATCGATGCAGTCACATCCCAGGCCTTCGGGCCGTTGATCCGGATGGCGATGCTGTCGAAGACTTGTGTGATAGTGAGCGCAGTCGCCATCCCGGCCGCGCTGACTTCGGCAGGATGCGGTGGGCCGTCGACTTCGCTGGCTCCGACAAGGTAGTTGTTTCGCCATGTGGCACACTCGGAACCGTAGCCCAGCCGCGTCAACGCCTCAGTGAGAACCTCTTTCGCACCGGCGTGCCCGGGCTCGGCGAACACAGCGTGACTAGCTAACTCAGCGGCGAAGCGCAGGTCCCCTTCGTCGGCAAACTCGCGGGCCTTCCCGACGGCTGCCTCAATCCCACCGATTGCGCGTACGTACCGTGCGCCTGCGCCTTCCGGCGGATGCTGCCAGAGGTGTGCGGGGTTACCGTCGTACCACCCGAGGTAACGCTGGTAGATCGCTTTCACATTGTGGCTGACCGAACCGTAGTATCCGTGGGTGTGCCATGCGGCATCGAGAGTGGGTGGCATGTCGAAGTTTTCGGCGATCTCGGTCCCGACGAGGCCCTGGTTGAGCTGACGCAGAGTCTGATCGTGGAGGTAGGCATAGAGGTCGCGTTGCTCGGTGAGATACCCGATCAGATTGTCTGTGCCCCAGGTAGGCCAATGATGCGAGGCGAAAGCGACATCCGAGTCGTAAGCAAACATTTCGATTGCCTCGGCGAGGTAACGCGACCAGTTGCGCGCGTCACGCACCTCCGCGCCGCGCAACGTAAGAAGGTTGTGCAAATTGTGAGTTGCATTCTCCGCCAAACACAATGCGCGGTGGTCGGGGAAGAAGAAGTTCATTTCCGAGGGAGCCTCGGTACCGGGAGTGACCTGGAAAATCATGCGCACACCGTCGAATGCCTCTTCCTGACCGGTGTGCGTGATGTCCAAGGTCGGCGCAAGAAGGCCAACGGTTCCGCTGGACGTGCTGGGGCCGAGGCCCGCCCCCAGCGTGCCAGTTGCACCGACCGGCAGCACGATGCCGGTGTGGAACATCCCTCGCCGCAACATCGCTCCGCCTGCATAGACGTTCTCGGAGACCGCGTGTTCGAGGAAATGTTCAGGAGCGATGATCGGCACCGTGGTATCAGCATCGACAACGCCGAGCACACCACCGAAGTGGTCTATGTGCGAATGGGTGTAGATGACTGCGCTGACCGGGCGATCGCCGCGGTGCTCTCGATACAGTGCCAGACCCGCCGATGCGCACTCGGCCGAGACGAGCGGATCGATCACGATCACCCCGCTATCGCCTTCTACGAGAGTCATGTTCGACAGGTCGTAACCCCGAATCTGGTAGATACCTCCAGTGACCTCGAAGAGCCCGTGTACTGACGTGAGCTGCGCTTGACGCCACAGGCTCGGGTTCACGGTGTCGGGACAGTCGCCTGTGGTCGCCTGGGCGAAGGCCGCCGCGTCGTAGACAACACGGCCGTCCCCAGCATGTATCTGCGCGGGTTCGAGCTTCGCGACCAGGCCACGAGCTGCATTGTCGAAATCGGTGCGGTCGGAAAAATCAGCGGGCATCAGGACTCCTCGCGATACTGTCGGCGGTTCCGTAGCGAGAACACATTGCCGGACGGGATTTCGGATTGACGATGCACGCGCTTGCTTCACAAACCGATGCCGGTAACCGTTCAACGTGAACTCTGCGACTCATAATCGCGATCACGCCGCGACCGGTCATCACCCGAAGCGGATGAGCCCACATATGGCAGGGATTGGATCTTCTGACCCTGAGATCGGCCACAAACACCTTACGCTGTGAACGATCTCGCAAACGCAGCGTCATCGGATCGTGGCGTTACCCGTTTGAGTAATCCGAAGCTGGGTAGGTGCTCGTCATGGAGTCTTCGCGAATCGATGCCGAAATCACGTTGACGGTGGACGGCAATAGCCGCACCCTGACGGTCGACACTCGAACCACGCTGCTCGACGCGCTGCGGGATCGCCTCGGCGTGACTTCCCCGAAGAAAGGGTGTGACCACGGGCAGTGCGGATCGTGCACGGTCCTCCTCGATGGGCGGCGTGCCGTTACGTGTTTGACGTTTGCAGTGGCGCAGGACGGCGCACAGATCACTACGGCAAGCGGGTTGTCGGATCACGACGGTCTGTGTGCCGTACAACAAGCGTTTCTGGACCAGGACGCGCTCCAGTGCGGGTACTGCACCCCGGGGCAGGTGTGCTCGGCAGTGGGGATGCTGGACGAGGTGAAGGCCGGGCACCCCAGTCATATCACCGAAGACCTCGATGCTGACCCGGATCTGGACGACGCCGAGATTCGAGAACGCATGAGCGGAAATCTCTGTCGCTGCGCTGCATACGGCAACATCGTCGCAGCAATCCGCCAGGCGGCGCAGTCATGATGCCATTCGAGTACCGACGCGCCGAGGACGTGGACGGCGCGTTGACCCTGATGTCTGAAAATCCCGGTGCCGCCTTTTTGGCAGGGGGTACGAACCTGGTCGACCGCATGAAACTCGGCGCGGTCAACCCGCGGATGGTGATCGACGTGAGTCGGTTGCCCCTCGCCGCTGTGGAAGTGCGTTCGGATGGAGGGGTCCGTATCGGAGCGACAGTCCGAAACACCGATCTCGCAGCCCACCCCGTCATCCGTAGCCGATACGCAGTGCTTGCGCGTGCCCTCTTGTCCGGAGCATCAGGGCAGTTACGCAATGCGGCGACCACTGCCGGCAACCTGATGCAGGCAACCAGGTGCGTCTACTTCCAGGACGTGACAACTCCGTGCAACAAGCGAGAACCCGGATCGGGTTGTTCTGCCATCGGAGGCTACGTGCGCTACCACGCGATCCTGGGTGCCTCCGACCAATGTATTGCCGTTCACCCGTCGGACATGGCAGTCGCACTGGCTGCACTGGACGCCGTCATTGTCGTCCGAGACGAGGGTGGCGAACACCGCATTCCGATCACCGAATTTTACCGTCTCCCTGGCGATTCACCAGAGCGCGACACCGCCCTGGCTCCAAACCAGTTGATCGTTGCAGTCGAGCTTCCCGCGCCCGCCCCAGCGGCGCTGTCGACGTACCTCAAGACACGTGATCGCGCCTCGTTCGCTTTCGCTTTGGTTTCGGCCGCCGCCGAGATCGAAATCGAAAACGATACTGTCACCGGAGCCCGAATCGCTCTCGGAGGCGTGGCGCACCGTCCCTGGCGCGCCTACAAGGCGGAAGAGGTCCTGCGCGGATCTACGCCGACCGAGGAAGTCTTCATATGGGCGGCAGATGCAGAACTAGCGGACGCGAAACCACAGTCGGGCAATGCTTTCAAGATTCCTTTGACACGCGGCGTCATGGTTTCGGTTCTGCGGTCACTCACCGCGGGAAGGTCCACGAAATGAAGATGATCGAACCGAGCTACCT
>NZ_JARJBE010000049.1:0-1405 GCF_029269915.1 Rhodococcus sp. C3V
GTGGTGGAGCGGCGGGGTTTCCGGTCGGGGTCGATGCCCGGTGGTGGGATGAACCAGGGCAGGTGATCGGTGCCCATTCGGATTTCCCATTGTCCGGTGAATCCGGGTTTTCGGTGCATCAGGGTGTGGTGGGTTCGGCAGAGCAGGACCAGGTTGTCCATGACGGTTGGTCCTCCTTTGGCCCAGTGTTTGATGTGGTGGGCGTCGGTCCAGGCGGGGACGCAGTCGCAGCCGGGGAAGGCGCACCCTTTGTCGCGGGCGATCAGGGCGGTGCGTTGTGCTGCGGTGACAAGCCTTTTGAGTGGGGTGACATCGAGTGGGGCACCGTTTCCGTCGAGGAGGACGCTGGAGAGCATGCAGTCACAGGCGATCATGCGGGTGCGGCCGACGCTCAGTGGTCCCATCCAGGGCATGTGGCCGACATCGAGATCTTGTTTGTCGAGATCGTGAAAGTCGAGATCGAGCATGCCGGGATCGTCGTCCTCGGACGGGGCAGGTGTTGAGCCATCACCCGTTGTGGCGCATTCACGTTGGTAGGCCAGGTCTTTGGCGTTGATGTGCACGTTCAGGTGTGGGCGTTGGCCGCCGTCGATGCCGGTGGCAGCGTTGTCGAGGTAGCGTCGGATGAGTTCTGCCATGGCGTCTGCGTTGCGTGTGGCGGCGGGTCGTTTGTCGGGTGTGCCGTCTTCGGCGGGGGTGGGCATGGAGAGGTTGGAGAGGGCGGAGAGAAGCATTTCGCCGGTCACTCCGTCGAAATCGCCTCGGACGGCGACTCTTCCGTTGAGGGTGGGGGAGATGCGCAGTTCGTTGCGGTCGGTGTCTTCGCTTGGTGGTGGGTCGTCGGATTCGAACATGTGCTCGAGGACGCTGATGGCGTAGCGCAGTTTGACGGTGGTTGCTTCGGTTCCGGATGCTGCGGCGAGGAGTGTGTCGCGGCAGTACGGTAGTGCGGCGTCGGGCATTGCCTTGGGTGGGGATTCGCAGAACGCCACGATCAGTGCTGCGTGCTCGAAAGTGAGGTCACCGGCATCGAATTGGTCTTCGATCTCGGGAAACGACCGTAGCGCTTTGCCCAGGGCTGCGATTCTTCTGCCGGCGGAGATCTGCAGCATGGTGTGGTTCGCGAGCCATTGTCCGGTGCCGCGGTAGCAGAGTACTTGTTCGTCCGGGTTCAACGTCAGGGTGTCGACAGCGGCCACTCGAATGGCTTCCAGGCGAAGGATTTCCGCTGACGCGGTGATGGCGATCTCGCGGACGTCGCTGGGGTGAAGCCGCCACAATCGTCCGCGCACACCCACGGCGGAGTTGTTGACCACGTCGGTGACGGCATCGTCGGTGATGTTGATCGTCATGAGAACCCCCCGTTCCACCTCCCATCATACTCGAACATACTTTCGAGTCAAGG
>NZ_JARJBE010000050.1:0-1382 GCF_029269915.1 Rhodococcus sp. C3V
GATGCGCGCTTTCGAACCAGGATTGGTCATTGCCGGATAGGTTGCCGCCGCCATGCCGGTGCCCACCATCCAGTCGCCGTCCAGGCTGCGTCCACGGCTTGGGCCCCGATTCTCCCAACCGAATCTCTCCGCACCGTCTCTCATGCATTCAATCAAATGTCTTCCCGACCAGGGATTGCCGCTCTCCGGATCGACTTCCGGTTCGTTGCGAACGCGAAGTTCGATCGGGTCGAGACCGCAAGCTACGGCCAGTTCGTCCATCGCGACCTCGGCCGCGTACATTCCCGGAGTCTCACCCGGGGCACGCATCCAGAACGGGACCGCAACATCGAGGGCTGCAACTCGGTGCGAGGTAGAGCGATTGGGTGTGGCATACATGATCCTGGTGGCAACAGCAGTCTGTTCCGCGTATTCCTTGATCTTCGACGTTTGTTCGATGACGTCGTGGGACATTGCCGTCAGACGGCCGTCGGTGTTGGCGCCGAGGCGAATGTGTTGGATCGTGGAGGTGCGGTATCCGACGATCGCGAACATCTGCTGGCGCGTGAGCGCGAACTTGACCGGTCGCCCCGCCGTCCTACGGGCAGCGAGAATCGCTAATACGTTGTGTGCGTGTGGTGATCCCTTCGAACCGAAGCCTCCGCCGACGTGTGGGGCCACGACACGCATCTGATCGAGTTCGAGCCCGAACATCGGTACCAGAGTCTCGCGAACGACGTGGACTCCTTGGGTGGAGTCGTACAGGGTGAGGCTTGCGCGCCCGTCCTTGGCGCCATCCTTCCAGATTGCGATGCAGGCGTGCGGTTCCATGGGATTGTTGTGTTCGATTGGGGTGGTGTAGGTCTGGTCGATTGTCACTTCGGCATCCGTGAAGGCGGACTCGATATCGCCGGCAGTTGTGTCGGTCGGGAAGCCGTTGACATCCTCCGGGGCATAAAGGCCGTCGCGATCGGATCGCAACTCGGAATCATGCGGGAGTTCGTCGTACTTGACTTGCACCAATCCCGCGGCATGACGGGCTGTCTCGGGTGTTTCGGCAATCACAGCACCGATGAATTGACCGCGGAAGTGGACGGCTGGGTCCTGGAGTACGGACAGCTCTCGATCTTCGGTTTCCGCCAAGTGCGGGGCATCGAAGACGGTTATCACGGCAACCACACCCTGAAGTGCCTCTGCCAGTTCCGTTTTCATGCTGGCGACGCGGCCACGCGCAACCGTCGCCTCTACGGCGTGCAGGTAGGTGGGATTCTCCAGGGGATGCTCGAATGCGTAGAGCGCCGTGCCGGTGACCTTCGCGTATCCGTCGACGCGCTCGATCGGATTTCCCAGGTAGCTCGGTTCGATCATCTTCATTTCGTGGACCTTCCCGCGGTGAGTGACCG
>NZ_JARJBE010000051.1:0-1301 GCF_029269915.1 Rhodococcus sp. C3V
CTTATATCCCTTATTAGCGATCATTTAATTTTTTACGCAAATTGCAAGTCCAAGTTAGCCAGCCAAGCTCATCTCATATGAACTCTTATAGTTGAACATTTTTCTTGGATAATGGTTCATCCAATACTCGATAGCGGCGACTTCTTCAGGGGTCGTCTTTGTTGTGCCTTTTGGCAGATGCCTACGAATCATTCGGTTATGGTTTTCATTCGTCCCTCGCTCAAAGCTCGCGTAGGCGTGTGCATAGTAAACTGGACAGCTTACGACCTCAGAGAGCCTTGCAAATTCATGGCCATTGTCAGGGGTAATGGATTTGAAGTCATAACTTTTTTGAAGTTCCACCAGCTCATCATTGACCGCCTGTGCTGTTTTCCCATCAATCAAGCGAATGATCTCCGTGCGGTATTTTCGCTCTGTGAGCGTCAAAAGCACCTTGTTCTTAGCTCTCGTAAGAATGACCGTGTCAATCTCGTAATGCCCCACTTCTAAGCGATTGTTAATGAACTCAGGCCGTTCTTCAATAGACTTACCAAAAGGATGCTTTGGCGCACGAGGTTTGATTTTCTTTGCCGCCTTATACTGCGGATAGAAAAGATGATGACGCTTGGCTTCTAACCAGCCCCAGTTGACCCAATTGTAGAGGCTGCTCAGAGAAACTCCTTTTAGAGCCTGATGAATGACTTCCAAAGAGTCCTTGTCTTCTTTAAGACGTGTACTCACATAACAATCAATCTCAGTCGTGAGTTTACTCGGACGAACACTGTGAGCCCTCAATCCTTCATAATTTTCTTGAGCCTTTTTAGCAGAGTATTTTACCTTCCGCTTGAGCTGGATTTCCCCTCGCTTCATCTCTCTGTCAATCGTCCCATGAGCTTTATTCAATAAGCGCGCAATCTCACGGTTGCTCAGTCCTTCTTTATTGTGCCAACGTTCAATGTTTAAACGGTCTTGATTGGTCAGGTGTTTCCCTTTGCTCTGGCTTGTGATAGAATAGTCTTGCATCTGAATTTCCTTTTTATACTATTTGGTCGAACTTCTAGTATAAGAGATTCAGATGTTTTTTGCTTGACTCAAGGTGGCTAACTTCATTTTACAATTTGCGTAAAAAATAAAAATCTATAATAATTCAGTTTGCACCAATAAAAAGTGATAAAAAAAATAAATTTTGATGCTGACTAAAAATAGAAACAAAAAATTTTCTATTTTTTCTTCGCATTTTCCCAATTTATGCTCACATCTTGATATAATAGTAGATATGACCTATTAAGTAAAAATTATCTATCCAAAAGAAGAAGCCGCTG
>NZ_JARJBE010000090.1:0-426 GCF_029269915.1 Rhodococcus sp. C3V
ATCTGTCGAAGGTTCTCGACAACGCGACGTTGGTGGACGGTTCGCTCAAGGCGACAGTCGACGGTGCTGCTGCCGCTGCTCCGACGCTCTCGGGGACGGCGCTCTCGTGGACTGGTGTTCTGGAGCCGGGTAAGTCTGTTGTTTTGACTTATCAGGTGAAGGTCAATGCCGGTGTTGCCGGTGGCACGTTGATCAACAACAAGGTCACCGGTATCGTAACTCCTGGCAACTGCTTTACATTTTTTTCAAATTTACCTGCACAATTTGTACAGCTTAATCCTTCTATTCGATAGGTTTTTTCGGTCATTTTCTCACTCATGCTAGCACCTCTTCTTTAAAATTTACGCCAAGCTCCATAAGATTTAAGATTTTGATATTTTTAATAAAATAGTAGACTAACTTACCATCCTTGTGACTATCAACTAC
>NZ_JARJBE010000052.1:0-1261 GCF_029269915.1 Rhodococcus sp. C3V
CTCCCCGGCACGGCGTGGGAAGACACGGTTACGCATGACGAACACCTTTCGTTCAACACACAGACAATCGATCTCGCGCCGGACGAGAGGTCGGCGACAGACTACGGAGAGAATCGGGAAACAACTGTTTTGCCCACAAATGGCAATGCAAAAGTAAAAGACAGAGAATTTTCCACCACTTATGGGAATTGTGATCCTGACACCGGCTTGCTGGAAAACATGTTGCTCCATTGCATAATTCGCAACCGCGCAGTAGGCACGAAGGCAGTGACCACACGGTGCGGGACGGCTGAATCTCACCCTCTACACAACCCGCCGGTTCGTCGACAGGCAAACCACAGCGAGCGCTACAGAGAATCCGTCGACAGAGTTCAGACTCTGCATGGAACTTCCTGCCGATCCCAGTTTCCGCCGAGGTAACTCAACAATCAGACTCACCAGCGAACCCGTTCACCAAGACCCCGTCCGGAGAATTCTGCTCTCGCGAGACTTGCCAGAAAAGTCGAGACCGACTGTCGCTCTACATGCCTGACCTGTAGCTACACATTGCACTGGCAGCCAGCTCGGTCGGTTCAGCTCCAGATCCCGGGATCATTTTCATGCCGAGTCCAGCTCGCAGTGCGTCGTCACATCAACTCGAAACGGCGCTCAACTGAGCGAGTTCAGGGCGGAAATGAAGGATACTGCAGTGATGCCGAGCTTAAGCAGTTCACTGATGTTGCCGAGGTTCAGATCCTCGAGCGATCCAGCGCTGGGCGATGCGGTGTCGAAAGATCCCATGACAGACTCCTCGGTAGATTATTAACTAAATGAAAGCTAGCGCAAAGGTCGAACGACCGGTAGTTAAACATTGCACCTGTGACCAAACCGACAAACCAACCAGTCGATATTCAGCCTGTGAATTCGGAGCAAACTAATCGATACCCTGCTAGAGCAAAGCCGCTCAGCTGTTCGGTGCCACCGATTCGGAATTCGCGACGACCAGCCTCACACAAGCGAAACACGGTCTTTACCACTCGTTCCCGAAGATATTACCCACGTTGCCCCGTGAGCCAGTTTCGGGCTAGTTGTAGGAGGAACGGACGTTGGCGACGCGGTGCCGGCGGTAAGCGGCGGGCGGTCGTCCTCCGCGTGCTGAATGCGGTCGGTGGTAATTGTAGTGAACGTTCCAGACTTCGATCGTGGTGCGCCGTTGCCGCTCGCTGGTGTATTCGCGAGTAGAGCAACTCTTCGGCGAGGATGCGGTTGTACCGTTCGACCT
>NZ_JARJBE010000053.1:0-1238 GCF_029269915.1 Rhodococcus sp. C3V
CCGCGGAAGCTGCGGCGGCCGCGGAGTTGGTGCGCCTGGCCAAGGAGCAGGGCCAGTCGCTGACCGGGCCGGACGGGTTGCTCAAGCAGTTCACCAAAACCGTCCTGGAAACCGCGCTGAACGAAGAAATGACCGAACACCTCGGGCACGACAAGAAC
Source organism: Rhodococcus sp. C3V (assembly GCF_029269915.1). Lineage (NCBI taxonomy): Bacteria > Bacillati > Actinomycetota > Actinomycetes > Mycobacteriales > Nocardiaceae > Rhodococcus > Rhodococcus sp. C3V. The sequence continues at coordinate 159 of NZ_JARJBE010000053.1, forward strand.
CACGCTCCGCCGGAACGGGAATCGTCCAATATCCGGAACGGAACCAGATCGAAAACGGTGTTGACCGAGGCCAGCGGTCACGTTCCGATCGACGTCCCTCGTGATCGGGAGGGGACGTTCGAGCCGCAGATCGTCAAAAAGCGACAACGACGCCTCAGCGGGGTCGATGAGATCGTGTTGTCGTTGTATGCCAAAGAATTAACGACAGGTGAGATCAGCGCCCACTTCGCCGAAATCTACGGCGCCTCGGTCTCGAAAGAGACCATCTCGCGGATCACAGACAAAGTGCTCGAGGAAATGCAGGACTGGGCTGCCCGACCCCTCGATGAGGTATACGCGGCAATCTTCATCGACGCGATCGTCGTCAAAGTTCGAGACGGTCAGGTCGCCAACCGGCCGATTTACGCCGCGATCGGCGTCAGTCTCGACGGCCACCGTGACGTGCTCGGATTGTGGGCCGGCACCGGCGGTGAGGGCGCCAAATTTTGGATGTCGGTGCTGACGGATATCCGAAATCGGGGCACCCGGGACGTGTTCTTCCTGGTCTGCGACGGATTGAAAGGCCTACCGGAAGTCGTCGAAAACGTCTGGCCGGCCACCACGGTCCAGACATGCGTGATCCATTTGATTCGCAACACCTTTCGGTTGTCGTCGCGTCAGCACTGGGACGGGCTCAAACACGATCTCAAACCGATTTATACCGCCCCGACCGAGACGGCAGCGCGGGCAGCCTTCGACGATCTCGCCGAGCGCTGGGGGAACCGGTATCCGGCGATCATCAGGTTGTGGACCAATGCCTGGCAGGAGTTCATCCCGTTCCTCGATTACGACACCGAGATACGGCGAGTGCTTTGCTCCACCAACGCGATTGAGTCACTCAACGCCAGATATCGGAGGTCAGTCAAAGCGCGCGGGCATTTCCCCACGGAAGCTGCCGCACTGAAATGCCTCTATTTGGTGACGCGTTCGCTGGACCCGACCGGCAAGGGCCAGGCACGATGGATTGTGCGGTGGAAGCCTGCTCCGAACGCGTTTGCGATCACGTTCGCCGATCGTTGGCCCGGATCGGAAACATACTGA
>NZ_JARJBE010000091.1:0-346 GCF_029269915.1 Rhodococcus sp. C3V
GGACACCGACTCCCACCTGCGAGGGTGAGTGACACGAGGTTGTACGAAGTGCCTGACCAAAATCTGAAGTAGTTTCCATCGTGTATGGTTGTGCTTCACCTCCAGTTCTTCCCCGAATGTTCAGCGGTTTGCGCCGATGATCATGATGGGATAGGCTGGAAAAGTTGCCCCGGAGCGCGACCACGACTGAGCCGACCACGACTGAGCCCACGACGACTGAGCCGACCACGACTGAGCCCACGACGACTGAGCCCACGACCACGACTGAGCCCACGACGACTGAGCCCACGACCACGACGACTGAGCCCACGACGACTGAGCCCACGACGACTGAGCCCACGACGAC
>NZ_JARJBE010000092.1:0-327 GCF_029269915.1 Rhodococcus sp. C3V
CGCTCGGCTTTGCTGATGTGGCACCACATCGTGGTGTCTCGGAGGTCGAGGTCCTCGTCGCCGGCGCGTGCGATGAACGCGAGTCCGGGGATTGGTGGGTCAGCGCGGCCAGGGCGAGGAGCTGCTCGAACGAGGGGTAGCGGGTGCCGGCCTCCCATTCGTCGACTGGTTCGTCGGCGCCTGCTCAGACGGTGACCGTTTCTGATCCGGCTCCGGTGGATGTCGAGACCACGACGTCACTCTCGGTTCCGGCGACTGCCGTCACGGGTACGGCGGTTGACCTGACCGCGACGGTTGCTCCGAACAACGCTGTCGGCACGGTGCAGT
>NZ_JARJBE010000093.1:0-438 GCF_029269915.1 Rhodococcus sp. C3V
ATGAATTCCAAGATAGTGCAGGTCAGAGGCCCTGTCATCCCAGTATGACCTTATTAAGGTAAGCATTTCCACATTGAGGGGATTTAAAAGGTGATGGCATGACCCCCATCAAGTGAGCCGCAAGTTATGAGAATCCTTCCGCCCTGATGCACCAGCAACATCGAACGCGTGCGACAGAGTCGCAACACCACCAGTCACCGTCACCGGCGAACCGATCGCAGCGCCATTCGACTTGAACTGCACCGTACCGACAGCAGTATTCGGAGCAACCGTCGCCGTCAGATCAACCGCCGAGGACCTCGACCTCCGAGACACCACGATGTGGTGCCACATCAGCAAAGCCGAGCGGGCCCGATGGCGACCGCTGATCACCGAATTCGCCGCCGCGGAAGCTGCGGCGGCCGCGGAGTTGGTGCGCCTGGCCAAGGAGCAGGGCCA
>NZ_JARJBE010000094.1:0-423 GCF_029269915.1 Rhodococcus sp. C3V
AACGTCTGAACCGGTACCCGACACCCGAACGAGGCTGGGGAGGAGGGGAAGGGTCACGAAAAGCGCCCCGTCTCGCGTCCACTGCCTCGTCATCATCATGCTCCCAATCATACACCCCCACCCACCAAACCGCAAAACAACCTCATGAAGTTGACCGGGGACGATGTCCAGTACCACGCATCCGGTATCGATCCGGGCGCCGGAGCCCACCACGCAAACACACAGCACGCTATGGGAGGTGCACTGTAATGGCTGTTCTCAGTGCTGAACGTATCAAGATCACTTGTTTTGCGGTTTGGTGGGTGGGGGTGTATGATTGGGAGCATGATGATGACGGGGCGGTGGACGCGAGACGGGGCGCTTTTCGCGACCCTTCCCCTCCTCCCCAGCCTCGTTCGGGTGTCGGGTACCGGTTCAGACGTT
>NZ_JARJBE010000054.1:0-1236 GCF_029269915.1 Rhodococcus sp. C3V
TGGTAGGACCCCATTTGATGAGCCACTCGCTATCAGAGAATCAATGCGTGTGAATACAGCTGGCAGCGTACTCATTCGGAGTTCGGTACGCCAGCGGCGAATGACGGTGCCGATTGTTGTAGTCCTCCTTCCAGTCCTCGATGACCACTCGGGCTTCGAGGACGCTGTGGAATTCGTTCATGTTCAGGCATTCGTCACGGACACGGTTGTTGAAGGACTCGATGTAGCCGTTTTTCCACGGCTGACCGGGTGGAACGTAGCCGATACCGATGCGATCCTCGCAGAACGTCCTGAGTGCTTCGGAGATGAACTCCGGGCCGTTGTCGCACCGCAGTACTTGCGGCGGGCCATCCCAGAGTGTGAACGACTTCTCCAAGGCTGCGACGAGATCCCCTGCCGGAATGGATCTCTCGACGATGTTGAGCACCGACTGACGGGTGTGTTCGTCGACCATCGACGCGATCTTGAATTTCCTCCCGTCCGTCGTCGAATCGAACTGGAAGTCGATCGCCCACACGACTTTCGGTGCGTTTGCCTCGGTGATCGGAGTGGTCGAGGCGCCGGCACGTTTACGGATTTTGCGCACCTTCACCCGCAATCCTTCCTCGCGCCAGAGACGTTGAACCTTCTTTTTGTTGATCACCCAACCGTCAGCACGCAAGTCCGCCCACGCCCGGCGGAACCCTTTTCTTTGGTTGGCTTTGGCCCAGTCTCGCAACCACTTCCGCAGATCCGCGTCCGGATCGCCCGGGGTGTTCCTCCTAAGCTCTTTCCGCTGAGTCGATCGCGGTTGCCCGACGACCTTGCACGCGAAACGCTGCGCGAGCCCCATCGTCTCCTGAAGCATCGTCACAGCGTTTCGTTTGGCGGTCGGGCTCAGAATTTTCCCTTCGCGATCTCCTTGAGCGCCGCCTTTTCGAGTTCGGCTTCGGCGAGGAGCTTCTTGAGCAGCACGTTCTCGTTCTTGAGTTCTTTGAACTCTTTGGCGTCGTCGGCTTTCATGCCGCCGTACTGCTTGCGCCAGTTGTAGAGCGTCGGCACGGAAACGTCGAGTTGTCGGGCGATTTCCTCGACGTCGGTGCCTTTGGCGGCGAGTTCGTCGCCTTGGCGCAGCTTTCGGATGATCTGTTCGGGCGTGTGCCGTTTACGTCCAGCCATGAGTTGTAGCCTTTCATGCCCTTGATCAGGGCGGAAGGATTCTCATAACTTGCGGCTCACTTGATGGGGGTCATGCCA
>NZ_JARJBE010000095.1:0-405 GCF_029269915.1 Rhodococcus sp. C3V
TGACGGTGACTGGTGGTGTTGCGACTCTGTCGCACGCGTTCGATGTTGCTGGTGCACAAAGTGTTACGGCTGACTTCACTGCTGGTGCTGGCTTTGTGAGTTCGTCGGCGCCTGCTCAGACGGTGACCGTTTCTGTCATGAAGTTGACCGGGGACGATGTCCAGTACCACGCATCCGGTATCGATCCGGGTGTCGGTGCACACCACGCAAATACACAGCAGGCAAACACGCAGCAGGCTATGGGAGGTGCACTGTAATGGCTGTTCTCAGATATTCGGAAATCACAATTCTATTTGATGTTTTATCAAATATATTCGGAAATCGTAATTCTATTTGATATTTTATCAAATATATTCGGAAATCACAATTCTATTTGATGTTTTATCAAATATATTCGGAAATCGT
>NZ_JARJBE010000096.1:0-381 GCF_029269915.1 Rhodococcus sp. C3V
ACGGGGTCTGACGCTCAGTGGAACGAAAACTCACGTTAAGGGATTTTGGTCATGAGATTATCAAAAAGGATCTTCACCTAGATCCTTTTAAATTAAAAATGAAGTTTTAAATCAATCTAAAGTATATATTTCTGATCCGGCTCCGGTGGATGTGGAGACGACGACGTCGTTGTCGGTTCCGGCGACTGCCGTCACGGGTACGGCGGTTGATCTGACGGCGACGGTTGCTCCGAATACTGCTGTCGGTACGGTGCACAACATTCGAACCCGACACCGGATCAGAAGACTTCACCACAGCAATCTTCGGAGACAGAACCGGATGCTCCGTCGTCACGGGCGGAGGAGTGATCTCCGGACCCGTCGGCGGCTTCGCAGTACCGG
>NZ_JARJBE010000097.1:0-356 GCF_029269915.1 Rhodococcus sp. C3V
GTACCGGATCACCCGCGCCCTCGACGCCGCCGAGCTGTACGGCCCCGACGTCGACATCGCATGCGGGGCACAAGAGCCGGCAGTCGACGAATGGGAGGCCGGCACCCGCTACCCCTCGTTCGGGCAGGGTCGAGCATATCGACTGACGTCCCGCAGCCAGCCGGAGGCGAAGAAAGGCTGCGGGGGGCAGGGTCGAGCATATCGACTGACGTCCCGCAGCCAGCCGGAGGCGAAGAAAGGTTAACAAAATATTAACGCTTACAATTTAGGTGGCACTTTTCGGGGAAATGTGCGCTCTAGATAGTTCAGGCAGTTCAATCAACTGTTTACCTTGTGGAGCGACATCCAGAGGCACT
>NZ_JARJBE010000098.1:0-339 GCF_029269915.1 Rhodococcus sp. C3V
GCGGCGCAGCGCAGAGCCGCCCATGACCTGGCCTACGAACAGTGGGCCACCGGCGCGCTGTCCCCGTACCGGATCACCCGCGCCCTCGACGCCGCCGAGCTGTACGGCCCCGACGTTCACCTAGATCCTTTTAAATTAAAAATGAAGTTTTAAATCAATCTAAAGTATATATGAGTAAACTTGGTCTGACAGTTACCAATGCTTAATCAGTGAGGCACCTATCTCAGCCAGCAGGTTTCACATCTTCACTGCGAGAGGCACGGCACTACCGGATCAAGCCGTATTGGTAGGACCCCATTTGATGAGCCACTCGCTATCAGAGAATCAATGCGTGTGAAT
>NZ_JARJBE010000099.1:0-331 GCF_029269915.1 Rhodococcus sp. C3V
TCACGGTGAGTGGCGGTGTTGCGACTCTGTCGCACGCGTTCGATGCTGCTGGTGCACAGAGTGTTACGGCTGACTTCACTGCTGGTGCAGGGTTTGTGAGTTCGTCGGCGCTGACGGTGACTGGTGGTGTTGCGACTCTGTCGCACGCGTTCGATGTTGCTGGTGCGCAGAGTGTTACGGCTGACTTCACTGCTGGTGCAGGGTTTGTGAGTTCGTCGGCGCTTCACACGCATTGATTCTCTGATAGCGAGTGGCTCATCAAATGGGGTCCTACCAGATGCGCGCTTTCGAACCAGGATTGGTCATTGCCGGATAGGTTGCCGCCGCCATG
>NZ_JARJBE010000100.1:0-309 GCF_029269915.1 Rhodococcus sp. C3V
ATCGACCCAACGTACCGTTCGCACCATCAAGGGCGGGCACGCCGCCGGCACCCCGACTTCGAGCGAACAGCACTTTCGTCGCCTCAGATCGACCCAACGTACCGTTCAGCAGCTCTCCGACGAGATCGCGACCCGCAAGCGGACCTGACCCGAAGCCTTGCCCGGGACGCGGACGCCGCCCACGTTCAGCAGCTCTCCGACGAGATCGCGCAGTCGCGGGAACCGACAACGACGTCGTGGTCTCCACATCCACTGGAGCCGGATCAGAAACGGTCACCGTCTGAGCAGGCGCCGACGAACTCACAAACC